>NZ_CP147846.1:5113124-5413896 GCF_037327425.1 Rhodococcus sovatensis | reverse complement strand
GCTCGAACCATCGCCAGGCGTCCCACCATGTTCTCACCGACATCGGCGTACAGCGCGCGATATCCGGACTCGGACTTTTCGAGGTACGAACGCGCATCGCTGTAACGGCCGCGCTCGTACAACGCCTTTCCGACGTTCATTGCGGCCTGCGCAGCGCGCTCCCTTACGGAGACCGTCGAGTTTTCGGCGCACAGCACCTCGTACAGATCGAATGCCTCCTTCACCGATTCCAACGCGGCTCCAGAATCTCCCGCAACTCTGGAAGCCATGTGCAGGTCATCGAGCGCAAGCGCCAGTTCGTGCAGGTCTCCGCTTTGCCGAGCACTCGACACCGTGTTTCCGGCTACTGCCGCTCGCGTCACCAGCATTCGATGCCCAATGAGTGTCGACAGCATCGCGATGGTGGTCTCACTGATTTCGACCTCGCCGCCCGCAACAGCCTGAGCCACCGCACGATCCACATCGATGGGTCTCTGAGTGAGAATTGCTGTGCGGACGGCATCCGGAAGGTTTTCGCCTACAGCGGAATGCAGCAGATTCGACACAGCACCAGCAAGGTGCGGGAATGTGACAGAAGCAGGAATCAGCACTGCCAACGCTCGGGCAACCGCCGTTTTCGGCAAGCCAGGATGCGCCGACATCGAGTCGATGACGCTCGAGTCGATCGATCCGCACACCGCGTGCTGCAACGACGGCGGTTCGATGTGACCGACAAACTCAGTATCAGCGGCTCCGGGGTAGAGACGACGTATCCAACGCGCCAGTTCGTACCGCCTTTCGAGGCGTGCGTCCGCCAGTTCCGGCACTAGGCGGAGCAGATCCACCGCGGCAAGTTCCGAATGTGCACCGAACAACGTCAACGACCCGATACACGCCATAGCCGTCGCAGGATCGATCGACGGCGAGAAGCCAGGTCCACCGGCACGCCACGCGGCGGCTTCACTGCTGAGCAGCGCACCACCAATCGATTTCCGATCTGCACTGATATCACCCAGTATTGAAGCCACCACGGTTTCGTTGATGGACCTGAAGGTGCACGGCGCGGCCAATTCAGGGAGCGGCGCTTCCTGAATATTCAGTTTCGCCCGTAAGTCAGCGTGAGCCCTGCGTATCCGCCGGACGACGTCGGCATCGCCGTCGCAGATCGAGAGGGTATGAGAAGCGGCCGTTTCGAGAAGCAGTCGACCCTGCGTGTCGACCGACGCGCGTAGGTGTTCGATCATGGCCTCGGTGCGAATTTCGATGATCAGTCGGATCTTTCGACCAGAAGAGCGCGCCAGGTCGTTGATGAGCGAGTTCAGCTCGGGTCGAGGAAATGTCAGATCGACTACTAGCGCGACAGACTTATCGAGAGCGTTCGCGTCACCGACAATGGATGCTTCTGTTCCCGGACGGACTCGGAGTACCGCCAAGTCCGTCCTCTGCGCCGCCCACTCGATCGTCAAGCGAGTTTTTCCGGTACCGGTGCTGCCTTTGAGGAACAAGATGGGCGCCGACAGTTCGTCGTCTGCCCACGCACTCAGCGTCGCCCGGTCCTCTCGATGGTCGATGAACTCGATGACGCGGTTGTCAGCTGCGAGCAGAGACGACGGCCGACGGTCGACCGGCCTGGTCGGCATCGGCAGTGTGTCGGTGACTTTCGCCAGACGTTGTTTGGCCTCGCTCCGAGCTGCGTATTTTCGTTGAAACCACCAGTTGATCCACGGAACGAACACAGCGATCACCGTGCCAACGGCAGCAAAGATCCAGGAATACGCTCCAGCCCAACCGGTCTGAGACAACACGACGAATCCCAATCCCGCTAGCGCCGAGTGGGTAGCCACAGCCGCCCCCAGCCATGACCGACTGAGAATCCACCGAAGCGCCACCCGGATTTCGCTGGAATTCATGAGACCCCCCTCCCCCAATATTGCCGGCAACGGTACCCTGAGAGTGGACCTATCGGCCAGCGGTGCTTACGGACCGCAGACCGGTATTACTCGTCGACCCGGTTCATATCGAAGATCACCGGATCTGTACGCGGTGGGTGAGGCCACGTCCACCTCGATCTCACGATCCGTCAAGTCGCCGAAGTACTCGAGCATCCGATCGATCGCCGTCCGCTCCCCCTCGGATTCGATCAGGGCGTGCCTTCCTCGGACGGTTCACGTGAGTGTTCTCGTCCGGCACAACAAAGCCACCGCCGTTGGTGTTCAGCGCGTTGTGTAACCGCCGTTGGCGAAGATCGTCTGTCCGGTGATCCACCAACCCTCGCTTGCGAGGAAACGGACGATCGGTGCGATGTCCTCGATCTGCGTCAACTGGTTCTTCAACGCCTGCGACTTGTGAAACTCGACGCGCTCGGGCGTTTCCTGGCCGTAGAAAAACGGGGTGTCCATCGGACCGGGCGCGATGTTGTTGACCGAAATCCCGCGCACACCGAACTCTTTTGCCGCAGCGCGGGTGAAATGCTCCACCGGGCTCTTGCCGCCCGCGTAGGTGGAGTACCCGTCGGTCAACGCCGCAAGGAGGGCCGTGACGATCGTGATCACTTTGCCGTCGTCGTTGATTCGTTTGCCTGCTTCCTGAATGAAGAAGTAGGCAGCCTTGCTGTTGATACCGAACATGGAGTCGTACTCGTCTTCCGTCGTCTCGACGATCGGCTTGCGTAGGACCTTGCCGACGGTGTTGACGGCGATATCGACGCCACCGAAGGCGTCGACAGCCGTGTCGAACAGCTTCACGATGTTCGCTGGACGCGTGAGATCTCCTTGGAACTTCACGGCCTCGACTCCGGCTGCCCGCGCGGCATCGACTGTCCGGTCGGCGTCGGCCTCGGTGCTGTCGCTGTTGTAGTGCACTGCAACGTTGACGCCCTCCTCGGCAAGTCTTGTGCTGATCAGACCACCGAGGTTTTTCGCCCCCGCAGCTACGACCGCTGATTTGCCCTGTAGCGAGTGTGTCATCTGAATCTCCTGTCGCGTTGGTGTCGATCTCGAAACCAACGGTAGGGTCATCAATCACAATTGAAAAACACAAATACTGCGTGCTTGCACAACCAATGCTTGTGGAAGGAAATCGATGACGCTTCAGCCGACCCCGCAGCTCGACCTCCGTCGTCTGCGTCAGTTCGTTGCCGTCGCCGATACCGGGTCGCTGACTGCCGCCGCGGCAATGCTGTTCGTTTCACAACAGGCAATGAGCAGCGCCATGCGTCAGCTGGAGAAGGACGTGGGGGTACGACTGCTCGAGCGACACGGTCGTGCCACCGTCTTGACCGCGGCCGGCCACGAACTCCGTCAAGGCGCGTCGATGCTCCTCGCTGCTGCCGATGCATTGGGTGCGTCGACTCGACGGGCAGCACTGGGTGAGGCGCCCCCGTTCGTTGTCGGACACACTCCTGCAATCACATCCGAAGAAGCATTCAGCAAGATCGAACCGATACGCGCATCGATGCCAGAGAGATCGGTGACTGTCCGGCAGACGTTCCCGGACCAAATACACGACGCACTCGTGGACGGGACCGTCGATGTCGTGTTGCGACGCGGAGTCATGACACCACCCGACCTGGCCACGGCCATTCTCCATTACGACCCACTGAATCTCGCTGTCGATTCGAAGCACGTCCTCGCGGGACACACGGACATCTCACTCCCGGACATCGCCGACTGGCCACTGGCGGTATGGGCACCACCCGGGAACTCCTTCTACACCGACTTCCTCGTCTCTGCCTGCAGACGTGCGGGTTTCGAGCCAACGCTGAGTGTGAACATCATTCAGGGAACACCGCCGGTGACGGCCGTCGTCGGAACAGACCGAGTCGCGCTCGTCACTGCGCATGCAGGCCCCGCATTGAACGGTCAAGTTCGGGTATTGAACCTCGCGGACGCGCCGCGTGTGCCCGTTCAGGCAGTGTGGCTGCCACACACCATCTCCCACGCCCGGACTGCACTGCTCGAAGCCGGGAAGCCGTGACTACTCGGGTAGGAGCACGCCAAACTGGTACGGTGCCTTCGTGTCCGAGGATCGACGAGAGTTTCTACGCCGCAAATATCTCTCACTTGGCTTGGGCGAATTGGCCGCGGCAGTGGTGTTTGTTGTGGTCGCGTTCACCGTCGCGATTCCTCGGCTTGTCGGCGCCGACGATCAGGCGGCGTTGTGGTCGGCACTCGTACCGTTGTCGGTAGTACTGGTACAGGGAGGCGCGTACTGGCTATCGGCCCGCGCCTGGGTTGCGCGTGCCTCGATGCCGACATCGTTGGCCACGCTCTACCGCGCTTTTCGGATCGTCGATGTCGGCCTACTGGGAGCCGGCCTCGTCGGAATCGTTCTCTTCCTGCCAGATAGCCGCGGTGCGACGTTGTTCGTCGTCTTCATATGGCTTTTCGGCGTGATCGAGTACGTCAACTACTTCGTGTTTCGTCTCTCCTATCCTCTCCGACAACTGCCCTCGCGACTCACGCAATGGCGCACGCCCCGACTCGTCCAAGACCTGAGGTCAGCGGGGCCCTGGCAGACGGGGCCGTAGACCGCTACGACGACCATTTCAGCCTCGTGACCGAATGCAGTCGCCGCTATGCGGTCCGAGAGACCTGGCGATCAGGGCCCCTCGGCTGCCGCTGCCCATCGGTCAGAGATCCAGCTAGAGCGTGTTGACCCAGCCAATCTTGTCCGTAGAGAAGGAGAATGCCTTCTCGAACAGGAGCACGTACATTCCGGGCGTGTTGCCAGTGGGAGCATCGAAGCAGACAGCGCCGGTACTCGTTCCGCCATGGTCCTAGCGGAACACGCGCAGTCGAGGAGTGATTCGAAGTATGACTCGGACTCCGCCAACTAGGACGTGACTGCTCTTACATTCGCTGTAAGCGCCGACGGCCGCGGCGAGGCGGAGTTTCTTGTCGGTAGTGGGTTGTAGCTTTCCTGGCATGCAGAAGTTGGGGGACTTCCAGAGCGCACACACGCTCTCCGATCAGGAGCTCGTGTCCACACTCGCGCACATCCACACCACCGAATCCTCCCTCGCCGCATCGAAACTGGCGATACTCGCCGAATCCGACCGCCGCGGCCTCGCCCTGAAACTCGGCTACTCCTCCGTCGCCTACTGGCACGCAAAATCCACCCGAACCCGCGAAGCCCAGTCCACCCACCAGATCCGCCTCGGCTACTGGCTCACCGACCACCCCACCGTCGCCGACGCCCTGACCGACGCCACCATCCACCACGCACACGCCAGCGCCATCGCCGACGGCCACACCCTCATCCACACCGCAGACCCCACCCTCGACAACACCGCCCTCGACGCCCACATCGCGACCCTCCTCGACGTCGCCACCCGCTCCCTGGCCTCCACCGTCACCACACGCGCCCGCGAACTCGCCCACACCGCCGCAGCCGACGCCCAAGCCCGCCACGACGCCGCCCGACGCGAAGCCGCAGCACGGCAAGCACGCGAAGAAGCCGCCCGACGCGCCGCGGAAGAGGAAGCCCAACGTCGCGGCACACCTGATCCCGCACCACGCCCCGATGACACCGGAGATCCCGCTCCGGGCGGCGATCCCGCGCTGGATCTGCCTGACGGTCCCCGCCCACCAGCAGCATCAGAGAACCCCGCCTTGAACGTCCTGAAGATCTTCCAACTTCCCGACGGACGGAGCCGCGTCGAAGGCAACCTCGACACCCTCACCGCCGAGAAACTCCGCACCGCCCTCTCCCCACTGACCGCACCGACACCCGGACCCGGCGGGGCCCTCGACCCACGCACCCCCGCCCGCCGCAATGCCGATGGTCTCGCTGACATCCTCGACCGCCACCTCGCCGGCGGACGCGGGTCACCCTTCACCGCACCCGCGCGGGTCAACCTGATCGTCCACCTCGCCGACCTCCTGAAACGCCCCTGCAGTCACCACACCGCGGGGGAAGGCAGTCCATTGGATGGGGAGTGGCCGTTTCAGATGGAATGGACCGGACCGATCTCCGGGCACCTCGCCGAACTCCTGACCTGCGATGCCGATATGACGCCGATCATCGTCGACGGCGCCGGAGTGCCCCTGGCGATGGGCCGAACAATGCGCCTCGCCCCACCCGAACTGCGGAACGCGGTCATCGCGAGGGATCGATGTTGCGTCATGTGCGGACGACCCGCAGGCTGGTGCCAAGTCCACCACCTCGTGTACTGGACCGACGGAGGACCAACCGATCTGACCAACTCGGCGTTGGTCTGCGGGCGATGCCACCGCTCCATCCACCACGGAGACTGGGAACTCGTCCTCGGCGACGACGGACACCCACAGGCCATCCCACCTGCCACCATCGACCCACACCGACAACCCATCCCCAGCTACCACCGCCGACGACAACGCACCGCCTGACCGCAGGGGCACCTCGCCCATGCCGAGATCGAAGCTACGCACCCCCAACCAGCAACAACGACGCACAACTTCGATCTCGGCGTGGTCCGACAAAACAGGATTGACGCCAGGCCCTAACAATCGGTCAAAAGTGCTGTTCAGCTCCGGGTTACGCACCTTCACCGAACCTCGGGCTTCCCGGTCCTGCCCTCCCGACCGGCAGCGTTCGAACGGCGGTTCTGTCGACTCGCACCGGCGACCACCGATGTAACGTCAACCATCACGTTAACGACCTACTGGACATCGACGCCGAGGGAAGGCCAGCCATGCCAGCAGGCACTACGTCCGCACACGGGTTCGTCGATGCTTGATCACGAGGTAGTCGAGGCGACACGTCCGTCGCGATGGTGGACTTGGTTGACCGCGATTACAGCGTTGCTAGAGCGTGTCTCTTAAATTGGGTCCGTTTTCGTTTTCATCGCCGGGCGGTGGTTGTGGTTGCGGGAGTGCAGAACTGCCGCGCACAGGACAACGCCCCCGAGGAATGTCATGGCGTACTTGTCATATCGAGTGGCCACACCACGCCACTGTTTGAGCCGCCCGAAGCCACGCTCGACGGTGTTGCGGTGCTTGTACATCGTCGGATCGAAACCCGGTGGACGACCACCGGCGGACCCCTTGTCGGCCCGTCGCTGCTTCTGGTCGCTGCGCTCGGGAATGGTGTGTTTGATCTTGCGGCGACGCAGTTCGGTGCGGGTACTGGGATGGGTGTACGCCTTGTCGGCGAGCAATCGGTAGTCCTGGTCCCCACCGGCAGCTCGGTGGGCATCGAGCAACGGCACCAACTGTGGATTGTCCCCGGCTTGCCCACCGGTCAGCAGCATCGTCACCGGCGAGCACGTCAGGTCGGTCAGTGCATGGATCTTCGTGGTGAATCCTCCGCGAGATCGACCCAACGCGTGGTCAGCGGGTTCGTCGACGGATTTCTTGTAATTCGACAAGGCCCCCTGTGAGAGTGTCGGCTCGCGCACCGGCCGCATGCTGATGCGCCCGGACGCTGGTCGAGTCGATCGAGAGCACCGCCCCGATATCGCCGTCGAGTTCTTCCGGGTCGAGACCGAACACCTCGGCCACCGCGGCAAGCATCTCGTCGTAGGTGCCATCGAAGGACCATCGGTGGTGGCGTTTCCACACCGTCTGCCACGGACCGAAGTCCTCCGGCAGATCTCGCCACGGACACCCGGTACGGAATCGGTATGCGATGCCCTCCAGAATTCGCCGGTGCTCGGCGAACCGCCGCCCACGTTTTCCCACGTCGGTGGGTATCACTGGCTCGACGATCTCCCAGAACTCGTCACTGATCACTCCCACGCGCGTCATCGAAATATCATCGCTGACAGCACCTCTCAAATTTGGGAGACACGCTCTAGACCCTTGGCTCCCGCCCGTGCCACGAGCATCCGGTCGATTCGTTGTCACCGTCACCGATGGATCCTTCCTCTTCAGGCGCTGCTCGCTGTTGCTCGCGCACAGCACCATTGGTCGCCCTTGTGGGACGACACCGTCTCCGAAAAATTGTGTACAACTATCTTGGCACTCGCCGAGCGAGAGTGCTAATTTTGTTATCGCACAGTGATGAGGAGCAGCCCGCCACAGGGGCGGGCGCATCTTGAAGCAGGAGGTGGTTGCTGTGCTTCGTTTCGATTCGACCGATTCGGCCCAGAGCGAGACCGTGGTGTGGCCCGACGCTCCCGATCGTGAGCAGTGGTGGCGACGCACACTCGGCATCGACAGCGGAGTGCAGGAGTTCGATACGGCGGACTTCCTCGAGCAACAGCAGGAAGTGCCGCTCGACGACGACCTGTACCCGGCCACTCCACACGCCTCGCCGGCGGCTGCTTAGCCGATACGCGGTCTGTTACCGGGACGGAAGCGGTTGCGGCGCAGCGGGTCCGTCGTAGCGCGCGATCGGCCGGATGATCTTACTGTCGTGTGACTGTTCGACGATATTGGCGCACCACCCGACCATGCGGCTGCATGCGAAGGTCGGCGTGAACATCGATCGTGGAATGCCACACAGTTCCATCAGGACACCGGCGTAGTACTCGACGTTCGCGTACAGCTTCCGATCCGGTTTCAGATCGGCCAGAGCAGCAGCGATGACCTTTTCGACCTGGACAGCCTTGTCGATCAGCTCGCCGCCCAGCTCCTGCGCGGTGTCGCGCAGCATCACCGACCGAGGATCCTCGGTGCGGTAAACCGGGTGTCCGAATCCCATGATCCGTTCGCCTGCGGCGATTTTGGCGCGAGCCCACGAATCGGCGGATTCGAGGTCGGCGATCTGGTCCAGGCCTTCGAGTGCCCTGTCCGGCGCCCCACCATGCAGTGGACCGGCGAAGGCTCCGATCGCTGCGCACACCGCGGATGCCACATCGGACCCTGTCGACGCGACCACTCGCGCCGTGAACGTCGACGCATTGAACCCGTGATCGATGGTCGCAGTCAGGTAGCGATCGATAGCGCGAGCGCGATCGTCCGCGGGTACGTCACCGGTGATCATGAACAGCCAGTTCTGAGCTGTCGTCAGATCCTCCCGCGGCTCGATCGGTTCCAGGCCTGCCCGAATCCGATACACAGCTGCCAAGATGGTCGGTGTCATCGCGCACAGTCGTAGGGTGATCGACCGCGTGTCCGACTCCGACGATTCGTAGAGCGGTAGCGAATCGAGCAGACCGGACAACACCGTCCGCAATGCGAAGAGCGGTTGCTGCGGCCCTGTTCGAGCAACCGTTGCGACGGCCGCTCGTACGTCGTCCGGCAGTGTCCGCAGCGGTTCGATCGTCTTCATGAACTCCGTGCGCTCGGCCCGACCCGGGAGATGCCCCTCGACCATGAGGAACCATGCGTCCTCGAAGGTCAGGGCTCGCGCGATGTCGATCGCCGAGTACTGGCGGTAGTGGTAGAAACCTTCGTCACCTCGCACGTCACCGATCGACGTAGTGGTGACGACGACGTTGTGCAGCCCTCGCGGGGCATCGAGAACGCTCATGACAGGACTCCTTTGTGCTGGTCAACCCCTACGATCCGCGCTAACATTGATTTTTGTCAATGTTGATTGGATCAATATGAACGACGGTCGAGATCTACTCACGACAGCACAGGCCGCGGCGCGGTTGGGCGTCAAGCCCGAGACGGTGTACGCCTACGTCAGCCGGGGCATGCTGACCAGCACTCGCCTGCCCGGCGTGCGAGGAAGCATGTTCGACGTCGACGAGGTGGAATCTCTCGCCGGACGTGACACCGCGCGTCGAACCGATATCGGTGCAGTGGAACGCATTCGGACTCGAACCACATTGCTCGATCACGACACCCTCTACTACCGAGGACGCGACGCCGTCGAGCTCAGCTCTCGTACTTTCGAGTCCATCGCCCAGTTCATATGGACGGGCGACCTCGATGACGATGTTCAATTCACTGCGGATCCTGTCGTCGTGCAGCGATGCCAAGGAGCGATAGCACTGATGGCGCCGGACTGCCGGTCGATCGACCGAATACGCATTGCCGTCGACATCGCCGCGACGTATCGGCCGATGCGATTCGACATCGGCGCGAAGTCGGTGATCGTAGAAGCCGGACATCTCTTGGCGACGATTGGTGCATCGCTCGGCGCATCTTCGACGGAACAGTCAGTGGCAAAGCTGATTTGGGACGGCTTGCAGTCCGAGACGTCGGATTCTCGAGGACTGGTGATACTCCAGGCCGGGCTGAACCTGATGGCCGATCATGGACTTGCCGCGTCGACCCTCGCCGTTCGAGTAGCCGCCAGTACGCGTGCACATCTTTATTCTGTCCTCTCGGCAGGACTCGGATGCATCGACGGCCCTCTTCATGGTTCCGCCGCCGAGCCTGCGTATCGGTTCCTGATGGCTGCACGCGAGGATCCGATTGCTGCTCTGGCGCAACAGCTCAGGTCTGGAACCCGAGTCCCTGGATTCGGGCACGTCATCTACACCGATCGTGACCCCCGTGCCGAAGAACTGCTTCGGCTGCTCCGGGACCCCGCCCTCGGCGCCGACCCCGCAGTAATTGCGGCGTCGGACGTCGTGATCGAGGAGATGAGCGACCGATTCGATACCTTTCCGAATTCAGATTTCGCCCTTGCCACGTTCACCTGTGCGTACGGATTACGTCCCGACGCGCCAGAGGCTATATTCGCGATCGCTCGTATCGTGGGATGGACCGCACACGCACTGGAGGAATACGACGAGGAGCCCCTGCGCTTCCGAGTGCCGGGGATCTACACGGGTATTCGTCCAGTGAGCTGAATCCGATGGTGACTCCAAGGCCCCTTGACCTCGAGTAAAGTTGAGGTCCTACTGTCGCTCCCATGTCGACACAACGAGCAATGCAACCGCCCGAAAATCAACCCCTCGGCTTCTGGACTGTGCGCGCCGGGGAGGCCATTGGTGCGCGCACTCGTGGCGCACTACGCGATATCGGTCTCTCGCAGCCCGAATGGT
The DNA here is from genome assembly GCF_037327425.1 of Rhodococcus sovatensis. Classification (NCBI taxonomy): domain Bacteria; kingdom Bacillati; phylum Actinomycetota; class Actinomycetes; order Mycobacteriales; family Nocardiaceae; genus Rhodococcus; species Rhodococcus sovatensis. The sequence continues at coordinate 5,403,050 of NZ_CP147846.1, read as the reverse complement.
GGCTTCTGCATCAAGTCTCCCTCGATCCGGAGGGCGTCGACCGCGACGCCACCATCGAGAAGATCGGCCACAACTCCACTCCCGAAGCGATTGTGGAGGCAATCGATTCTGCGATTGCGAAAGGGTGGGTGCAGCAGACTGATTCGCAGCTGAAGTCGACCAGCCTGGGCTCCGAACTCTTCGAACGGGCAGCCGCACTGCAACAGGATCTACAAGCAGAACGCATGCAGGAAATCAGCAAGGATGACTTCGCGACGACCATTCGAGTGCTGCAGCGGACGATCGACAATGTCGGCGGCGAGGCGTGGCATTGGTAGCGAAGTCTGTGAACGCAACGAGCGCCACGCTGGTACCGACAATCACACCCACGGAACTCGCCGCTCCCACCAGGGGAATGTCGCAGGGGCCGAAACTTCGACGGTCGCATCGCGATAGCGCTCGTCGAGTTCGGTGACAGCGACTCGCAACCGATGAGCATGCCGACCGTCACGGCGCATGAGTCGTTCCAGTCGGTCGCGAGCGCCATCGCCGAAGAAGTGCCCATCGCACATGGGACAGCCAGTGAACCCGAGCAGTAGCGGCACCCCATTGTCGAACGGGGATCTCGATCCGACGCGTACTCGCCGCTCGACCGATTCGACGCGCTGACGCCACTGTGCGAGATAGTGCAGTGCCCAACCATCTTTCCGCGCCCGACGCGGTCGATTGGGGTTCACCGGACAGAAAGGGTCGTCGCCCTCTCATCGAGAAGTGTCATAGTGTTCGCCATGTCGGAGGCGGGGCCGGTGAGTGGATCGGCAATTCGGTTTCACTGTACCTCGATCTGTGAGGCTGACAACTCTCCAATTCGCACTTATGCAGGCAAAAGCGCCGTCATCGTCTGCATAAGTGCGAACTCGAGCGGCAGTCGAGGGCTACGGTGAAACCCATGGTTTCTGCATCCGCAGCCGGCACGATCGCCTTCGTACTCTTCGTTGCAGCTCTGGTGTCGATCACCCGTGATCCCATTCTGGGATCTGTCGCCAAGGTTGCGTGGGCGTTCGTTGCATTCGTCCTGCCGATCGTCGGGCCGATCCTCTGGTTCGCAGTGGGGAAGCGTTACCCGTACGGAGCCGACGGCGGCAATCGAGGGCGGTTGCTCGCCACCGAGGAACGCGGATGAACAGGTCGACCGACCAGCCCGGTGTACTGGGTAGCCGAGGACTCTCCAGAGTCTCTCGACATCGAAGCGTCAGGGCCGCCGCATGAAACCAGAACAGAGGACGAGGCCAAGCGCGTCGCGCACATGCTGCTGCGCAGGCGGACGCGAAGCACCCTCACTGTGACCTTCGAGCCCGTGGACGGTGAGCCGTACGTGGTCAGCGTGCTCGACCAGGACGGTTGGCGCTAGTCGCCACCCTGCTGTGACTCCGGAGTGGGATCACTTAAGTCGATTCTTCAACGAGAGCAGATGTGATCGGCTCAGTTCTTCGGCCCTCGATTCGTCGTGGTTCGCGATGGCATCGGCCAGCTGAACGTGGGCATCGTGATCGCTGTCGCTGCCGAATTCCTGATGTATGCGCAACATTTCGATCATCGACTGCCGCACACGCGGGGTGAAACTGTCGAAGAGTTCATCGAGGATGGGGTTCTGCGCGGCTGCGACGACGTAGCGATGAAAGGCGATGTCGGCGTCGACGTGTTCTTCGATCGCCGATCGTCGTATCTGCCGTTCGGCCAGGGCACGCTTTATTCGCTTCAAATCCGTAGCCGACCGACGCTGGGCCGCCAGCCCTGCCGCCGCCGTTTCGATTGCGTTGCGCGCTTCGATCACCGCGATGATGTCAGCACGCTGCAGCACAGTGTCCCAATCGTCACGAACATCGAGGGCCGCTACGAACACTCCCGCCCCTTGGCGAGTAGTGAGCACGCCACGCCCGGCCAGCTGGCGGATTGCCTCGCGGACAGTCGATCGCCCGACACCCAGCTGAGGCGCAAGCGTGGTCTCACCTGGGAGTTTCTCCCCGAGATTCCACTCTCCAGACGTGATGCGACCGAGCAACAACTCTGCCGCCTGGTCTGCCATCGTGACTCGTTGTATGCCCACAACCAACACCTTACTTCTCTACTTGTCTGAGGAGTTCTGCTACCGTCTAGTCATACCCACCATCGGGCTACATCATCTCAGCCGAGACGGCGAGGCCCAGCAGAAGCAAGGACAAGTCATGACCTCCGCATCGTCGCACCGCGTGTCTTCACCCGCCGGCCCAGTGCCCGAGCATGCGCCGACCTGGAACCGGCAGCGCCACTCCCAGATGCCGTCGCACCGCTACTCCGACGTCTACTCCCGCGTCGAGGTTCCCCTCACCGACCGCGTGTGGCCGACTCGTCGCCTCACCCAAGCCCCACTCTGGGTACCGGTCGACCTGCGAGACGGCAATCAGGCCCTCGCTGAGCCGATGGACCCACCACGCAAGCGACGGTTCTTCGAGCTGATGGTTCGAATGGGCTACAAGGAGATCGAAGTCGGATATCCTTCTGCATCGCAGACCGACTACGACTTCGTCCGCCTCATCGCCGACAGCGACATCGCACCCGACGACGTGACGATCGTCGTATTCACCCCTGCCCGCCGCGACCTGATCGAACGAACCGTCGCGTCCATACGCGGCATCACCAATCCCGTCGTCATCCACATGTACACCGCCACCGCGCCGACCTGGCGAGATGTGGTCCTGGGGCACGATCGAGCCGACCTTCAGGACCTCATCGTCGCGGGCGGACGAGACGTACTGAAATATGCGGGCGACTTGCCCAATGTCCGCTTCGAATTCTCACCCGAGGTCTTCAATCTCACCGAGCCCGACTACGTATTGACGATCTGCGACGCCATGACGGACTTATGGGACGCCAGCCCGGAGCGTCCGGTGATCCTCAACCTGCCGGCAACCGTCGAGATCGCCACGCCGAATGTGTACGCCGATCAAATCGAGTACATGCACCGCAACTTGTCTCGCCGCGACAGCGTCATCCTGTCCGTGCATCCGCACAACGACCGTGGCACCGGGATCGCGTGCGCCGAACTTGCCGTCCTGGCAGGCGCCCAGCGAGTGGAAGGCTGCATCTTCGGGAACGGCGAGCGCACCGGGAACGTGGACATCGCCACTCTCGCGCTCAACCTGCACGCACAGGGTATCGACCCGATGATCGACTTCTCCGACATCGACGAGATCCGACGAACCGTCGAGTACTGCAACCGAATCGAGATTCACCCGCGTCATCCGTACGTCGGAGACCTCGTTCACACCGCGTTCAGTGGCACCCATCAGGACGCGATCAAGAAGGGGTTTGCCGAGCACCGGGCTCGCGCCGCCGCAGAGGGTCGATCCGAACGGCAGCTGGAATGGCGAGTGCCGTACCTGCCCATCGATCCGGCAGACATCGGTCGAAGCTACGACGCCGTCATCCGGATCAATTCCCAATCGGGCAAAGGTGGCATCGCGTACCTGCTCGAGTCCGAGTACGGCATCGAACTGCCACGGCGCTTTCAAATCGACTTCGCCAGGCACGTTCAGAATCACACTGACGACACCGGCACCGAAGTGGCCGCAGGAGATCTGTGGGGGATCTTCCAACGAACATACTTGCCGCACAGCGACATCGCGCGCACGGTCTCGCTCGCAGGTTACGACACATCCGAGGCGGCCGGTCGGATTCGCACGGACCTGACACTGAAGGTCGACGACGCCGAAGTGGCCAGTGCGCATGTCGGTGTCGGGCCCGTAGAAGCACTGACAGACGCCCTCGCCGCGCACGGCACCCATGTCGACGTTCTCAGCCTCCATCAAACCAGCGTCGATACCGGCAACGACAGCGACGCATTGACCTTGCTGGAATACCGCGTCGGTAACGTCGTTCGATGGGCCGCGGGACAGGAACGCTCCGTCCTGGCCGCAAGCATGGCTGCGGTCGTCAATGCTGCGAATACCGTGCGACACGCGAACCAACGGGACACCGCCGATCTCACTCGCTGATCGGAGAGCTGCGCAATCGGTTCAGCTTCGTTCCTGGTGCCGCCTGAGGAGGTGGGATTGCTGCGGCCAGAACCTGCAACGCAGTCTCATCTCCAGCGAGCGCGAGTCGAGCCGATCCCACTGCGTCGACGACCGAGATACGCCCTGCAACAAGGGAAGCCAGCGTACCGGAATCGGTGGTGATCACTGCGTCGGCCCGACCGAGAGCAGGTCCCGTCGTCACAGACGTTGCCTTGTCCGCCACCGTCACGTGCGCAATGTCGCCGTCGATGTGAAATTCGTAGATTGCATCGACGTCCACTGTAGAGCCCGCATTCAGTAGTCTCGCCAGAACGGCGAGACTCCATTCCGGCGTGAAACCTTGACCGTCTTGGCGCTGCGGATCGAGCTGATGGCGAGCACCCCACACAGCCAGCGGGACAAGAGCATCCGCGAGTTCCCATCCGACCGAAGTCAGCTCGTAGACGGTCGATGCGGCCGGCGGAGGAAGCACTCGACGAACCACTACGCCGTCGGCTTCGAGCTGCTTGATCCGTACCGCGAGCAGGCTGGTACCGATCCCGTGCAACGACGAGGCCAAGTCTGAGTACCGCTTCGGGCCGCCCATGAGGTCGCGCACGATGAGCAGCGTCCAGCGCTCACCTACCGCGTCGAGAGCGCTGGCCAGTCCGCAGAACTGGTTGTAGTCGCGTCGGGACATGGACGCCATGATATCAGTGCACATACAAAACTAGAGCCTCTCTACTCCTTTTTTGATTGATTACTTCTAAATCTTATGTACTATCAATTCAAGTCCGTGAGACCCCAAGGAGTGCAGCATGAACGTCCTCATCGTCGGCGCAAGCGGCTACAACGGGGCTCGCGTTGCGAGGCGGTTGACCGAGCAAGGGCATCGAGTTCGCGGGTTGGTCCGCGATCGAAGTCGGGCCCCGCTCGACCTCGATGAGGTTGTAATTGGGGATGTTTCGACCGGTGCAGGACTCACCGAAGCGCTCGCTGACATAGACGTCGCGTACTACTTCGTGCACTCACTCGATGCCACCGACCAAGATGACCGCGACTTCGCTGCAGCCGGCCACTTCGTGACTGCCGCACGGGCTACCAAGCTCGCACGGGGCGTATTTTTCACGACGCTCACTGCGCCCGCCGGTGTCGAGCCTCCGCGATACCAGAACAACAGAATCATGGTCGAGAACGAACTGCTCGACGGTATCCCGGGAATGACAGCGGTGCGTGCCGGAATGGTTCTCGGCGCCCGGTCTCGTGGCATGCGTCCATATTTGCAGCTGATTCAGCGTGCCCCGGTCATCCCGATGGGACCCTGGCGCCATCACCGAATGGCCGTCGTCGACATCGACACCACAACGGACTGCTTGGTCGAGGCCGGTACCTCGGATCAGCCACTCGGCCGGATCGTCGACATGCCTGCCTCGGCCGAACCCACCCACGAAGAGCTGATCCGCGCAATCATGAAAGCGCTGGGCACCTACCGGCCGATTGTGCGTTTGTCGTGGAGCAATCCCACATTCGATGCACTTCTCACTTCACTGTTCACCGAAGACTCGTTCCACTTCAGCCGCCACTTGGCGAGCATCAACCGCTATGACTACGTGGTGGACAAGGCTCGTTCAGCGCCATTCAGCCACATCACGGCTCTTCCGCTCGACGACGCACTGCAGTTGGCTGTATCAGTCGACACTCGCCGCTGACGCTAATGTCGATGGATGACGTGTTCCCCGGTCACCCGCTGGTCGTGCATAGCGACTCTGCTCGCGTTCTGCGTGACCGGATGCGGAGCTCCGACCGAGCCTTCCCCCGAGGAAGTCGAGATCGGCACCGCGTACAGCTATGAGATGTACACCCATTGTGGCGCGCTGGAGGCGAAGTTCGCGGGTGAGTACTGGGAGGTGGATCCGCCCCATGCTCGCCAGACCAATTCCTCGACAAGCTGGGACGATCCATACCAAGAGGGCACTATGACGCGCCTGTCGGAGACTGCGGCAGTGTTCGAGGCCGAGGGGACACAGAAGCACTTTCGACTGCGCCCAGAAGCGGAGGGATTCCTCCAAATCTGTTCTTGATCAGACTAATTGGAGATTTTGGACAGGTCAGCGGTGAACTTGCTGCGAGCTCACGAACTTGTGCGCCTCCTCTACCAGGGTGAACCACAAGTCAGCTGTCGAACGCGGGCTCGCCAACAGAGCGATTTCTGCCCATTCACGCATGGTGCGTCTGCCCATCGTGACTTGTTCTGCGGCTCCCTCACTGGCTAGCTCGACGATGCGGGCGTGCGGCAGTTTGACGATGAGGGCCCCATCGAATCCAACGAACGCAAACACCTTCCCGCGGCATCGCAGAGCGGGGCTACGGAACATCGTGCCCACGTCTGCGTCCAGATTGTGAGCGCGACAGTGCTCGAGTAGATCGTCGATCGACGGCCGAGGCTCCATGAATACAGTCTTCCACTGCGTGGGGAAAAGGGTGCACATCTCGGTGACCGAATGTCTCATTCGGTCACTACCCGAGCTGAACGCGCACCTCCCAGCCCAGGCACAAGTTGCAACCTGCGCGCTCGCTGCAACCTGCGCAGCAAACCAGCCGACCCCCCAGTGACCGAATGAGTCATTCGGTCACTACCCGAGCTGAACTCCCCCGCTATCCTCGACGCATGGACGCTCCCACGATCGACCTACGTCGCCCCGCGCTCGTAGTCGTCGACGTACAAGCCGGGTTCGACGACTCCGAGTTCTGGGGTCCGCGCGACAACCCAGCCTGCGAGAGCAATATCGAAGCGCTCGTGAACTTTTGGCGAATGAACTCCTGGCCTATTGTGTTCGTCCAGCACGACTCCGACAACGCGCTCTCTCCATTGTCGCCGTCGAGCCAAGGGCACGCATTCAAGGATGTCATCGAAGGTGCACCGGATCTGTTGGTTCGCAAACGAGTCAACTCCAGCTTCTATGGCACACCGGATCTCGACGCATGGCTGCGCGCCGAGGGCATCGGCCAAATAGTGATCTGCGGAATCACGACCAATCACTGTTGCGAAACCACAGCGCGAATGGCCGGAAACCTCGGCTATGACACGTACTTCGCGATCGACGCCACGCACACCTTCGATCGTCTCGCCCCCGACGGAACGACCGTACCCGCGGCAACCCTGTCGTCCATCACCGCGACGAACCTACATGGGGAGTTCGCGACGGTGGTCAGCACGGCCGGCCTGCTCGCGGACTGAACTGCTGTGCACGACGAGCGGCCTGACTCCACCATCGAATATCGCACCCGATTTCCAGTCGACGACACCGAACTCTCACAGCTTCACCACGATGCGTTCGGTGGACACTATGAACTTGTCTCGTGGCGTTCCCAGTTGGAGCGGGATAGCAAGTCGTGGGTTGGAGCGTTCACTGACGGAAGGCTCTGCGGGTTCGTGCATGCGGTATGGGACGGAGGTCGGCACGCGTTTCTACTCGACACGGCAGTCGACCCACGACTACAACGAAAAGGCGTAGGTAGCACTCTGGTGTCCACCCTGGTCACGGATTTGCGTTCAGCCGGGATCGAATGGTTGCACGTCGACTACGAACCACACCTGACGCAGTTCTACACCGTCGCATGCGGTTTCTCGCCGACAAGTGCGGGGCTGTTGCGGTTGTAGGAACCTCAGTAACCATGCCGATTCACGGGCACGGACGTGTTCTGATCACAACCGATGAGCCATTTCCGGTTCTTTCGCAGGTTCAGACCAGATTCATCGCTGCGGCCAGCATGTCCTCATATGTAGCACCATGCGTCCGTTGCCTTCCAGGCGGAATCAGCAAATACACCGCCGCGCCCGTCAGTACAACCAGTGGCGAGTCAACACAGCGCCACGACCATCGCTGCTGTTCCAAGACCCGCATCGTCCTGTACCACCACGACGCACCAGCTACCACCATCAGACCCATGAGTAGCAGTCCTGTCAGCATCTCGTCCGGCGCGGTCATACCCGACAGAGTGGCAGGAACGTCGTACCGCATTGCCAGCAATCCGAGTACGGACATCGCCGTCATCGTCAGCGTTCCGAGCCCGGGTGGACGGGGTATCCCACTTTCAGCGCGACCCATGCAACCACAGTACTGATACCTTTCGGTATGAGTTTCATCAAGGACAACGTCCCAGCCCGACGCGTGGCGCAGTTCCTCGGCCTCGTAGGGATCGCCGTCGGAATTGTCGCCGTGTCCGCGATGTTCACCACCGCGCCGATCAATCCGCTGATCGCGATTGCGTCGTTCGTTCCGCTGTTTCTCGTGGTCACCGGCCTAGGCCTGCTGGTGTCCCTGGTTTTTCGACGCTGGATCCTGTTGACGGTCTCGGTTGTCGTCGTAGGCGTCGCGACGGTGGTTGTCGCACCCCTGTACGTGGCCAACAGCGATACCGTCGACGGACCGTCGCTACGAATCATGCAGGCCAACCTGTTGTTCGGCGCTGCAGATCCCGCCAGCTTGATCGAGACCGTGCGTGAACGCGACGTCGATGTCCTCACAGTCCAGGAACTCACAGAAACGCTTGCGACGAAACTCGAAGACCGCGGACTCGAACAGCTGTTGCAGTATCAATACATGATTCCTGACGAACGCGGCGGCGGTGGTGCAGGAATCTACAGCCGCTACCCGCTGACCGACACCAGAGAGCTCGACGGTTATGGACCGACCAATCTGGTTGCCACCGTGGGGTTCACGACGCCATTCACCCTCGTCGCAGTGCATCCTGGCCCGGCCGTTGTCACCCCACCCGACATATGGACCCGAGAGCTCGACAATCTGCGCCACCAGCTGGCCGCGTTCGCTGCTACCGACAGCCCCGTCGTCGTCAGTGGAGACTTCAACACCACCTATCTTCACAAGCAATTCCGCGATCTACTCGACGCCGGGTACACCGATGCGGCCGACCAACTGGGTTCCGGCATCGTACCGACGTACCCGGCGGACAAGCAGTTCCCCGCCATCATCGGAATCGACCACGTGCTCACCAAGGACGCCCGTGCGCAGTCCTTGGAGCGCGTGACGATCGAAGGTTCCGACCACCACGGTCTGATCGTCGACGTCGCGATCGGATAGCCGCGCGCAGAATTGCCAGATGCGCGGCCAGTTGCTAGCAATCCGGCGCGCACCTGGCAATTAGGTGCGCATCTGTGGTTCGCAACCGGACAGAACGTCGATACCGGCGGCGGCCAACGCCTCGAGGGCGGCGTTGTGTGCACTCAGCGATGTCCCAGCGCATCCGTCCGACCTCACTGTCACGCGATAGCCGAGGCGGTGCGCGCCCCGGGCAGCCAGATCGACGCCGAACTCGGTGACCAAGCCGTCGACGACGATGTGCTCGATACCGCTCAGTTGCAACTGAAGATGAAGGTCCGGATTGCTCCAGATATCTCGATCATGTTTAGTTGCAACGAGATCCCCGGGCTCAGGCAGCATAGTGAGGTGAAAGCGCGATCCTTCACTGTCAGGATCGGAGCGTATCGAATCGCTCGTGTCCAAGCTCAGATAGCGGGTGCACACCACCAGCGATCCTCGCGCCCGGTACTCCTCACGAATGCCGTGTGCCCGACCGAGAACGTCGGGATCGTGCCCGAGCGCGATGATCCAGGGTTGAAAGTCGACCTCGAGCAGTGCTGTCTTCGAGCCGATCATGTCAGTAACGGGTACCGATTGCGGACGGCGCATTGTTCAGGATATCGAGGTCCTCGGCGGTGAGCACCAGCTGTGCGGCAGAGAGATTGGCGTCGAGATGTCGGATCTTGGTGGTGCCCGGGATCGGGATGATGTGCGGCCCCTGAGCAAGAACCCACGCCAATGCGATTGCGGCGGATGTGGTCTCGTGTCTCCGCGCCACTTCCGCAACGGCCTCGACGATAGCTTGATTCTGTTGCGCCGCTGCACCGTTGAACCTGGGCAGAGTGGACCGAAAATCGGAGGACGAGAGATTCTCGGTGTCCAACTCGCCCGTCAGGAATCCGCGACCAAGTGGAGAGAACGCAACGAATACAGCGTCGTGGGCGCGTGACCACTCGACGATGTTCCCGTCTTCGGATGCGTCGGGAGTGGTTCCCTGTCCCAACGCATCTCGGGTCCACACCGACAGCTCGGACTGCACAGCCGCAACCGGATGGATGGCATGAGCTGTGTCGGCTTGGGCGATAGTGACCTCGCTGAGCCCGAGTGCTCGAACCTTGCCTGCTTCGACGAGTTCCGACAGGGCTCCCCACGACTCCTCGATGGGCACCTGCTCGTCGACGCGGTGCAAGTAGTACAGATCGATCGTGTCGATTCCGAGCCGACGAAGGCTGTCGTCGCAGGCCTGACGGAGATGCTCCGGACGACCGTTACGCGTGACCGTCGGCGTGCCGTCGACGATGGATCCGATGAGTCCCCCCTTCGTTGCGACGATCACGTCCGCGCCGGCCAAAGCTTGTCCGACGACGGTCTCGTTCTCCCCGGCGGCATAGGCGTCGCTGGTGTCGAAGAAGTCGATACCGGATTCCAGCGCGTGCGCAAGTACCTGCGATCCTGCGCGGGACGATTCGGGATTGACGGTCGAGTAGGCCCAGTTGATGCCCATGCAGCCGAAACCGACAGCAGTGACGTCACGATCGAGCGCGGGAATCCTACGAGTTGGGTGTGTCATTGCAGCTCCTGGTCCTGTTCGTCTATCGCGGTTCCATTGCAGTCGAGGCCACGCGAAATCAGATCTTCGTAGTGGGAAATCTTCGCTTCCAGGGCGTCACTGGCCTCGGTCAGAAGCCGTTGGCGTTCGGCTATACGCTCGCGATGTCTGGAGAGAAGTTCGATCCTCGACTGATGAGTGCCCGCACCGCCGTCGACGAGTGTGGCGAATTCGCGCATATCGGCCGTCGGCATGCCCGTCGATCGAAGTCGCGACAGCAATTGCACCAATGCAACCATTCGGGGTGTGAACATCCGACGGCCGTCGGACGCGCGAGCAATGCCGGGAATCAGTCCCTCGCGCTCGTACCACCGCAGCGTGTCCTGGCTGAGCCCCGAGCAGGCAGCCATCTCGGCGATTCCGATGCCGTCGTCGATGGCGGTGTTAGCTATCCGTGCACTCATGACAGCGACGCTACGTCTTCGAGTGCACTCCAAGACAAGCCATAACTTCACAACAGCGGAGTGGTCTACATCACCCCGCCTCGAGTGATCAGTCGACCTGAGTTCGCCCGCTCTACGCTCGTCCGATCGCGAGCGCGACGTTGTGTCCCCCGAACCCGATGGACGTGCTCAGGGCATAGTCGATCCTCTGATCTCTGCGCTCGGATACGACGTCGAGATCGATTGCTGGATCCTGGTTTTCGAGGTTCAGCGTGGGCGGGATCTGCGATTCGCGGATGGTCAGCATCGTGAGTATCGCTTCGAGTGCACCGACCGCGCCGATGGAATGGCCGAGCGCAGATTTAGGCGCATACACCGACGCATGCGGGGTGACGGCTGCGATGGCCGTCGCTTCCGACACGTCGCCGATCGGGGTAGCCGTCGCATGGGCATTGACGTGGCCGATGTCGCCGTCGGTGAGGCCAGCTGTGCCGATCGCCTTGCGCATGGCCTTCCGAATTCCGTTGCCCTGTGGGTCCGGTGCCACGATGTGGTAACCGTCGGAGGTGATCCCGGCGCCCAGGAGTCGGCCATGAATGCGTGCTCCGCGTGCGCGGGCGTGGTCCTCCGATTCGATGATCAGCAGAGCCCCGGCTTCACCGAAGACGAACCCGTCGCGGTCACGGTCGAACGGCCGCGATGCGCGACTCGGTTCGTCATTGCGCGTGCTCATCGCTCGCATCATCGAGAAGCTGGCGATCGGTACTGCGTCGATGTGCCCTTCGACGCCACCTGCGATCACGACGTCCGCCTCGTCGGTTTCGATCAGTCTCCAGGCATGCGCAAGTGCCTCCGAGCCGGAGGAGCACGCCGACACCGGTGTGAATACACCCGCTTTGGCACCCACTTCCAGTCCGATGTGAGCGGCCGGCCCGTTGGGCATCACCATCGGTACCGACAGCGGCGAGACTGTGCGGTAGCCGCCGGTCCGCATGGCGTCGACCGCGCCGATCAGAGCATCACCGCCGCCCAACCCGGTACCGACCGCGACGGCCAACCGATCCGGATCCATGTCGTCGAGTCCGGCACCCGCCCACAGTCTGCGTCCGAGGACGACCGCCAACTGTTCGACGAACGACATTCGGCGTTGCTCGACTCTGGTCAGCGATGCCCCAACCGAACACTGAAGTACACCACCGATCCGGACCGGCAAGTTGTACTCCGCGACGAAGCTGTGGGTGAGCGGGCCGATGCCGCTGTGGCCCTGAAGCAAACGCTCCCAGGTCTGGTCGGCGCCGTCCGCAAGTGCTGTGGTTGCCGTATAGCCGGTGATGACCGCAGATCGCGACCGAGTTTGTGTAGCGACCGTTTCACTCATGATGTTCATGAGTACATGTAGCGACCGGTACAGTCAAGCGAATGGCACGCCCACTCGACCACGACAAGAGAGCAGAACTCCTTGGCGAAGTCTGCGACTACATCGGTTCGCATGGCCTGGACGACCTGACGTTGCGGCCCCTCGCAGCCGCGCTGGGCACCAGTTCGCGGATGCTGATCTACTACTTCGAGTCCCGAGAGAATCTGATCGTGCAGGCGCTGACCAGCCAGCGACCGGCGTTCTCGGATATGTTCGGCGACGTCGAGGATGCACCGGCATTCGAGAGTCGACTCGGCGAACTGTGGCGTTCCATGACGGTCGGCGAGGATTCGGTCAGCTCGCGAATTCTGATGCAGGTGGTCGGAATCGCGTCGATCAAGACCGGGGTGCTGGGGGAGTTCGCCGGTGCGACCGTCGCGTCGTTGAACGAAGCGCTGTCCGCCGCGTTCGAGCGATGCGGATTCGGCGACGAGCAATCTGCCATGCAGGCAACACTTCTGGGGGCCGGATTCCGAGGGTTGCTGCTCGATCGGTTCGTCACGGGGGATGCCGACCGCACCGACGCGGCGGCCGCGACGTTGTTCAGAAGTAGCGTGAGTCGTTGACTATTGTTCGGCGTGCCTCGACGCCGAAATGGGGTGGGCCGGATACTCGCGAAGGACGATCGACGTGCTGACCGGCCCCAGGCGTCCGATGGCGTCGATCACTGTCTCCAAATTCTCGGGAGTGGCGGTATGGACGTCGAGAACGAAGCAGTCTTCACCGGTCACGCGATAAATGCGGTGGATCTCCGGACGAGACCCGAATAATTCCAGCGCAGCAGCGATCTGCCCGTGCGTTGTCCGCAGCCTGATGACAGCATGCGTACCCAGTCCCAAACGAGCAGGCGACACACTCGCGGCATAGCCGGAAATATATCCGGCGTCTTCGAGCTTCCGGAGTCTTGCCGATGCGGCTGGCTGCGACAGGTGGACGTGCTCTGCGAGCGCGGTCATCGTGATCCTGCCGTCGAGTTGCATCACGTGAATAATCTCGTGATCCACAGCGTCCAAGGAATCCAAAGCGTTTCACTCCCTCGACTTATGGAACAACTGTTCTCAACCCTACAACCGCCATGTTTTGCCATCAGGTGCCACAGTGAGAGCCGTATGCCGCAACTAAACGAAGGAAATCAATGCGCAGAGTGATGGTACCGGGCCTCGGCGGTTCAGATGAATCACATTGGCAATCCCACTGGGAATCGGAAGGCGAGGCGTGGACGCGCATCGAACCCGCCTCCTGGGATGCGCCGGATGTCGATGATTGGACCGAGGCGCTGCACCGGTCCGTCGGAGATACGGTGCCGATCCTCGTTGCCCACAGCCTCGGCTGTCTGGCGGCCGTCAAGTGGAGCCACCTGCACAACCAGCGCGTGGCCGGACTGTTTCTCGTAGCCCCACCGGACCCGCATGGCGACATCTTTCCAGCCATCGCCGCACAGTTCGGTGACGACCTCGACGAACCCATACCTGTTCCAACACTTGTCGTTACCAGCTCCGACGACCCCTATTGCGCGCCAGAGCGTGCTCAGTACTTCGCGGTCCGATGGGGTGCGGCACACGTCGACGTTGGGTTGCATGGCCATCTCAACTCTGCCAGCGGACTCGATGGCTGGACTGAAGGACGAAATCTGTTCACTGCATTCGCGGCCGGAATAGCACAGTGATCCCATACCGCCCGACGAGTTCGCACTTGTGCAGGCCGATCGACGGCTTTCGTCTGCACAAGTGCGAACTCGGCCGCACCTACCGGACAGGTGCGGTCAGCGGATCCGGCGCGCGGCGCCCACGACCTTCGTCGCTCACGGTTGCGAGGCCTTCACGGGCCCAGTACTCGAACCCGCCGATGAGTTCTCGGACGTTCGTATAGCCCAGGTTTGCCAGGATGAGGGCGCCGCGCGTGCTGCCGTTGCATCCCGGGCCCCAGCAGTAGACGACGATGGGCGAGTCCCGGTCACCCGCGAACTCCGAAATTCGCTTGTCGAGGTCAGCGTTCGGGATGTGCACAGCCCCGGGGATACGGCCCTGACTCCACGACGCCTCGGAGCGGGTATCGATGACTGTTACGGGAGCACCGGCGGCTCGGTCGGCGGCGAGGTCCGCCGGGTCGATCTCGTACGCAAGTTTCGCGGCGAAGAACTCGGCCGCCGACAGTGATGGCTTCATGCCGATCATTAGACAGCTCGCCCGAACTGAAGAGAACTACTAATCCACGGAAAGAACCACACTTCTGCAGCACATTCCACGGTATGTTCTCACCCGTGCAGTCGAAACCACGGTTGGACCTCGATTCGACCGATCACGCCATCATCGAGCTCCTGCAGCAGGACGGGCGCGCCAGTGTCGCGCAACTCGCGCGCGCAATCAGTATGTCGCCCAGTGCAACAGCCGATCGGGTTCGACGACTCACCGACGGCGGCGTAATCACGGGTTACTCCGTCACCGTCGATCCCGAAGCGCTCGGGTACACCGTCACCGCGTTCGTGCGGTTGGCCTACCCGACGGGCAACTACAAGCCGTTCCACGATCTGGCCGACTCGCTTCCCGAAGTCATCGAGGCACATCACGTCACCGGCGCGGACTGCTTCATCATCAAAGTGCTGGCACGGTCGATGCGCGACCTCGAACGAATTACCGGACGGCTCGCCACGCTCGGTGGCATCACGACCAACGTCGTCTACTCGAGCCCGGTTCCATCCAGGCACATAACCCCGGCCTGACCAGCCGATCTTTCCAGATCAGTGGCGCGTGCCACATGTTCCCCACGACGTGATGCTGACGGCAAACGGGTCACTCCGTGTGGACAACTTACTCGCCGGTAACCGATGCTCGCTTGCGTCGCCGCACTCGTGGCCGACGCAACTCGTCGGGCGAGGGTGGAATCATGAGCATGAACCGTCGAAATTTTGTCAGGGCGGCTGGAATCGCAGGAACAGCTGCCGCTGCATCACTTCTCGGCAGTACCGCTCACCGCGCTGCTGCGGCACCGGTTCTCGACTCGATGTACGCGCAGTTCGTGCCCGAAATCTACGGCGCGGTTCCGTCCGCACCGGACCACTCGGACGCCATCGTGGTGGGGTCCGGGTTCGGTGCGGCCATCACCGCACGCCGTTTGGCTGACGCGGGCGTGACGGTCACCATCGTCGAACGCGGATCACGTTGGCCCAGTCACCCGTTCCGGCAGGTCTTCGCCAACGACTTCATGCCAGACGGTCGCGCATTCTGGCGAAGCCCAGGCCTCGCACCACTGACGGGCCTGCCCACCGTTCCCACCGACTCGTTCGGCGGAGTCTTCGATGTGTCCGAACACGGATCCATCGACGTGTGGCGAGCCGCAGGTGTGGGCGGTGGGTCGCTTGTCTTCACCGGCGTCATGATCGCCCCGGAACGCCGCTACTTCGACGCTGTGTTCGGGTCCACGCTGTCCTACGACGAACTGTCCTCGGTGTACTACCCCCGAGTGCGATCCGAACTGCGATTGTCCGCCATGCCGGACGACGTCTACGCTTCCGCTCCGTTCACGCACTCGAGGGTGTGGGACGCGCAGGTCCGCCGCGCCGGGTACACCCCGTCCCGCATCGACGGAATCTGGAACTGGGACACCGTCCGCGCGGAACTGAACGGCAGATCGCGACCATCGGCCATCCTGGGCGAATCCAATCTCGGGAATTCCAATGGCGCAAAGTTCGATCTGACGCAGAACTACCTGGCAGCGGCGGAAGCGACCGGTCGATGCACGATCCATCCTCGCCACGAGGTCACCACCGTCACGCAGGAGCCGAACGGAAGGTACGCCCTGACCGTGTCCATCCTCGCGGCCGACGCCTCGGTGATCGATCGACGCACCATCACCTGCGACAGGCTGTTCCTCGGCGCAGGTTCCATGGGCACTTCCGAGCTGTTGGTTCGCGCTCGCGACACCGGGTCGTTGCCGAACCTCGACGAGCACATCGGCGAAGGCTGGGGCACCAACGGTGACGCAGCTCTGGTGCGCGGCATGAGTCCAGAGGGCGTCGGCGTCGTACAGGGCTCCCCCTCGGCGACGCGCATCACGGACGAGTCGGGTACGCCGCTGACATTGGAGAATTGGTACGTACCCGGCTCCCCCGTCGACCTATCTCTCCTCGGTTCACTCGGCATGGTTCTCGACCCCACTCGTGGCCGGTTCGTCTACGACCGAGCATCCGACGCTGTCAATCTCGAGTGGCCGGACCAAGGCAACCGATACGTCGAGGAAGCGCTCCGAGCGGTGCACAACACGATCGCCGAACGGTCGAACATCGGCACTGGATATCCGCCATTGGGTGTGCGGGATGTCAACGCGACGTTCACCGCTCATCCGCTGGGTGGCGTCGTACTGGGGAAGGCGACCGACGGATACGGCCGGGTGAACGGTTACGACGGCTTGTACGTCGTCGACGGTTCACTTGTGCCCGGCAGCACCGGGATCGTCAATCCGTCGCTGACCATCAGTGCATTGGCCGAGCGCAACGTCGAAGCAGTGCTACGAGCGCGCGGCTGACACGCTGCTCGTCACGGAGTCCAACATCGCGAATGCGGCCCGGAGCTGACCACGCGCGGCGTCGATCTCGTCGACGTTTCCAGCGAAGTGGTGCAGCAGCGCCCGCTGGAAGATGCCATCGAGAAGGATGTAGGCCGACGCCCGGTCCATTGTCGGCGTAGTTCCCAGGAGATCGCAGTAGCGAACGACCACGCGCCAGATCATGTCCTCGCGACGCGCTTCGATGTCGAGAACGTCGGTGCGGAACAAGCCGTCGAACAGGGCCTGGTTCCGCAGGTCGTACCACAATCGGTGTATTCCAGCGTCCGCGACCAGCGTGCCGAAGTACTTCTCGGAGAAGTCGGAGAACAGGTGCTCGGCGTCGACAGCGCTTGCGACCACCTCGTCGTAGCGGGTGACGCAGATGGCTTCGTATTGACGCACCGCATGGGTGATGAGGTCGAGCTTGTCGGTGAAGTAGTAATGCAGCACGCCGTGTGAATACTCGGAATTCTGCGCGATCTCCCGGAGCGATGTGCGTGCATATCCGAGTTCGGCGAGCGTGTGCAGCGTCGCCTCCGCCAGCTCGGTCCGTTTGGCCTCGAACTTGTTGCGGGCACGCTCTTCGATTCGTGCGCGCGGATCGGCAGTCTGCGTCATTGTCCGTGTCCTTTCCGCGCGCTCGTCGTAGGTCAGTGTAAGCCCGACGTCATATTTTCAAACTTTGGGCAGTCGTCAAGAAAAATCTTGACGTCTGTACAGATTCTCCCATAGTGTGATCGGCAGCACACCTCGGGAGCGCGGACGTACACCCTCCCGAAGAAGGTGCCCCGGTTCCAACCCACCTCGGTCCGCCGTGCTGGCAGACCGTTCACGAGAGGACCTTTCCATGCCAACCGACAAGCGCGTCGTCGTTTATGGGGCGTCGGGATACACCGGTCGACTGATCTGTGAATACCTGCGGGAGTACAACATCCCATTCCTTGCCGCCGGCCGTAACCATGGCCGAGTGAAGGGCATCCTCGACGCGGTACCCGGGATCGACACCGTCGAATACGAGGTCGACGAGGTCGAACACACCAAAGATGCTCTGGTGGAAGCATTCCGAGGTGCAGACGTCGTTCTCAACACCGTAGGCCCGTTCTCTCGATTCGGGCACGAAGTGGTCGAGGCATGCCTCGAGATCGGTGCGCACTACACCGACACGACCGGCGAGCAGGACTGGATGATCGACGCCGAGAAGAAATACGGCGCGGACTTTGCCTCCCGAAACATCGTGCTCACACCAGGTTTGGCCCAGATGTACAGCATCGGGGAGATCGCTGCGAACATCTGTCTCGAGACACCCGGTTTGGACACGCTCGATATCGAGGTCTTCTGGAAAGGCCATCCGACTGTCGCGTCGACCAACACCATCCTCACCAACGCCGCATTCTCCAAGGCCTTCTACCTCGAGCAGAACGAGTACGTCGAGTGGCCGGTCGACGACGGGGTCTTCCAGGTCGTGGTGCCCGGTCAGCACGAACTCGGCCTAGCGCTGCCGTGGGGCGGGACGTCCCACCCTGTGTGGTTCAAGAACGATCCGCGGGTCGCGAATGCCAAGGCCTACGGCGGAGTGATCAACAAGCCGCTGATGCTGGCTGTGCCCCAAATCATCTCTGCTGCACTGGCACAGATGGAAGGCAAGTCGGATGCCGAGAAGTACCAGATCATCGACACAGTGTCGGCCTCGGTCCGTAGCGAGACTCCGCCTCGCGAGAACCCGCGGATCAACACCTCGCTCGATTCGGTGTACGCGTCGGGACCGCTCGGACGGGTGCACACGGTCATCCACGGCAACTGCAACTACAAGCAGACCGCGCTGCTCAACGCATTCGCGGCTGCGCACCTGCTGCAGGGGCCACCGAAGAAGGTCGGATTCGCGTCCAGCTGCCAGGCATTCGGTCATCGAGAACTACTCGGCGTGCTGCGCGCGTTCGGACTTGTACTCGACCCCATCGTCACCGCGCACAGCTGAGGACAGGGCCGATGAGGCTGTCCGACTACCTCGACAAAGGGGTATCCCTGGGCCGAGATGCACCGTGTCTCACCATCGATGACCGAACTCGAAGCTATGGGGAGGTATACGACGACACGGTCAGAATCGCCAGCGCACTGCAACACACCGGGATCGATACAGGCGACCGTGTGGCGGTGTTGTCCGCCAACGATCCGCTCGCGCTGACGTGCGTCTTCGCGATCTCGCGAGCAGGTGCCGTGTGGTGCCCGATCAATCCGCGCAACGAGGCAGACGAGAACCGGCAACTGTTCGACTTGTTCGGTTGCCGATTCCTGTTCTTCCAGAGCGCTTTTGCCGAACTCGTTGCTCGCATCCGCGACCAATTGCCGCAACTCGAATGGATCGTATGTCTCGACGGGGAGGTGCCCGGCGCACTGTCCTACGAGCAGTGGCTCACCGAGCAGGGATCCGGCTCGGTCGTCGACCGACGGCCTGCCGATGGGCTGTGCATGATCGCCGGAACCGGTGGCACCACCGGCAGACCGAAGGGTGTGCGCCTGACCGAGGAGAACATGATGACCTCCACGGCGACGGCGTTGATGAGCTATCCCTTCGGCGAACGTCCTCAGTATCTAGCGCTCGCGCCGCTGACTCATTCGGCGGGAGTGCTGACATTCCCCGTTCTCAGCCTCGGGGGTCATGTGGTCGTCATGCCTGCCCCCGACGTCGGGAAGTTTCTGTCCCTGATCGAACAGCACGGCATCACACACGCATTTCTTCCTCCGACGGTCATCTACGGTGTCCTCGACCATCCAGATCTCGACGGAACGGATCTGTCGTCGTTGCGATGCCTCTGGTACGGCGCTGCACCGATGTCGCCGACGCGGCTCGAGGAGGCACTGACCCGAATCGGGCCCGTTCTCGGACAGCTTTTCGGACAGACCGAGGCACCCAACATGATCGCCACGCTCGCACCGGCCGATCACTTCCGCAGCGACGGCTCCATCGCCGTCGAGCGGCTGACCTCGGCCGGCAAGCCGACACCACTGACGACGGTCGCGATCATGAACGACGAGGGTGCGCTGCTCGGGCGCGGCGAACGCGGCGAAATCGTCGTCCGCGGCCCTCTGGTGATGCAGGGGTACCACGAGAATCCCGACGCGACAGCCGAAGTGGGCGCGCATGGCTGGCACCATACCGGTGATATCGGTTATCTCGACGACGACGGCTATCTCTACGTCGTCGACCGGGCAAAGGACATGATCATCACGGGTGGCTTCAACGTCTACTCGGCCGAGGTGGAACAGGCGTTGTTGTCTCACCCCTCGGTCAAGGAAAGTGCCGTCGTCGGGCTACCCGACGCCAAGTGGGGAGAACGGGTCACCGCCGCCGTTCTTCTTCGTCCCGGACGCGAAGCGTCGACCGAGGAACTGATCGACTTCGTGAAAGCGCGAATTGGAAGCATCAAGGCGCCCAAACAGATTCAGATATGGATCGACCTTCCCCGGTCGAAGGTCGGGAAGGTCCTCAAGACCGAAGTGCGCACCACCATGTCACTCTCCGCATCATCGAAAGGAAGCACACCATGACCGAGTTCGAGGGCAAGCGAGTATTCGTCACCGGCTCCGGCGCCGGCATCGGAAAAGCCATCTCCAAGATGTTCATCGAGCGTGGTGCACGCGTCGTCGTCAGCGATGTCGACGAGGGAGCGGCAGCCAAGGCCGCCGAGGAGATCGGTGCCGCGGGCGTCGCGAACTGTGACGTCTCCGACGAGGCCCAGGTACAGGCCGCCGTCGCGCAGGCCGTGGAGGTTCTGGGCGGACTCGACATCGTCGTGAACAACGCCGGTATCGAAATCTCGTCGCCGTTGCTGCAGCAGTCGACGGAGAGCTTCGACAAGATCTATGCGGTGAACGTGAAGGGCCCGTTCCTGGTTATGAAGGCCGCGATCGGTCCGCTGGTCGAGTCGAAGGGCAACATCGTCAACATCGCCTCGCTCGCCGGCGTCGGCGGTAGCCCGCTACTCGGTTCCTATTGCGCCACAAAGGCTGCAGTCATCCAGCTCACGCGTGTCGCGGCCATCGAGATGCGGGCCTCGGGAGTCCGGGTGAACGCCGTATGCCCCGGCTTCGCCGACACTGCAATGGTCGATCGACTGGTCCCGGACTTCGAAGCCGCTACGCAGATGCCGTTCGGCGATCTCGTCGCCGCCAAACAGGGACGGTTGGGAACACCCGAGGACATCGCGGAAGTGACGCTGTTCCTCGCGTCGAACGACAAAGCGTCGTGGATCACCGGAAGCCACTACATTCTCGACGGGGGCTTGTCGGCGTCGCTCGTCTAGGGTCCTCACTCACCCGCGAACAACGGTGACAGGAAACGACGTTCGTAGCGCCTGATGCATCCCGTGGTCCGGGCAAACCGGAATGCCTCGATGCAGTCCGGGTCGACGGCGGAGTCCTGTCGGTACTTCTCGTAAGCCGCAAGTGAGTCGAAGGTGAACAGCGCGAACGCTTCGTCGCTGTCACCTTCGCTCGGCAGGAAGTAGCCGTGATGTCGGCCGCCGAACCGCTCGACGAGAGGAATCCATCGACGTCCGTACTCGCGGAAGTCGTCGAGTCGATCGGGGTCGATCTCGTACCGCAGGTGTATGGAGATCATCGTTCATCCTTCGGCAGGTAGTGCAGTGGGCTGGTAGTGCCATTCTGACGGATCCGACGGTGCAATCGATATCCAGTTCCTCAGACGTGGTCCGAACCCCCGTCGGCACGAACGCCAGCAAGACAGTCCCGGCCCACCGGCCGAGCGCTTGGCCATCACCGTCTCGGCCCCGGTCGGGATGGGTGGGCGCCGCACAGTCGTCACCACCCACTTACTACGCCCCTCGCAAGGGCGCCAGCGCCTGTGACCACGCCACCACCTGGCCCAGCATTTTGGTCAGGGTCGACTGATGGTGACTACCCGGGGCGACAGTCCCGTTGTCGTCGAAGTCGTCGAACAGAGACAACGCAACTTGGTCTCGAACGCCGGCCAAGTGCAACTCCGCGGTGACGAGACGGAGCTGTTCGACTGCGCGGGTGCCGCCTGTGGTCCCGTAGCCGACGAATCCGACGGATTTGTCACGCCATTCGTGGTACAGGTAGTCGATTGCATTCTTCAGCACTCCCGGAGGACCGTGATTGTATTCAGGGGTGACAAAGATGTACCCGTCGTAGGAGTCGATCGCAGCGGACCAGCGAATCGTGTGCTGGCCCAGATACTCCCGGCTCATCGCCGCCGCCACCGGCTCATCGAGATGAGGTAGGTCGAACTCCGTGAGGTCGACCAGCTCGTACGTGGCATCGCCTCGCTGCATAGCAACTCGATGAACCCACTGGGCTACCGCCTTGCTCTTTCGGCCTGGCCGAGTGCTGCCGGTGATGATCCCGATGCGGGTCATATCATGCTCCTTCGTACCTGCGTAGGTTGAGATTTCATTGCTTCTTTTCGTTGTTCGAGGGCCAGCCAGACCGCCGCTCCCAGCGCAACCGTCGCAGTCGCGGCGAGCCACCAGAACGCTGCACGAAACGCGTGGAGCGGAATCGTCTCGGCAACTCCATCATTCATGAGGATCGATACCAACAGTGCGCTACCGAGTGCACCTCCGACGCGCGAAAATACATTTACTTGCACACTGGCGTCGGCGATCTCGTGTGTGCGGACTGCCGCCAGCGCCGCCGACACTCCCGGGGATCCTGCCAGCGCCAATCCAACTCCCCGGGCGACCTGCAGAAATTCGAGCAGCACCAGATTCGGCGTCTCGGGCAGTAAGACCATAGGAACGGTTCCAGCGACAGTCACTGCGAGCCCGGTCGCTGCAACCAGACCGCCGCCGAATCGATCACTGAGCCAACCAGCGGGTGGAAACGTCACCGCAGCAGCGAGGCTGAACGCCATCAACAGAAGTCCCGCATCCACGATCCCTACGCC
This sequence comes from Rhodococcus sovatensis, assembly GCF_037327425.1. Lineage (NCBI taxonomy): Bacteria > Bacillati > Actinomycetota > Actinomycetes > Mycobacteriales > Nocardiaceae > Rhodococcus > Rhodococcus sovatensis. The sequence goes on along the minus strand of NZ_CP147846.1, from coordinate 5,380,058 downwards.
CAGTTGAATCTGGAAGTACAGCGGCATCACGATCAGCCCGCCGAACAGTGCCGCACCCGCGAAGAAGACTTCCATGGACGCTGCCGCGAATCGCCTGTTGCCCAGTAACCTCAGATCGACGAGGGTTCCGTTGCCGTGTAGCGACCGCCATCCGAATGCGCTCAGCGCGACCACACCCAAAACAAGCAGAATCCACGGGAAGCTGCCATCGCCGACTGTGCTGATGCAGTAAACAGTTAGGGGAAGTCCCAACGTGACCAGCGCCAAGGACACCAGATCAAGAGAACCTGCGGCTTCACGCCGCCCCGGTGGAAGTAGACGCACGGCCAGCACAGTTCCGAGCGCGCCGATCGGCACGTTGATCAAGAACAGCCATTGCCACGACAAGGCAGAAATGAGCAGCGCACCCAACAACGGACCGAAGGCCGGTGCCACAATCGCCGGCACCGTCGAGATGGCGATGACCCGCCCCATGCGCGCCTTGCCCGCCACCTGACCGAGAATCGTCATACCCGCGGGTATCAGCAGGCCGCCTGCCAGTCCCTGCAGAACCCGTGCCACGATCAACATCTCGATGTTCGGCGAAGCAGCACACAGCATGGACGTGACGGTGAACGCCACTAGCGCCCAAATCCACAGGCTCCCTGCGCCGTATCGTCGGCTGAGCCAGCCGGAGATCGGCAACGACGCGGCCAACGCGAGCAAATAGCCGCTGTGTATCCACTGCACCCGCGTCAGAGATGCGCCGACGCTGTCGCCGATGGCGTGCAGTCCGAGATTGACCAAAGAGGTGTCCAGGCCTGCCATCAGAGACCCGAAGGCGAGCAGAACCGCCATCCGCCACACGTTCGGATGAGTCTCTTCGGACTCGTTCTCGTCGATCGCCATCCAGCTCCCCCTCGAAAGTCGTTGGACTCCCAACGGTAGCCGATAGTCGTTGGAATGCCAACGGCTTGGTTAGTATTGCCCGGTGACCGACCCACTGTTGCCACCGAGCGTCGACCTTCCGGCTCGCCTCCTACGGCAGACCTCGCTGCTGCTCAATCACGCGTCTGCCCGTGCCAATCGCATCGTCTCGCAACACTTCGACGGCCCGGGTGGCCGAATGCACTACGCGATCCTGGCGGGCCTCAGTGAGTTCGGAGCAGTAGGCCAGGCGGAGATGTGTGATCGCCTCGGTATCGATCGCGGAGACGCCGTTGCGGCTCTGACCGCGTTGCAAGCCAGCGGATACGTGCAACGAACTCCCGACCCAGGCGATCGTCGACGCAACATCGTCGACATCACCCACGCGGGCGAGGAGAGGCTCGGAGACTTGGACTCCATGGTCGATGCCGCCCAAGACGAACTTGTCGCTCCGCTATCGACCGAAGAGCGACAGCAGCTCAACAGGCTTCTACGTCGCTTGATCGAACGCCCTGGAGTGACCTGACGACAGCGTCACCCTCACCGGCCGGAACAGAGGCGGCTCCGCCGCCCACCTCGTCAGTTCGCTAGCTCGTCAGTTCGTTAGCCTTTGATAGGGTCGGCCGCCATGGGGGACACCAGTTCTGAATTCACGACGACTCGACGAAAATCGGACTTCCGCCGAGCCCGCATCGTCGCCGTCGCAGCCGCAGTCATCGGGATCCTCGCAGCCATCTCGATTCCCTTGTTGCCGGTACACCAGACCGAGGCCCGCATGTCGTGGCCGGAAGGCAACTCGGTCCAAGCGGTCACAGCGCCGCTGGTCTCCTACACACCGACGGCCTTCGATATGACGATTCCCTGTTCCGCCATCGGGGAGTTGGCAACCACGGGTGGCGGCGTCGTGGTGTCGACCGCTCCGATCGGTGCAGCAGAACCGGATCGATGGGCGTTGTCCGCACGCGTGCAGGCCGATCGGTTCGAAGTTGTCGCACGCAATACTGTTCTGTTGTCCACTCAGATCGACCCCGACGCCGGGTGCGCAGTCACGGTATCCTCCACGCCCAGACAGACGACCGTCGCAGTGACCGGTACTGCGGGTAGCGACACCGAGCAGGTGCTCGAGCAGGATCTGCGCCCCCAGATGGTCGGGGTGTTCTCAGATCTATCCGGCGCCGCTACACCGGAGGGCCTGCGCGTCGACGCGACCCTGGATACCCGTTTCACTACGTCACCGACGGCCGTCAAGCTAGTGGCGATGATCGCCGCCGTTGTCGCGACGGCGATCGCCCTGCTTGCACTGCACCGCCTCGACTCCGCCGACGGTCGTCGCGCGCGCAGATTCCTTCCATCGTCGTGGTGGAGTTTCACCGTGAAAGATGCTGTCGTAGTCGGCGTTCTCGCACTCTGGCATGTCATCGGCGCCAACACGTCCGACGACGGCTACCAGCTCGGCATGGCACGAGCCGCCGGTGAAGCCGGCTACATGTCCAACTACTTCCGATGGTTCGGAGTGCCGGAATCTCCCTTCGGCACACCGTTCTACGACGTCCTGGCCCTGATGACTCATGTGTCGACGGCGAGCGTCTGGATGCGGCTTCCAGCGCTCGCGGCCGGCATCCTTACGTGGTGGCTGATCAGCCGAGAGGTCGCTCCTCGTCTGGGCGCAGCAGTTCGGCGCTCGTCGTTGCCGCTGTGGACCGCCGCGTTCGTGTTCCTCGCGTTCTGGCTCCCCTTCAACAACGGCCTGCGACCGGAACCGATCGTTGCTGCCGGGGTTCTATTGACCTGGTGTTCGGTCGAACGGGCCATCGCGACCCGACGTCTGCTTCCCGCGGCCGCCGCTATCGTCATCGGCGCGGTCACCGTGACGGCGGGCCCATCCGGCATCATCTGCTTCGCTGCTCTGATCGCCGGAGCGCGGCCGATAGCCCGAATACTCGCCGATCGAGCTCGTATCACCGGATACCCCGCACTCCTGCTACCGATGCTCTCCGCCGGCCTGGTCATCCTGGTCGCCGCGTTCGCCGATCAGACATTGGCGGCTGTCCGTGAAATGCAACGGGTTCACGTCATTTCGCCCAGCGAGCCGTGGTTCAACGAGTATCTGCGGTACCAGTGGCTATTCCAGGACGCGGTCGACGGCTCGCTCGGGCGCCGATTTGCTGTCTTCACCATGATCCTGTGCCTGGCAACTGTCGCGTTGACGATTCTTCGGCGCGGCGGCCAGATCCCGGGTACCGCGCGGGGACCGGTTGCCCGGATCGTCGGGATCACCGTCGGTGCGATGGTGTTGATGATGTTCGTCCCGACGAAATGGACGCACCACTTCGGAATCTACGCGGGCCTCGCTGCATCTCTGGCTGTTGCTGCGGCAATAGCAGTCGGACCGATGGTCCTTCGATCACGTCGAAACCGTGCATTGTTCGCCGCGGCGGTGGTAGCCGCCGTATCCGTTTCCTTCGTCGGAAGAAACGGATGGTGGTACGTATCGGCTTTCGGCGTTCCGTGGCGAGACAAGGCACCATCCATTGCAGGACATGGATTTGCCGTCGCACTACTCGCTGTCGCAGGGCTGTTGCTCGCGGTTGCCGCGTGGCACCACATTCATCCGGTTGCCTCGAAACGCACGGACACGCCGTCTCGCATCTGGCACGTACCGGTTCTGACAGTGGCGGCCGCGGCGATGGTCGTCTTCGAGATACTGTCGCTGGCCAAGGGAGCGGTGTCGCAGTATCCGGCGTACTCGGTCGCCCGTTCCAACATCGACGCCCTTGCCGGTTCGCCGTGTGGCCTCGCACAGGATGTTCTGCTGGAGACGGACGCCAACGAGTCCATGTTGCAACCGATGTCGGCAAACCCCGCCGATGCACTCTCGACTCCCGGTGGGTCTGGGTTCACACCCAACGGAGTCGCCGACGATCTGACACCCGATGAAGAGGATGTCGCGTCGGGAACGGCGAACAGCGTCGACCGCACCAACGCGGACCAGAGCACTCCGGGTGGCACGGCCGGAACCGGTGGCGGCACCGGCGGAGAAGGCATCAATGGCAGCACTGTCGCCCTTCCGTTCGGATTGAACCCGGCGTCCACGCCGGTCATGGGAAGCGTCGGCGCTCAGGATGCGGCCACGGCAACGTCCGACTGGTATCGCCTCCCCGATCCCGATTCCGACGGTTCTCGCGGTGACATCGTCTCGATCGCAGCGGCCGGACGCATTCGGTCTGTCGATGCTGACGGAATCGAGACGTACGGGCAAAAGCTCGAAGTCGAGTACGGCACGACGTCTTCCGACGGCAGTGTCTCCCTCCTCGGGTCCGCCGTTCCCATCGACATCGGCCCTACTCCGTCGTGGCGCAATCTTCGAGTACCACTGGCAGATTTGCCTGTTGAGGCGGACGCGGTCCGTATCGTGGCCGCCGACTACGACATTCGCGGCGAACAGTGGGTCGCGTTCACTCCACCGCGGGTCCCTGTCACGCGCACACTTCAGGACGTCGTCGGCCGCGAATCCACAATCCTGCTGGATTGGGCAGTCGGTCTCAACTTCCCGTGCCAGCATCAAATGCTGCACGCCAACGGTGCTGCGGAAGTCCCCGAGTACCGAATCTCCCCCGATCGACCGCTCGCGGTGGTCACCGGGTTGTGGCAGGACCACTACGGCGGCGGGCCGCTCGGCTGGACGCAATTGCTGCTGGGCGCGCGGACGATACCGTCGTATCTGGCCGACGACTGGGACCAGGACTGGGGATCGATCGAGCAGTTCGTGGCGATCGACAAATCGGCACGACCAGCAGAACTGCAGCTCAGCACCGAAACTCGATCCGGACTATGGACGCCAGGACCGATCAACATCACCTCATGAGCCAATACGGTACCGATCGGTATTGATTTTCGGGCCGGTCACCGCCACAGTGGACGCGTGACCAGTACCCGTTGGAACCACAACATCCACTACCACCGTCTGATCCTCGATGCAGTCCCCGCCGCCGCACGGACTGCTCTCGATGTCGGAACGGGAAACGGACTGCTGGCTGCAGAACTGCACCAGAACATCCCCGTCGTGACGGCCATCGACGCCGATGCCGAGGTGCTCGACTCAGCTCGGCAAGAAGACTCCGGAGTCGAGTGGGTACTCGGGGACGTTCTCACGTACCCGTTCGAGCCGGAATCGTTCGATGCCGTCGTGTCCGTGGCAACGCTTCACCACTTCCCTAACCTCGCCCAGGCCCTGAGTAGGCTTGCGAACCTGACGGCCCCGGGGGGAGTGCTGGCCGCCGTCGGCCTGGCACGAAGTACTCGCCCAACCGATTTCATCCGCGACGTCGTCGGCGTTGTCGAACATCGGCGACACAAGCGCCGGTTCGGAGAATGGGTCCACACGGCACCCGTCGTGTGGCCGCCCCCGCACAGCTACACCGAGGTGCGCCGCGCTGCATCTGCGGTTCTCCCCGGCGTGATCTGGACGCGGTTGGCGATGTGGCGCTACGCCCTTGTATGGAACAAGCCGACGGCCAAGTCGCTAACCGAGGACTTTCGCTGACCAAGGTTCGGCAGCGAACTGACGCCGAAACTCGGTCGGCGTGACGCCCATGAGACGACGGAAGTGATGGCGCAGGAGCGGAGCCGAACCGAATCCGCTCCTCGCAGCAACTTCCTCGATCGACCACGAATTCAGTTCCAGCAGTTCCTGAGCTCGTGCAACGCGTCGTTGAGTCAGCCAACCATGCGGTGTGACACCGACTTCGGTCGAGAAGCGTCGCATCAGGGTTCGCGTTGAGACACCTGCAACGCGCGCCAGATCCGTGATGCTCAGCGGATCGGTCAGGTGATCGTCGATCCAGTCGATGACCTCTTGAAGGTTGTGATCCGGTCCGAGACCCACTGGGGTGTCGACGAATTGGCGCTGATCGCCACGACGATGAGCGGGCACCACCATGCGACGTGCAATTCTGTTCGCGACGGCCGGCCCGTGGGCCGTCCGTATCAGATGGAGGCAGGCGTCGATTCCAGCGGCAGTACCCGCGCTGGAAACGATCGGACCATCCTGGTGATAGAGCAGGTCGGCGTCGACGACAACGCTCGGGTGGCTGTCGGCGAGGTGAGCCGCATGACGCCAGTGGGTGGCGACACGCCGTCCGTCGAGAACACCGGAGTGAGCCAGGGTGAACACTCCAGTGCATACCGACAGCAGTCGCGCCCCTCGTTCGTGTGCGCTACGCACGGCCCGAAGAACCGCATCCGAGGGAGGCCGATCGAGCGGCGCGGAGGGTAGCGCCACCAGGTCGGCATCGTCTGCCGCGGAGAGGGGCAACGACGCGACGACGGCAGTTCCCGTGCCCGAGGCCAAGGGAGTCTCCGGGTCTTCCGTGCAGACTCGAAAGTCGAAGGCAGGCACCCCGTCGTCCGTGCGATCCACACCGAAGATTTCGGTGAGTACACCGAGCTCGAACACAGCGACAGGTTCCAGCAGGATCACGGCGACGGTCTGCAGCACGCGCTCAATAGTGTCCCGGTGGCGGGATCTTGTCTATAGGTGTCATATTTGCCAATCGTGTCGGGTGGTCGGTTCGAGCATCCTGGTCCCATGACGAACCACGATCTCTCTCCGGAAATACCTGAATCGATGTTCGCGTGGCTCACCGACGGTCGCGGAACAGACGCCCTTCGACGGACCGCTATGGCTGTGCCCTTCCCTGGCGAGCACGAGATTCTCCTTCGGATGCGTGCATGGTCACTCAACTATCGCGATCTCCTCGTCATCAACGGTGAGGACGGATGGAGGCCGTCACGTCCCGTCGTACCCTTGTCCGACGGCGTCGGTGTCGTCGTAGCGCGCGGGGACGGTGTGACAAGGTTCGATCTCGGCGATCGGGTTTCGCCGATGTTCCTGCCGCACTGGCAGAACGGTGAGCTCAACGATGAGAAGTACGTCTTGCCCGTCGGTGGTCCGGTCAACCGCGGCGTGCTTGCGGAATACGTTGTCGTCCACGAGGACGAGGCATCCGAACCGCCGCGAACACTGACCACAGCAGAGGCGGCGACACTGCCCGTCGCAGCTCTCACCGCCTGGCACGCGGTGGTGGTCCGAGGGCAGGTCGAGGCTGGGCAGACCGTGCTTGTGCACGGCACCGGAGGCGTCGCACTCCACGCGATCCAATTGGCCACAGCCCTCGGCGCCCGCGTGGCTGTGACTTCGAGCAGCGAGAAGAAGCTGGCACAGGTACGAGCGCTCGGGGCCGAGCACACGGTCGACTATCGACTCGACGACGTTGCGCAGAGCGTTCTGGACTGGACCGGCGGGCGCGGCGTCGACCATGTGGTCGAGACCGTCGGTGGGGAGAATCTCAACGTGTCTCTGAAGTCGGTTCGAGTCGGCGGCAGCATCAGTTTCATCGGTTTGATAGCCGGCCTGTCGGCGTCGATCAACACCTACGACTTCGTGACCCGCAATGTCACGATCCACGGAATCGAGACGGGTTCACGCGAGATGTACGAGCAGCTGGCAACTTTCGTCGACGAGCACGGTATTCGGCCCGTGGTCGATTCCGTGTCCCTTGCGACTTCCGAGACCGAGGTTGCAGAAGCCTTCCGCCGGTTGGAGAGCGGTGGGGCGTTCGGAAAGCTGGTGTTGTTTGATGCGTGATTATCCCGCCCGCCTGTTTCAGGGCCTGTTGTTCGAGGGGAATCCTGTCCAACGAAGTTCGGAGGGAAGATGACTCATATCGTTGAACATCACCAATCCTGGCGGTAGGCCGGGCCGGTGTTCGATGACAGTGAGCGCAGCGTTGGCGCTGTCGAGGCCGAGCCAACGCGCGTGGGGTGCGTCGAGAGCGTCCCGCAGAAGCCACGCAATGGGGTACGCATGAGTGATCAAGAGTTCGTGGACGTCTCCCTGGTCACCTTGGTCGGCGCCCGAGCCGAATCGTGAGATCAGGCTTTGGGACGTCGCATACCCGGCGGCCGCTTCCGCCGCGTCATACCCGTCGAAAAACGGCACCCAGGTCGGCGGCGTCTCGTCGGCGGTAGGCACATATGGGATGTGATCGATGAGTTCGGTAGCCTCCGCGATCAGCACTCCGTGGGCAAGACGAGCACTGAGTTCATGAGCAGTAGCGGCGGCGCGAGCAAGTGGGGAGTGCCAGACCGTAGCAAGGGGCACGTGCGCGAGGCGTTCTCCGAGGAGCCGCGCTTGTTCTCGACCGATGTCGGTCAGATCCCCGAAGGCATCTGCGTCGCCATGTCGGGCAATGTAGAGATATCTCGTTGCCATGAGTGCCTTTCGAGTTGAATGTCGTCAGCGTGACGTGATGGCGATATGCCCGGTGAAGCCGTCGATGGTGATGGAGTCGGCGTCACGGAGTCGACTTGTGGCGTCCGCGACGCCGAGGATCGCAGGTATGCCGTGCTCACGGGCAACGATCGCGGCGTGGGAGAGGGCACCCCCGGTCTCGGTGATCACGCCCGCTGCGATGCGAAACAACGGCGTCCAGGCTGGGTCTGTGAACGAGCACACGAGAATATCGCCAGGCCGGACTCGGGAAAAGTCGGAGGGGCCATGCAAGATTCGTGGCGTGCCAGTCGCGATTCCTGCACTGCCTGGGGTTCCCACCAAGCCAGGTCGTTCTGCCCCGAATGCGCTGGCACGAAGCGGCGGAAGCGCGGCAGTGATCGGTCGAGCTTGAAGAATCCACATCTTTCCGTCGTCGTCCACTGCCCATTCGATGTCCTGCGCGCACCCGAGCACATTCGCGACCGCGATTCCAAGTGCCCCGAGCTCGGCTGCGGCGCTCTCACTGAGCGCCGGAATCAGCTGTTCCTCCGAAGCAACAGATGTGGTCGAAAGCTTCCCGCCGCGACTGTCGGTTCGCGTCGCTTTGCCACCGATCGATCGCGTGATAGCACCATTCGGCGCGATCACATATGTGTCAGGCGTGACAGCTCCGTCCACGACGCTGGATCCAAGCCCCCACGAGGCCTCGATCCTGATGCTCTCATTCGGGTGCACAGGCGTGAACATCACTCCCGCCGCTTCTGCATCGATCAAACGTTGTACCAGGACTGCCATTTCAGCATCCGGTGCAGATGAGTGGTTCCAATAGCTTGCCGCCCGTGCCGATCCGAGCGATCCTCGACAAGCTCGAATCGCCTCCACTACAGCATGATTGCCGTGCACACCGAGGAAGCTGTCGTACTGGCCTGCAGCCGAGCTTTCAGCGCCGTCCTCATTCGAGGCAGAGGACCGCACTGCCACGACCGGACTACCGAGCGCGGCGAGGTACCCCACGACTGCATCGAGAAGCGGCTCGTGATCATGATGGACGACGAACCCGTCCGGCACCGGAATTCCCTGTCGCATAAGCATCGCGAGCGTCGCAGCTTTGGCTCCGCAGGTTGGCGACACCGCGTCTATCAGTGGTGTGATCACTTCATTTCCTCAACATTTTGTTGACATCACTGTGGCGATGTTGCCATGATGGTCGAGTGAAAGGCAAGCACAACCCGAACCAGGCGCCGAATGGCGAAGAGAATCAGATGGACCGCGAGCGGCACGCGCATCAACAGCTTCTCGCCGCTGGTGCCCATGCAATCGACGCTCGCCCATGGCGCCCTGCACCCATTCCGATCTCGGATGTCGATTTCGTGCACTTCGCGATGTGGAAGTCAGCGGAACTGGGTGACGAGGAACTGCTCAGTGCCCTTGCTCTGATGCCTGCAGCTCGGGCGGAAATCGACGCCGTCGAAGCGGGCCTGCTGTTCGTGGCACGTTCGGCTGGGCTTACCTGGACTCAGATCGCCGACGCGATGGGCTTCCGATCCAGACAAGCATGTCAACAACACTACGAGCGGCTTGCCGCCAAAGGAACCGACAAGCCATGACTCTGCAGTCGAGTACAGATTTGCTGGTCCTACACGCCGTTCGGCTACTGGGATTCGCCGACGCAGCAGCGACTGCCGGGTTCTACGATCTCGACCCCCAGGACACGACACGGATTCTTCTCGAAGGCGCAGGCAGCGGATGGCTGCAGTACCTCGATTTTGACGGGCTTGCCGGGTGGTCGTTGACCGACGAAGGTCGGCTGGAGAACGAACGTCGCCTCGCCGACGAACGCAAGGTCGCCGACCCCGATGACGAGATAGGGGCGTCGTACAAGGCCTTCTTGCCTCTGAACGCAAGACTTGTACGAGCCTGCACGGACTGGCAGCTCGGGCCCACCGCGGACGGTGCGCTGCGATCGACCGACCACCGCGACGCGGACTGGGACGACCGTATCCTCGACGAGCTTTCCGATCTGTATGCCGCGCTCGTCCCGATCGTCGGTCGACTTACCGGTGTGTTGAACCGCTTCCGCGGCTATGACATTCGTTTCTGCACAGCACTTCAACGAGCACACCATGGGCATCGCGACTGGGTAGACAAGACCGACGTCGACTCCTGCCACAAGGTCTGGTTCCAACTGCACGAGGACCTGCTTGCCACTCAAGGAATCGATCGCCGAACCGAACACTGAATCGGCACACGAGAAGGAGCGGGAGGAGTGCTGAGAATGCCAGACCAATCGACTCGCCGACTCGTCAGATGGCAGCGTTACTTGGAACTCGCAGTCCGCTACCTACGACAAGCACATGACATTTCTCGATCGTGTTCTCTTTCAGGACACCAGATCTTGGATCTGTAGGGGCGACGGCTACTCGAAGGGACGAACGGTCTAAAGCACGAACAGCATTCATGAGCACAGCGGCTCCGCCGCCAGTGGCACGGTTAAGTGCATTCCAACGCACTTTTTCGTGCCACTGCGGCGGAGCCGCAGGAGATTCAGCGTCCCACACTCACTGCCATCCCCATGTAGAACACCATGAATGTCAGAAGAATCCACCCGGCGCCCTGCCAGATCGGCCACGCTCCGCCCTTGCGCCACACCCGATAGGTCTGTACGAACGCGCCGATCCCGCCTGCAAGCAGGAGCGCCGGAGGAATGGTGACGAGAATTGTTCGCTCAGGATCTGCGCATGCCACAAATGCCGCGTCATCGCATGCGCCCGCATTCGTACCCCACGCCGCCCACATGATGCATGCCACCAGTATCGCCACGGCCGCGACAATCACTCCGACGGTGTATCGCGCGGCGTTTCGGAAGGCATCGGGATCATGCCACCGCTTTTCGATGTCGTTCGTCATGGATTGGCCTCACTGTCCTCTGGGTCGATCTCGTGCCGCCACGACTCGCTCAGATCTTTCGGCAACCGCGCGCTACATCCAGGTGACCCGTGTAGACCTGCACTTACCCAGGTGGCGCACCGGGCAAACGAGGCTCGAGCTCTTTTCGCGCACCATCACTCACTGAGCGATCTCCCCGGAAGTCCACGGATGCCGTATGTTTCGAGTGCTGCACACCGACCGAAGCGTCAAATGCCCTGCAAACCGGACGATTCGGCCAAACTACCGCCTCCGTGAACGAAGGAACCACCATGACCACCGTGTTCGCCACAGTCGCACTCGTCTTCGGTGTGGTGCGCCTTGCGCTCTTCGTCGCCTTGCATGTCGTGAAGAGCGAATACAACATCGTCGAACACGCCGTCAGCGACTATGCCGTCGGTCCCACTCGGACGTTGAGTTCGACCATGACCTGGGTCACTGCGGGCCTCTGGGGCGCTCTTGCACTCGCCGTGATCACGGGATTCCCCGACTGGGACGATCGCACCAAGGTCGCCATCTTCCTGGTCGTCCTCGCCTCCATCTTCGTCGTGCTTCCGTTCCTGCCCACCGACCTGGAGGGGCAGAAATCCACCGCCGTCGGTCGACTTCACTATGTGGCCGCGATCGCCTGGTTCGCACTCAGCTACGCGTGCATGAGCAACTTCGTGAACCTGCTGCGCCCGATCACCGACGAACCGCTGGGATCGATACTCGTCGTCGTCTCATGGATAGCACTCGTCTCGCTCGTTGCGCTCGTCGCAGCCCTCGTCGTTCGTCCGCTGCGGCGCTATGCGTTCGGCATCTCCGAGCGAATCTTCATCCTCTCGGTCAACGTCTTCTACATCACAGTCGCAGTCGGCCTTCTGATTCGCCAGTCCTGACATTCAAACGACGTACTAGTACGGAATGCTAGCGTGGGGGAATGGCAGGCAAAGACCGGGCTGGTCGACGCGAATCCATCCTCGCCGCGGCGTCGTCGATCGCGGATAGCGACGGTCTCGACGCCGTCACCGTTCGAGCTACCGCCGACAAAGCAGGTGTCGGAGTCGGCACCCTTCGGCACTATTTCCCTACCCAGAAAGAGCTGTTCGACGCCATCGTCGCACGGCGGGTCGACACGATAATCGACGATTCCGTCGTGCTCGACACCTCCGCGTCACTGGATGCTCGCATCTGAGCATGGTCGCGCAGTTCTTGCCTGCTGATCTCGACGAGTATGCGGCACTTCGTCTCTGGTTCACCGCGTATTCCTCCGCACTGGGGCCCAGCCCTGCCGAGTCCAACCAAAGATTGCTGGCCGCCGCGGCAACCAGATCACACGAGCACATGCGTCGATGGCTGACGCATTTCGTGGAAGAAGACCTCCTGGATGCGGACTCGGTAGACGACGTTGCAAACACCGCCATAGCACTGACTGTGGGTATCGCAATGGAGGCGCTCACACCCGGGTCGCCTGCCACAGTGCCCGATGGACGACGGCTGCTCGCCCGGCACTTCGCGGGCGTTCTCGGAAGCCATCGCGGATGAGCAGCGACCGACGAAGTGCGCGCCTACGCAGGACTGCGCTCGAGGCTCCCGGGCTTCGGACTCTCCGACGGCCGGCGACGGACGCCGGTCCGGCATTCGACCTTGCCTACACACGCACCGGCCCGAGGTCTGCGGTTCCCGTCGTCGTACTACCGGGCGGGCCAGGTCTGGCATCAGTTCTGCCTTACCGCCGGTTCCGCGCGCGAGCGAGAAAGCTCGGCATCGACACCCTCATGATCGAACATCGGGGAATCGGACTCTCTCGCAGCGACATCGACGGGAACGATCTCCCGGTCGCTGCGATCACAGTCGAGGCCGTGATCAGCGACATCGCCGCCATCCTCGACCACGAGGAGATCGACGCCGCCGTGGTCTACGGTTCGTCCTACGGAACCTATCTGGCGTGCGGTTTCGGGATCACGCACCCGAATCGTGTGGCGGGCTTGGTGCTCGACTCGACGGTGATGTCGGCACACGATCACCACGTCGTGCGGGCGCACGCGCGGTCACTGCTGTGGGACGGAGACGAACCGGCGCTTGCGGACTGCGCTCGGATGCTCCGCGACCTCGTCGACGGCGGCGTCGACCAGGACGAAGCATGCGATGTCGTGCGAAAAGTCTACGAATTCGGAGGACCAGCACTACTGCGCCGACTCCTCGCCCTCGCTCGTACCGGCGACGCACGACGCACCTGGACGTTCGTCGCACAACTCGGTCGCAGCGAAGCCGCCGACGACACAGCCATGCCCTACTGGATGGAATTCGGTCCGGTCAGCGCAATCGCGTTCACCGAACTCAACTACGCTCCGCCACCGAATGGTCAGCCATTCGATCCTGCACCACAATTCGTAGACATCGCATCGAAGTATCCCCCCTTCGCCTCCGAGCCGTTCGACATTGCCACGCATATGCCCGACTTCCAGTGGCCCACCGCCATCATCTCCGGCACTCGTGATCTGCGGACTCCCAGACCTGTCGCCGTATCCGCCGACAGCCTCATTCCCAATGCACATCTCGTGACCATCGACAGCGGCCACAGCGCACTCGACACCCACCAGTTGGTCGCATTGCACGTCATCGAACGAATGACCGGCGGTCAGGCTGCGCGACTGACGACTGCATCGGACTCGTCGAAAATCCAGTCATTCGCCGTCCGCGGATCGCCGACGCGTTTCCTGCCCCACCTCATCGCCACCACCCTGGCATGGGACACGGCGGTGGGGGCCTTACGCCGACGCCTTCGCACAGTAGTGTCGCGGAACAGACGTTGAGAGGAAAGAGCAGAACAATGAATCCCACAGTGCCACTTGCATTCGATCTCACCTGGACGGCGATGGTACTGATCTGGCTGATTCTCTGCGGTATCGCATGGGGGTCGATTCTGCGGACCTCCCACGCCAGGCAGGGTGGGAAGTTCTGGTGGTGTGTGCTGGTACTCGCCATACCAGTTTTCGGAGCGCTCGCCTGGTTCTGGGCTCGCCCCAAGAGTGCCGAGCAGTGAGACACCGGGACTAACACGTGCGGGAATCGTAGGTTCGGCGCGCCCGCGCAACCTCGTCCATGTTGGCATCCGACCACCGTTTGAGCTGGAGAAACACATCGACCAGGGAGAGGCCGAGAGCAGTCAATTCGTACTCCACGGTCAGCGGGATGGTCGGGGTGCCCATGCGAGTGAGTAGTCCGTCTCGTTCGACGTTCCGCAAGGTCTGAGTGAGCATCTTCTGATTTGCCCAGCACAGAATGACGACGGGTACTCAGCACTCGCCAAAAGACGATGACAGCAGGGACATCCAAACCCTGAAAAAAGCCGGTGCGCGATTGCCGGTCCACTGCTACCGTGGCGGCATGCATTTGATCTTCGAGTGACGGACAGTTCCGGTCATCCGTGAACCTCGGACCCCCTAGGGTCTGCCGTCAACTCACGCGCGCCCTCATCCAACACCGTTTGCCTTGGGTGACGCGCGCACTTCTGGAGAAAAATGCCTGACTCGACGCTTGTTCCTGCGCGCTCATCTGCGCAACTCATCGCCTCCGACATTTCTGTCACCTACAACGACACCCCTGTACTCAGCGGTGTCGACCTCACCGTCACGCCGACGTCACGCTGGTGCATCGTGGGTGAAAATGGCCGCGGCAAATCCACTTTGCTCCACGTACTTGCGGGGACGCTCTTGCCGGACTCCGGCAGCGTCTCACGCGTGGGCACCCTCGGTCTCGCCGAGCAGGAGCTACGCACCACCGACGATCGAACGGTGGGTCAGGTAATCGCCGATTCCATTGCCCAATCACTCTCCGCCCTCACTGAATTCGAATCTGCGACGATCGGTCTCGCAGCAGGACAGCCGGGCGCCGACGAACGCTATTCGTCAGCGCTCGAGCAGGTGGAGACCCTCGGGGCGTGGGACGCAGAAAGGCGAGTGGACATCGCACTCGACGGTTTAGGTGCCGAATCCGATCGGTCACGGCTCTTGACCGAACTATCCGTGGGACAGCGCTATCGTGTTCGTCTGGCGTGCCTACTCGGTGCACAGGACGACTTCTTGCTGCTCGACGAGCCGACCAATCACCTCGACCGGGCAGGTCTGGACTACCTGACCGAACGACTGTCGACAAGAGCAGGCGGAGTCGTCGTCGTCAGTCATGATCGTGCACTGATATCCGATGTTGCACAACACATACTGGATCTCGATCCGACGCCCGATGGTCGTCCTCGTACCTATGGAGACGGCTACACGAGCTATCGGTCAGGGCGAGAGTCCGAAACGACTCGGTGGGAGCAGGAATACGAACAGCAGCGCGCGGAGACGACGAAGCTACGCGAGGATCTCAGCAACGCACAGAATCGCCTTGTCAGTGGATGGCGGCCAGGGAAAGGTACGGGAAAGCACCAACGTGCGACCCGAGCCGGCAGTCTCGTTCAGAACGTGCGTCGTCGCCAATCGGCGTTGCAGTCTCAGTTGTTGCCCGTCCCCGAACCCCCACAACGATTTCGGTTCCCCGAGCTGCGGTCTCGGAGCGGCGTGTCGCTGCTCGATGCCGAGGAAGTCACCGTCGACGGCCGGTTGAACATGCCAGTCTCACTGACTCTGCACTCTCGTTCCAAATACGTTGTGACCGGGCCCAATGGATCCGGAAAGTCCACGCTGCTAGCCGTATTGGCAGGAGAGTTGCACCCGACGACGGGACGACGTCACACACCCCACGGGACACGGATCGCTCTGCTCCGCCAGGAATCATCTCTTCCCGCAGAACGCAGAGCAGGCGACTACTTTCGCTCGCATGCGGACATCTCAGCGTCCTTGTCCTCGCTGGGGATTCTGCGCTCGAGGGAAGTCGATCAGCGGATCGGTGAGCTGTCCATGGGCCAGCAGCGCAGACTGGACCTCGCAGTCGCACTGGCTCACCGACCGCATGTGCTCCTGCTGGACGAGCCGACGAATCATCTGTCCATCAGGTTGGTCGACGAGTTGACTCAGGCGCTCGACGCAACAGAAGCAGCGGTGGTGGTGTCCACCCACGACCGGCAGATGCTCCGCGACACGGAGTCGTGGAACACCCTCGATCTGGCAGGTGGGCGATGCCCCTGAGGAGAGAGTCCTACTCCGATTCGGTGGTCGGCCAGTTCGGTGCCCTCCGGCGTGCGCGGTGGGCATCGTGCATCAGGGTCAGCAATTCCGATCGCTCGATGTGCAGTCGGACGCCTCCGACGATATCGGTGATCTGAACGGTATTCGCCTCGTCCTCGTTCGGCCCGACCACACCGATGAGGTGATCCCCACGTGCACGCGCGTCACGGATTCGCGAACCGAGCGAACCGCCGTGGTCGATTCTCACGCGAAGTCCTGCCCCGATCGCATCGTCGGCGAAGGCGCGCACCGACGCGTCCTGTTCGGTGCCGACGGGCAGCAGCGTGATCTGAGTCGGAGCCAACCAGAACGGTAAACGGCCTCGATAGTGCTCGAGAAGGTGCGCAGTGACACGTTCCATGGATCCGACGGTTCCCCGGTGAATCATTACGGGCCGGTGAAACTTCCCGTCCTGGCCTTTGTATTTCAGGTCGAAACGTTCTGGTTGGGTGAAGTCGAGTTGCACGGTGGCAATGGTATCTTCGTTTCCGCGCCCAGCCCGGGACTGGATGTCCAGCTTCGGCCCGTAGAACGCTGCCTCCCCGGCTACTTCGACAACACCGAGCCCGTGCTCCTCGGCGACCGGGATAGCGGCAGCCCGCAGGTCACCCTCGCTTTCGGACCACTGAGCAGCACTGCCCAACCACGAGCCGGAGTCGTCGCGCTTCGACAGTCGTACGTAGTCGATGGGCAACCCCAGAATCTCTTGCGCGCAGAGCGGACCGAAGCGCTCGTTGCACTTCCGCCAAAACCTGGTCCGGCCTGCAGAACACATGCGTATCGTCGAGGTTGATCTGCCGTACCCTGCTCAGTCCGGAGACTACACCCGAACGTTCGGCGCGAAACATCGAAGCGAGCTCGTTCAGCCTGATCGGTAGGTCGCGGTAGGAACGATTGTCAGCAGCGAAGATCAACGCATGATGCGGGCAATTCGCAGGTCGCAACATCAGGTCGTCCTCACCCAATTGCATTGCGGGAAACATATCTTCGCTGAACTTGCTCAGATGCCCGGAACGCGCATAGAGGTCCCGCTTTCCGAGAACCGGCGAATAGACGCTGACACAGCCATCGGCGTGAGCGAGCTCTCGCGCCAAGCGTTCGAGCTCGTGGCGAATGGCGGCGCCCGACGGCAGCCACATTGGCAACCCCGAGCCAACCTGGGGGTCTGTTGTGAAGATCGACATATTTCGATTGAGGTCGCGGTGGTCGTGGTCCATAGGGTGCTCCTGGATCGATGAATCCGACACAGACCCCAGGAATGCATAAAGCCCCGGAGCTGTTCCGGGGCTTGGGTTGGACCGAGCTCAGTCAGTCCGTCGCAATGACACCGGCATCTCCCGGCGTCGTCGTGGATGAACTGAATTCGATCATGCAAGGGAAAGTACAGGACGAGACAGAGATGCGCCACCCTGTTCGATCGGCATCGGCACTGCTGCGCAGGATCGAATGCGGTGGACATCGCCGAGCGACATTTGCTACGTTCGCAACTGTGTCCAGCCCGAAGGCGTCCAGACTCTAGCCACCGGAAGTAGTCCGGTGGCCACATCTCGTTGCGCTCGAACTCCGCACCAACCGCGGTCGTTCTCTTCTCGTGCGCAATCGGTGGCACACCTTTACCTTCCGAACTTCGAGTAGAAAATTCGGCTGCGCACATTCATACGGTGACGCACGTCGTGTCCTCAGCCTCGCGGGTCATGCGCCCGCGAAGTCTCTCGCGATCTCGGATTGAGAGTTTCACGGTGCCATTCGCTATCTACATCCTCGGGCTTGCTGTATTCGCCCAAGGCACATCAGAATTCATGTTGTCCGGCCTTATCCCCGGCATGGCCAACGATCTACAAGTATCAATGTCCGCAGCGGGACTGCTGACCTCCGCTTTCGCCGTCGGGATGATCGTCGGCGCACCGTTGATGGCTGTCGCAAGCATTCGATGGCAGCGCCGACGTGCACTACTGACTTTCCTGATCACATTCATGGCGGTACACGTAATCGGCGCACTCACAGGCAGTTTCGAGGTGTTACTGGTCACCCGCATCATCGGCGCACTAGCCAACGCCGGGTTCCTGGCGGTGGCCTTGAGCGTGGCTATGTCGATGGTCCCCGCCGATATGAAGGGACGGGCGACATCAGTGCTCCTCGGGGGTGTGACCATCGCCTGCGTAGTCGGGGTGCCCGGTGGCGCCATTCTCGGCGACTTGTGGGGCTGGCGCGCCGCGTTCTGGGCGATCGTGGTGATTTCCGCGCCCGCAGTCGTAGCAATCATGCGTTCGACACCGTCGGATCCACCGACACGATCCATCCCCAACGCCAGAGCAGAATGTGCAGCGTTGCGCCGCCCGAAGCTCGTTCTCATGCTGATCCTCGGAGCGCTGATCAACGGTGCGACGTTCTGCTCGTTCACTTATTTGGCGCCGCTGTTGACGGATATCTCGGGGTTCGACTCCCAATGGTTGCCTGTGCTTCTCGGGCTGTTCGGGCTCGGATCGTTCATTGGAGTAGCCGTCGGAGGCAGGCTCGCCGACACACGGCCCCTGGCGCTTCTGATCGTCGGGGCGGTGGTTCTGCTGGTGGGCTGGATCCTATTCGCCTTGGCCGCTTCCCATCCGGCCGTGACGCTGGCCTTGTTGTTCACGCAGGGAGCGCTCTCCTTTGCGGTCGGCTCGACGTTGATCTCACAGGTGCTCTACGCCGCCGATGACGCCCCGACGCTCGGTGGCTCGTTCGCGACCGTCGCATTCAATGTCGGTGCCGCTCTGGGTCCTGCGCTCGGAGCGGCCACGATCGGAATGGGCCTGGGCTACCGGGCGCCACTGTGGTCGAGCGCCGCTCTGGTGGCGATCGCACTCATGGTCGGTGCGGCGGCATGGTCGCGACGATACCGCCACGTAATTTCCCGCGCGTGAACTACGCGACCACTCGATCGGGTTTCGGCGCTGCTGTCACGTGGGCGGCGATGAAGGACGGCTTCGACCGTGGTGCGGACACCGCGGTTCTTCAGGCGACCACTCCTGGCTATCCAATGTACACCGGCATGGGGTTCACTACGATTGCCGACTACCGCTTGTGGGATATTCCTGCCCGCTGACGCTTGGCGTGCTCGGAGGTCGTCAGCTCAGCCGTCCGGACATTCTGAGGGCGCTCTCCCACACCGCATCGACATCTTCGATCGACTGATCCTCGAGTGTTTTCAGTATTCGAAGCGCCACCTGCAGCGGCGGGTGAAAGGTCAGCCCCATGGCATGGGCCAAATCCCAAGTGTGGATGACTGTTTCGCTGACCTGCTGGTCGTATATTGCGCCAGCCTCCATCTCGACGCCGTCGATTCGGCAACGCAGATCAGCAGCGGAAACGGACGCAAAGGCATCCTCCATCTGCAACGCTGTTCGGCGATACCGCTCTTCGAAGCCACCGCCGTACACGTTTACCGACGCATCGAGCGTCGATCGACTCGTGGCGCCGGCCTGCGAAGGCGCACTTTCAGGCAGAAGAGCTGCAGTGACGGTGGTGTTCTGATCGATCAGGTGCAGGTACAGGTCGCCGATATCTCTGCCCGGCACCGGCGTTGATTGTCCGAGATCTCCCTGGGTCACCTCGGATAGGTATTCAGCAAGGCATTCGGTCGCGGTATGCAAGACGGATACGTCCATAGAGGGCCCATTTCCGGTACGGCCAGCACACCCGACGCACGCTGTCGCGTCGGGTAGTCGCAAAGACTGGCAGGGTGTGACTTAACGTGAGATGCACAGAATCGAGACTCGATCATCTACCAAGGTAGATGATCGAACCGTCTACCAAGGTAGATGATTATCGGAAGGTTGTCCATGACCGATGCTGACAGTCCGCCGCCCGGCGAGCAGGACCTGGCTGCAGTCATGTTTCGGATATTGCCGCGATTGGGCGCGTTGGAGGAGCCCATCCTCCGCGAAGCCGGACTGTCGATGTGGGAATACGCAATCCTGACCGAGGTCGCCTCGGGTGCCGCCGTATCTCAACGCGAGCTCTCCCGTAGGACCCGCCGTGATCCCACTCGGCTCGGTCGACACCTGGACGAGCTGGTCAAGCGAGAGCTCGTCAGTCGAGACCGGCCCCAGGACCAACGCCAACGGACTGTTGCCATCACCGAGAGCGGGCAAGCACTGCTCGACGGAGTCCGCAGGAACATCAGAGAGGTAGAGGACAAGCTCCTTCACACTGCATTGACGGAGAGCGACGCCAGAAATCTCCGCCGACTACTCGACCGAGTCGCCGCCGCCTGCGAGTCGGACTGAGACGCAACCCCGCCCGGCTACTGGTGCATGTCGTTCAAGACAAATAATCTTCGCCGCCGACATAGAAGGTATGTCCCGACTCGACCTGCGCGAGTGACGCATCGACCACTACCGACGCGAACTCCTCGATAGTCGGCAATGCTCCGTGTTCGCGCCGACCGGAGACGGCATCGGGATCTCGACGCTCGAGCAACCGGACGATGATCGTCCCGTCGATCATGTCGCCCGACACCACGGTCAGCGTGATGCCACGCTCGAGAAGTTCCGGAATACGTTCTCGCAAGGCGTCTTCGCCAGCCCGCTTACTCTGTGCAATGGGCTCGTAGTCTTCCGGCACTGGCTTCTGCCCGTAGAAGTGCGATTGGTGACTGGTGACGAACACGACCCGACTGCCCGGCTTCATCAGCGGAATGGCCAGTTCCACGAGACGCACCTGGGCATCACGATTGAGACGCATCGCGTAGTCGGGATCAGCCCCGCGTTCCAACCCTCCGGATGCATTCAAAATGAGCACATCGAGACGACCGAAGGTGCGTGAGATGTCGTCGATCATCGCCGACGCACTCTTGTCGTCCGACAGGTCGGCGCCGATCGGAAGAGCCCGGCCTCCAGCGCGTTCGATCTCTGCCGCCACCGCGATCGCACGCGGGCGCTTCTCGCGATAGTTCACCACGACCGCATCGCCAGCGGCGCCGACGAGTCGGGCTATTTCGGCGCCGATCCCACGTGATGCACCTGTCACGAGACTTACGCGACCCGAACCGTCCTGGTTTACCGCCATGCTTGCCCCTTACCGTCACCGAACGCTTCTGAAACAGAAGTGAGTATGGTGCTTCTGAATGAGAATCTTCTGGGTCAGAAGTGGAGTTTGCGAATCCTGTGGGAACTCGAAGCCGGCCAGCTCGGGTTCCTGGAGCTCAGACGACGAATGGACAACTGCTCGTCGAGCATGCTTGCAGAACGACTCAGACAACTCCAGGATGCCCGACTGATCGAGAAGAGCCCCTCGCGGACGTACGAGCTAGCCCAGGCAGGTGTTGCACTCAGCGCGGCACTCGAACCACTGTGGCAGTGGTCGGCGGAATGGGCTGCGGCGCAGTCCGATGATCCGCTACCGCCGAGGCCGGATTCGAATACCGACTCCTAGACCAGCACCGACCAACTCGATACTTCTGCGTCCCGACGCCGCCTCCGGCGGCTCCTGAACTATCTTCGGTGCATGGATAACGTCGAGGCCTCGTACGCCGACCGCGCCGAGGAGTATGTGCGCGTCGTGGGTTCGATGGAGATGGTGCACCCGTCCGACAAGCAACTCGTCACCGATTGGGCCCGGTCGATCGCTGGCCCTGTCATCGACGTCGGCTGCGGGCCTGGACAGTGGACCAACCACCTCCACCTGCACGACGTCGATGTACGTGGAGTCGACCCGACACACACCTTCGTCGAACATGCACGCACCACTTACCCGAGCTGCCGGTTCGACGACGGCCGGGCCGAAAATCTCGATGCGCAGTCCGGTTCCGTCGCCGGGATACTCGCCTGGTACTCGCTGATTCACCACGACCCGGGCGATATTCGATTTGCGTTCGAAGAATTCGCGAGAGCGCTCAGACCCGGCGGAAAACTCCTGATCGGGTTCTTCGAGGCCCCCACCCTCGAACCATTCGATCATGCGGTCATCACTGCGTACCGGTGGCCCGTCAGGGAGTTGAGTGCGCAACTCGACGGTGCTGGATTCACGATCATCGAGACCCACACCCGCACCGGACTTGGGTACCGGCCACACGGCGCCATTCTGGCCGAACTCACGAATTCGGACGACAACTCGCGGCAAGAATAGTCGAGACTCGACACCGCGCCCGCCCCTATCGTTTCGATCAGAACGAAGGAAGGTTTACACGCGATGCTCGAACGATGGAACGCCGCACTCGATTACATCGAGGACAACCTCGACGGTGAGATAGACCCAACCACCCTGGCGCGGATCACCCTCTCGTCCGAATACCACTTCAGGCGGGTGTTCTCGGCCCTGGCCGGAATACCGTTGTCGCAGTATGTCCGAAGCCGTCGAATGACGTTGGCTACAGCGGAAATTCTCGACGGCACCGGCATACTCGAGGTCGCCGCGAAGTATGGGTATTCGTCGGGCGATGCATTCAGCCGAGCATTCCGGCAGATGAACGGCATGACCCCGTCGCAGGCCCGTCGCCCTGGAGCTGTCCTTCGTTCGCAGCAAGCCGTGTCATTTCAACTCACCATAGGAGGGCGGCGCACCATGCGATACCGCATCGTAGATCTACCGGAGTTTTCAATTGTCGGCAGGAAGACCCGAATCCCACTGAAATATCAGGGCGAGAACCTCGCCATGACCGAATTCCATCGAAGCCTTCCCGCGGGAACTGGGACACAGCTACGCATGCTTGCCGATATACCGGATCTGCCTGAAATCTTGTTCGTCAGCACCGGATTCGAGTCCGAGCGTGAGGACGGAAGCCTTTTCGACTACTACTTCGCCGTGGCGGCCAGCCACGCTCACGATGACTGGGACAACCTGGCGGTGCCTGCATCGAAGTGGGTTGTGTTCGAAGCCACCAGTCAGGAAAATCTCACAGACGCACTGCAACGGTTGTGGGCAGACGCGTTCAGCGAGTGGTTCCCGTCCAATCCATACCAAGTGGTGCCGGGGCCGGAGCTGCTGACCATCACCGAGAAGTCCGAGGACTGGAGCTCAGGGAAGGGCGAGCTGTGGATTCCTGTGGAGCGTAACTAGGGACCGCGGTCTCCATCCGAGGTGTCGCAGGCAATTCCCAGCCCTGAACGCAGAAGCTGCAGGTTCCACCCCGACCTCTTGCGTTATATGCACTCAGTATGCAATATTCGCAAATGAGCCAGGCACCCGCCGCACTCATCGCCGAGGAGGACTGATGATCACAGTGACCAGCGCTGCGGGCGGAGTCGGACGTCTACTGATCCGACAACTCGCAGTACAGAATGTGCCCATTCGCGCAGTCGTGAAGAATGCGGCCCAGGCTGCGACCACCCGGCAGGACGGAGCGACCGAGGTGGTCGTAGGAGATCTAAGGTCGGCCGAGACCCTCGATACCGCCCTGACGGGGGCTGACGTCTTGTACCACGCGGCACCGACTCAGATCATCGACGAACGACCGATCATCGATCACCTGATCGCGTCAGGGCCTCCAAACGGGCTGCAGCACATCGTATTCCACTCCGTTATCCATCCACACCTGCATCAACTGACCCACCATCACCAGAAGGACATCGCCGAAGGCCTGCTGCGTGAAAGCGGAATCCCCACCACGGTGCTCAGACCGTCGCACTACATGCAGAACTACCTAGAAGTATGGGAATTCCTGCAGGCGGGCGTCATGCCGTACCCGGTGTCCCCGGACAGCGTCATGGGTGTTGTCGACGTCGCCGATGTCGCAGAGGCCGCGGCGAACATCCTGATCGATCCGCGGTCACACACCGGTCGCACCTACGACCTCTCCACGGTAGAACTCACACGCCACGAGATGGCACAGATCTGGTCGCGCGTGCTGGGCCACCGGGTGACTGCCATCCGGATTCCCCCGTCATCCCTGACGAACTCACTCAACGTGTTGCCTGCACTCGCCTCGGTTATCGGGCATGCTGTGCGATCGACGAAGCTGCACTCGGTCGGCCACCTCGCTCGCGGCGCTCAGGCCGCGTCGAACCCTCGTGACATGAAGAACTGGCCGCCAGATGCACGCGAGGCGTACCGCACGATGATGACCTACTACGACGGTCACGGTCTACCGGCAGGAGATCTGACGACCCTCCCGGCTCTGCTCGGGCATGCACCCACCTCGTACGAAGAGTTTGCACGCCGGTCCAGCGCAGAGCGTGGTCGCACGCCCGTGGACTTACACCGATGATCCGCGCCAGCCCACGGTACCTGCCTGGGCGCTCGCTGGTCACCGGCGCGAGTTCCGGAATCGGTGCCGAGTTCGCCCGAACGCTGGCCGCCCGGGGCTCCGATCTCGTGCTCGTCGCACGACGGGAAGACCGACTGACGACCCTGGCGGACGAATTGGAGCGAACTCACGGCATCCATTGCCGGACAGTCGCCTGGGACCTGTCGGTGGAAGCGAGCGGACGCCGGCTACGGGAGGTCGTCCCCGAGCGCATCGATCTCGTCATCAACAACGCCGGATTTGCCGTTCAGGGTCCGTTCGTCGACGGCGACGCCGACGACTTCGCGCGCCTAATCGCCGTCGACATCCGCGCCGTGGTGGACGTCTGCTCGGCATTCCTCCCTGACATGATCGCTCGCACGAGCGGGACAATCATCAACGTTGCCAGCACGACTGCGTTCCAGCCTGTCCCGTCACTCGCGGTGTATGCCGCCGCCAAAGCATTCGTCCTGAGTTTCAGCCAGGCCCTGTGGTTCGAATCGGCCCAGCATGGAGTCAGAGTGTTCGCACTCAACCCTGGCCCCACCCGCACCGAATTTTTCGACGTCATCGGAGACACCGCTGCAGCAGCCGGAAGCTACCAAACACCGACCGACGTCGTGTCCACTGCAATGCGTACACTCGACGCCAGACGGTCTCGCCCGCAGGTGATTTCGGGCCGACGAAACACCATTCAGGCCATCGCGGCGGGTCTCGTCCCCGCGCGAGTTCTACTGCCCGCCCTCGACCGGATGCTCCACTAGGTCCGAGCCGGACGCGACACCGTCCAGGCACCTCCAAGGAATGTAGTGTCACGAGCATGGCCAGGGTCTCCAGATTCACACTCGCTGATCGGCAGGAAGCCGTCGCACGTGCTTTCGGCGGTTCCGAGAGCCCGGCGACCGTGGCGAGCTCACTGGGCATCCACACCACGACGCTCTATCGCTGGGCCGGGTCGTCGGCTACCGACGAACCCGGGCCCGCAGCGACCCGACTGATCGAGGCCACACAGGAACTGCTGCGGGATGCCGATTACGCGGATATCACGATCGAAAGCGTTTCTCTCCGATGCGGTCTCGCACCGAGAACCGCATTCCACCACTTCCCCACCAAGCGTGAACTCTTCCAGGCTGCCGTCGACGACGCCGCGACCGTGCTGATAGACCGCATCCACGAGAAATCGACAGCAGCCACCTGGCCGGGCACCCCACTCGAACAGCTGCAGACATTTCTTCGTATCGCGGCAGCGAGCATCTACGACACCCCGAGAACCCACGTACTGTTCCGCAATCTCGGGGTACCGAAATCAGAGGGCTCAGCCGAACGTTGGCATGACAGCTTCGTAGATGCGATCGCCCAGCTGCTCCGTGCTGCGACCGAAGCGGAGCAGATCGACGGTGATACAGACGTATTCGCTGCAGCACACCTCCTCACCGGGGCGATGCGCGGCATTCACACAGCAGTATTCGACGGCGCCGATGCCAACACCGCACTGGGGCTCGTCGAAAGAGTGCACCTGCTGATCCCGCCTTCGCGACCTGTTGGTGCATCTCACGGAAGGAGGCCACCGCGGGGCCAGATCAGTTGACAATTCCAATGGAGTGAAACTAGGGACCGCGGTCTCCATCCGAGCTGTCGAACGCCAGCCACACGCCCAGCCCGCAATGCTGCGAGCCTGCACCCCCGTCCCAAGCAGTGGCGCATCCACCGCGTCGAGCTTGCGGACGCCTCCCCTGGGTGACGGACGTCCGCGACCAGCGAAATAACCGATCCCGACCAGTATCAAAAATCTATGGCAGCGGGAGTAGACATTCGGGATCGGTCTGATTATAGTTCCTTCGGTAAGGCAAAGAGAGATCGCAAGGCGCGGGAGAGAACGAACTGCCCGCGAGCAGTACGCAGGACGACGGCAGCACCATCGCCGTCGAGCAGGTGTAACTGGAAATTGGAAGAAGGAAGGAGTTGCGTATCGTCAGTTCGCCCGCATAGACAAGATTTTCGGGGCGAACATTGCAGTTGCTTCAGGCAAGTGGAAACAGATGGTAGTAATTCCCCCCAGGGCCCCGGTGCTTCGGCACCGGGGCCCTCCGACTTTTCTGCAGCCAGGTCGACCGGCCACCCAGGTCGGCTGTCAAACCTCGGTGCCGGGAGCCTTCGCTCGATTGTCGATTGCCTTTTGCAAGTCGGAGTTGCGGCTTCGCGCGTCGGCCAATTCATCTTCCAGAAGCACTATGCGACACGCAGCGTCGAGGGCCATACCGTCGTCGAGTAGATCCCGAACGCGCGATGCGATCCTGAGTTGATACCGCGAATACCGCCGGTGACCACCCTCGGATCGGTGCGGAGACAGAAGTTTCGCCTCGTCGAGGCTACGCAGAAAACCTGGCGTCGCACCGAGCATTTGCGCGGCCGTGCCGATGTTGTAGGCGGGATAGTTTTCGTCGTCGAACTTCTCGCTGGCCGAATCCTCGCCAGCTGTACTGATGTGCGAATCCACAATGCCCTTCGGGTGCTTCACGCTCGAACTCGAGACCGGCACGAGGAGAGCTGCTGCAAAGAACACAGCACCGAAGTGCCACCGACTCCCGGCAGTTCGAGCGGACAGCATCAAGCGCTGACCGAGCGTCGGTCCGCGAAAATAGTACCGTCGACGCAGGCCTGATGTCTACTGCAGCCACGTGAGATTCTTGTGCGGGTTACGTACCCTTCACCCATGCGTGCACTCGTGTTGTTGCTCATGGCGCTCGGCCTCGCGGTGGGTCTCCTGCCGATGCTCTCGGACTTGATCCAGGAGACCTTCTTCGCGCCCGAAGTCGACTACAACGGCGTCTACGAACCATTGCCCGGCGCAGCAATGAGCAGAGCATACGAGACAACTACGGACATCTCGTTCGAGGTTCGCACCGGGCTCATCTTCGACTGGTGGGCGAGCATCCTCCCCCTTGTCGGTGCAGGCCTCGGCGCCGCACTCGGAGTCGTTTTGGGCAGCAAAGGCTTCCGCCTTACACGCGAACCGAAGGCCTGACCGGCCCAACGACGATATGCCTACCCGCTCCACCCCCAGTTGTACGGGTTCACCACGATTCGGTACCAGACATCGGTGTTCGGCACATTGGTGCACGGCACCAGAACGATCGACTGCGACGCCTGCTCGAGCGACTGGGCTTTGTTGCAGAGATACTGCCCACCTTCACCGGAAGATTCGGCTCGATAGACAGGTCCGTAGTGCCAAGGATCGGCATTCGCGGTCGCCGCACCGACTGTGGCCCCCGCTGCGATCGGCAGCGCCATCATGCCCGTGAGGACCGCAATTCTTCGGCTGACATTCTTCATGCTCGTCACACCCTTCGTCGACTGTCGTAACTGTCACGTCGGGCAAAGAGAGACGGACGTTACCGGCGCCGAAGAAGCGGGGCGGTGACCATGGCCCGCCCAGCTTTCGGATCGGCGCCGGCTCGACCGGATCAGTTCGCTGCTTCGTATGCCTCCACGATCTCTGCAGGGATACGGCCGCGATCGTTGATGTCATATCCACTGTCGGCTGCCCACTGACGAATTGCGCGCGTCTGCGCAGGGTCACGCTTCGTCGAGGCGGCAGGTTGCGCGGGAGCGCTGACGACGGCTCCTGCCGATGCAACCTTGCGCTTGCGTCCACCTACGCGCGTGGCGAAACCGACGTAGTAATCGAGCTTCTTGCGAAAATCGTTGGCGTTCTTGTTCTTCAGATCGATGACATAGTCGACGCCGTCGAGTGAGAACTCGATCGACTCGCCTTGGCCCTCGTCGATCGAGGTGCCGTCGATGTCATCGACCAATTCATAGATGACTTGCTTAGCCACGGTGCGAGGCCTTTCGTGTCGAGGGAATTAGTACCAGGTTAGCCAACTACCGATTGAGCCTGAATTCCGGGGAGTCCTCCTGTCACATTCTTCTGATTCCGATATGGGCACAGCCGGTCTACCCACATTGGCTTCGATTAATTCGATATTCAAACCCAACGGTCCATTTATCGGTCGAAGATTGTGAAAAGGCTGAGAATATCCTTGACGGTTGAACTACAAGGACTCCCGAAGTCGTCCACGACTATTCGACGACGAAGTGATCGGCATGCGACAAGCTCGGGCTCTAGGCTCGGCGGTATGCAGTACTCGGATCCGGCAGATGCTGTCTATCGAGCACCAATGCCAGGCGGCGTCGAGCGTGCCCTCACCTACGGACTCTGCGGTATGTCGGTAACTGACGAACGCTCGCTGCGACGGGTCGCGTGCTTCGAGAAGGTTCCGGAGCAGGCCGTACCTTCGGCAACGCTGCGCACGTTCGCCCGCGGTGGTCGCAATTTTCAGCAGACCCACGACCCGCGGGTCGGTGCCGAGTCGGCTAGCGTCTGGCGAGCGCGCAATCACTGACCTAGGGATCGACCTGCACGACGAGCGGGTCCGAGCACTGCAATCGCGTCACAAAAGTAATAAATGTATTAATTAGATGGATTGTTGGTTACAGTGAGCCCGTGACCGACTCACCTGAGCCTGACTTCTGGTCGTTCATCGACACCGCCAACACCACGCTGGCCCGGGACTACGGCTTCGCGCATCAGTTGTCCACCGAGGTTCTGCTGACACTCAACCGGGCGTCGAATATCGTCACCTACGACTTGGAGGCGACGGTTCATCGCCCGAGAGGCTGGTCATGGTCGTCGTTCCGCCTACTGTTCGTCACATGGCTCGCGGGTCCGATAGAGCCGAGAAGGGCCGCTGAGCTGACGGGCATGAGCCGCGCAGCCGTATCGAACCTGTCCAAGACCCTCATCGCCAGCGGCCTTCTCGCCAGTACGCCTGACGAGTCGGACGGTCGTTCGGTGCGCCTCACCCTCACCGAACAGGGTCACACCGAGATGGTCGAGACCTTCACGGAACAGAACGAACGGGAGCACGCGTGGACGAGCGTTCTCACCGAGCCCGAGCAGCGGATCCTGGTGATGCTGTTGACCAAACTCATCACCAACCGCAGCCAGTTCGACGTCCGCGGTCGCAATTGACGGTTGCGCAGATCACACTCAACTAATTAAGCTATTAACTACTAGAAGCAACAGGAGTGATCACGTGGCCTACTACCGGCAGCTCGGATCGGTTCCGCCGAAGCGGCATACGCAGCACCGCACTCCCGACGGCGGCCTGTTCTACGAGGAACTGATGGGAGAGGAGGGTTTTTCGTCGGACTCGTCGCTGCTCTATCACCGCCACATACCGTCGGCCATCGTCGATGCCACGGTTTGGGAACTGCCCGATCAATCGACCACCCCGAATCACCCCCTGATGCCGCGGCACCTGAAGCTGCACGAGCTGTTTCCGGATTCCGTCGTCGCAGACACCGACGTCGTCACCGGCCGACGCCTCGTTCTCGGCAACGCCGATGTTCGACTCTCCTACGTCGTCGCATCGAAACCCTCACCGCTGTATCGCAATTCGATCGGCGACGAGATGATCTACGTCGAATCCAGTTCCGCGACGGTGGAAACAGTGTTCGGAGCGCTGCAGGTACGGCAAGGCGACTACGTGCTCATTCCACGCGCGACGACTCACCGTTGGATTCCCGACGGCACCCTGCGCGCCTACGCCATCGAAGCCAACAGTCATATCGCACCGCCAAAGCGCTTCCTGTCGAAATTCGGGCAGCTACTCGAGAACGCTCCGTTCTGCGAACGCGATCTGCACGGTCCGATCGATCCTCTACTCGTCGACGGAAGCGACGTCGAAGTGCTAGTCAAGCACCGCGGTTCGACGGGCATCATCGGAACTCGGTACGTGTATCCGCACCACCCGTTCGACGTGGTGGGGTGGGACGGTTGCCTGTACCCGTACACGTTCAACATCTCGGACTATGAGCCGATCACCGGCCGCGTACATCAACCGCCGCCGGCGCACCAGGCGTTCGAGGGTTCCAATTTCGTGATCTGCAATTTCGTTCCACGCAAGGTCGACTACCACCCGCTGGCAATACCGGTGCCGTACTACCACTCCAACGTCGACTCCGACGAGATCATGTTCTATGTCGGCGGCGACTACGAGGCCCGCAAGGGCTCGGGCATCGGGCAGGGATCGATCTCGGTGCATCCGGGTGGTCACGCTCACGGGCCACAACCCGGTGCATACGAACGCAGTATCGGTGCCGAGTTCTTCGACGAACTGGCTGTCATGGTCGACACGTTCCGCCCCCTCGAGCTCGGCGAAGGTGCGCTCGCGTGCGAGGACACCGGGTATGCGTGGACGTGGGCAGGCCGGGGACCGAACCGATGATTCCTCCGTTCTTCCGTCGACTGTGTGACGACGCCGCCGTCTTTCCTCCCGGCAACGCGCCGCTCGATGTCGCTGTGCGACAACACCTCGAGTACCGAGCAAGTTCATTCGCCGGCTTGGTTGGCCCGTTGATCGTTCCCATGGATCGCGTGACCGAGCTGCACCTGGGGGCTCGGATGGAAGTGGCATTGACCGCGCCTGCCGGCCCCGGCAGCGTGGAGGCCGGACTGCGTGCCGCCGACCGCACAGCCGGGGTGACGGTCGTTGCCATCGAAGTGGCAGTCCCCGACGGCACGAACATCGATGCACTGCGCAACATCACCCAGGACATCGACATCTATGTCGAGATTCCCCGAGACTCTCGAAGAGGCGACATCTTCGACGCCGTCGACGAGTTCGGCTATCGCGCCAAGTTCAGGACCGGCGGTGTCACCGCCGACCTGTACCCGAGTGAGCAGGAACTCGCGTCGGCAATCTACGAGGCGGCGCAGCGGGAGGTTCACTTCAAGGCCACTGCAGGCCTGCACCACGCGGCCCGTAACACCGATCCTCACAGCGGCTTCGAGCAACATGGCTTTCTCAACGTGATCCTCACGGCGCAGGCCGCACACAGCGGTGCTCGCGTCGGTGAGCTCGAGAAGGTACTGGCAATCCGAGATGAGGAGGTCCTCGCCGGACACCTTGCCGGAATCGCGGCCGAACGCGTGTTCGCATCGTTCGACACGTGCAGCATCCGTGAACCCCTGGACGATCTAGTACGCCTCGGACTCCTCCCACCCCAATGATCAAGGAGCGCCGTGCATGACGCACATCGAGATTCCCACTGACTCCGAATTCGGAATCGACAACCTGCCGTACGGCGTATTCAGCACCCCCGGCACACCCGCGCGTGTCGGAATTCGGTACGGCGACAGCGTGATCGATCTGCACGTTGCTGTGGAAGATCCGGACTTCGCATCGCCGAGCCTCAATGCGTTCATGGGCCGTGGGCGGAGTCGGTGGGTGGAGGCACGCGAGTCGGTCACCGAGATGCTCACGGGCGGCACGGTGCCCTCGGAAGCGGTCCACTCCGTGAACTCGGTGACGATGCACCTGCCGTTCGAGGTTGCCGACTACGTGGACTTCTATGCCTCCGAGCACCACGCCTCCAACCTCGGCCGCCTCTTTCGCCCCAATGTCGAACCGCTGCTACCGAATTGGAAGCACCTGCCCGTCGCGTACCACGGCAGGGCAGGCACGGTCGTCGTCTCCGGAACCGACATCACCCGGCCTCGCGGCCAACGTAAGGCACCCGACGAGCCGTCGCCCACCTTCGGACCGAGCCGACGGCTGGACATCGAAGCCGAGATGGGCTTCGTCGTCGGCGTTCCGTCCGACGGTCCCATATCGCCGGATCAGTTCTCCGAGCATGTGTTCGGGGCCGTCATCGTCAACGACTGGTCTGCCCGCGACATCCAGGCCTGGGAGTACGTGCCGCTCGGGCCGAACCTCGGCAAGAGTTTCGCGACGTCCATCTCGCCCTGGATGGTCCCCTTGCTCGCTTTGGAGCAGGCGAGGGTCTCGACGCCGGTACAGGACCCCGAGCCGCTCGAGTACCTCCGCGAATCTCGCTCCTGGGCTCTCGATATCGATCTGACCGTGTCGTGGAACGGGCACGTCGTTTCTCACCCGCCCTACAGTACGATGTACTGGTCGCCGGCTCAGATGCTGGCCCACGAGACCGTCAACGGCGCAAGCAGTAGAACCGGCGATCTGTTCGCCTCAGGCACCATCTCCGGACCCGAGAAGAACCAGCGCGGCGCGTTCATCGAATTGACCTGGGGTGGCGCCGAACCCGTGACGCTAGGATCGGAGACCCGCACCTTCCTCGAGGACGGCGACGACGTCGTCATTGCCGCAAGTGCGACGGGTCCCAACGGATCTCGCATCGGATTCGGCGATGTCCGTGGTCGTATCAAACCGGCCTGAGGGCACCTACTCGCGCGTTCGCCGGTAGGCAGGGGCTTTCGGTGTTCGATCTGGCTCGGCGGTGTTCAGCAACGGCATCGCTCGAAACTCCACCAACTCCGAGAGCACGACCACACTGGTCGACCGCGCAATTGTACGAGATTGGTTGAGTACGATCAGCGTTCGCTGCAGATCGTCGTGCGAGGCAGCAGCCACCCGACACAGCACATCTCCGGCCCCGGTCGTCGCGAATGCCTCCAACACCCCGGGTATCTGCTCCAGAACGGCGACGACGTCACCGAGCGCGCCCTGAGCAATCTCCAACGTGACGAACGCCTGAACCCCATAACCGGCTGCAGCCAACCCGATTCGAGGCTGATAGCCGGTGATGACGCCGGTGTCCTCGAGGCGCTGCAACCGGGCCGACACCGTCGCGCGTGCCACCCCGAGCGTTCGCGACAGCTCGAGCATGCCAATCCTCGAATTGTCATGCAGCGCAGCAAGCATCGCTCTGTCCAACTCGTCCAATGCGGATTCCATCATGCACCTCCAGTTTTCTATACAGATGGTATAGCAATAGTTGCCTTGACCTGCCCTATCTGTACAGCATGGATAGCAGTTATCCGACCGATTGACACCCTGTCGCCTCGATGTTGGGCTCAATCGAACAGTTCGCCCAACTTGGATCCAATCAGGAGACTTCATGAGCCTCGACAGCATTCTCAACGATGACGAAAGACTGGCCGATCTCGACGCCGATCAGCTTCGACAGCTCGTCGGACTCGTCGAGTACGACGACAAGCGAGATCCCTTTCCCGTAAGTGGCTGGGACGCCATCGTATGGGTGGTCGGCAACGCGATGCAGACCGCTCACTTCTTCCAGTCCGCGTTCGGCATGGAACTGGTTGCGTACTCCGGTCCGACGACCGGCCAGCGTGACCACCACGCATAC
This sequence comes from Rhodococcus sovatensis, assembly GCF_037327425.1. Lineage (NCBI taxonomy): Bacteria > Bacillati > Actinomycetota > Actinomycetes > Mycobacteriales > Nocardiaceae > Rhodococcus > Rhodococcus sovatensis. The sequence continues at coordinate 5,346,406 of NZ_CP147846.1, read as the reverse complement.
GTGCTCAAGTCCGGCGCAGTGCGTTTCGTCATCAAGGGAGCCGTCGATCCGAACAGTGATCTGATCGCCCACCACAGCCGGCACGGCGACGGCGTCATCGATATCGCCCTTGCGGTGCCGGACGTGGACCGATGCATCGAGCATGCGCGAGCTCAGGGAGCGCGAGTGCTGCAGGAGCCGACCGATACCTCCGACGAACACGGCACGGTACGGACAGCCACGATTGCGACGTACGGCGATACCCAGCACACGCTGGTCGACCGCTCCCGATACACCGGCACGTACCTGCCGGGTTATGTGCCGCGCGCGTCGACGCTGCAGCGACCGGAAGGCGCTCCCAAGCGCATTTTTCAGGCACTCGATCATGTCGTGGGCAACGTCGAACTGGGCAAGATGGACGAGTGGGTGGACTTCTACCACCGCGTCATGGGATTTACGAACATGGCCGAATTCGTCGGTGCCGACATCGCAACCGACTACTCGGCGCTGATGAGCAAGGTCGTCTCCAACGGCAATCATCGGGTGAAGTTTCCATTGAACGAGCCGGCCATCGCCAAGAAGCGCTCACAGATCGACGAGTACCTCGAGTTCTATCGTGGACCCGGCGCGCAGCATCTGGCTCTCGCCACCAACGACATTCTCTCCTCGGTCGATGCGCTGCGCGCCGCCGGTGTCGAATTCCTCGCCACCCCGGACTCGTACTACGAAGACTCCGAACTGCGCGCACGGATCGGCAACGTTCGAGTACCGATCGAAGAGTTGCAGAAGCGCGGCATCCTGGTCGACCGCGACGAGGACGGGTATCTCCTGCAGATCTTCACCAAGCCACTGGTGGACCGCCCGACGGTATTCTTCGAGCTCATCGAGCGTCACGGATCACTCGGCTTCGGTATCGGCAACTTCAAGGCACTTTTCGAAGCCATCGAGCGTGAGCAAGAGGCTCGCGGGAACTTCTGACTTGGTGGGATGTCAGTGCGGAAGCGTGTAGACCGCGGATATCACCGCCCACCGAATCTCTGACGGTACGCCGAGGGAGTGAGCCCGGTCTCTCGGCGCATCAGAGAACGCAGCGTCGTGGTGGTACCCACACCCGTGGCCGCCGCGATCGCAGTCAGGTCTGCATCGCCGCGTTCGAGCAGCCGACATGCCATCCGCACGCGCTCGCGAGTGAGCCACGCGTGCGGAGTCGTGCCGAGTTGGGCGATGAATCGGCGATGCAGCGTCGCAACGCTGACGTGAGCCTGACGAGCAAGGTCCGCCACCTGGATCGCGTCGCTCAGATGCTCCACTGCCCAGGACGTGAGCGGACCGAGCGACTCCGACGACAGAGCCGGAACCGGCCGTTCGATGAATTGCTTCTGCCCGCCGTCCCTGTTGGCCTCGAACACCAACCGGCGGCTGACCGAGTTCGCAACCTCCGCACCGTGGTCGCGCCGAACCACGTGCAGCCCCAGATCCAATGCTGCGGCGCTCCCAGCTGCGGTGAGGATATCGCCGTCGTCGACGAACAACACGGCCTCCTCGAAGATGACCTGCGGGAACCGTCTGCGAAATACATCCGACCACTGCCAATGGGCAGTGGCCCGACGACCGTCGAGCACTCCGGCCTCGGCGAGAGTGAATGCGCCGCTACAGAATCCGATGAGCCGAGCGCCACGGTCGTGAGCTCGCCGCACCGCGTCCAACACCTCCCGTCGGCGCGGCACCTCGGTGTCCGGCCGGTTGGGCACTATCAGCGTATCCGCGGTGTCCGCAGCCCCAAGATCCTCGACCGAAGTCAACGAGAAGAACCCGTCGCGCATTCTCGTCGTCGGTTCGGGGGCACACAGCCGAAAGTCGTACAGCTTCCCACCAAGCTCCGGCCGATCCAGACCGAATACCTCAGTAGCGCAGCCTAACTCGAACGGATTCGAGTTCTCGTCGACGATGACCACCACGCGATGATCTCGCGATCGGTCGGGTGAGTGAGAGTTTTCTTTCGACACGTGCAATTTATAGCACTCACTTCCATGGCCAGGCGCCAACCAGAATCGGATCCATGACAACGCAACCAGTGGAACTCCACCGTGCCCTCGACACGTTCACCGATGAGTGGAGCCCGCACATCGTCACCCGCGTCAACGATTACGACGTTCGAGTCGTCAAAGTCCGAGGCGAGTTCGTCTGGCACCGCCATGTCGACACCGACGAGTTCTTCCACGTGCTCAGCGGCGAGCTCGACATCGCACTGCGCGAAACACCGGGACATGAACGCATCGTCCGCCTCGCCGCCGGATCGGTGTAAACCGTTCCGCGTGGGGTCGAACACAAGCCCTCGTCTGCCGATGGCGCATCCGTTCTTCTGTTCGAGCCGTCGAGCACGGTCAACACCGGTGATCGCAGCGGCGACATGCCCGCTCATATTCGTTCGACGACCGGCCGCGACATCACGCCCGCGTAGCACCCTCCCGCGCATGGGTCATTGCGTCGGTTGTCGCGCAGCGGGATCGACGATGTATGGGTTCTCAACATCGGCGTTGTCGACGACGAAGGTCGCCCGATCCCACGGCCTCACCTCTTCGAAGTAGATTCGCTGTCCGCCGACGTATCGTTGCGTAGTCTCGTGCTCTGCATCGGGGTTGGTGCCGTCCCGCTCGGACAGACGTCGAACCATCTCCTCGACTGGAACGCCGAGGAAGATCGACAGATCCCAGACGTCTACCAGCTCTGCGCGATGAAGGAACAGACCCTCGACCAATACGATCGCATCATCGGGCGCGTGCACGGCGTCGGCGAGCTGCACAGCATCGGTCTCCGGGTCGTACGACGCAGGCCGGTACCAGCCGTCACCGCCGCGCCGCAGAGGGTTCAGGGCGACGGAGTAGAACGACTCGTAGTCATACAGATCCAGCCAGTGCCCTTGCGGTGACCAGCGTCCCCTGGCATGTCGTGTTGCCGCAGGATTGAGAAAGTTGTCGACATGGAGCACGACTACGGGCCGGCCGACAATCGAATGGGCCAGGTTCGACGCAAAAGTGGTCTTGCCGCTACCGTCGACACCGTCGATTGCGACAAGTGCCCGGCCACGGGGCACGGCCCGGAGCACCTGCTTCGCGATGACGTCGATCATGACTCTCCTTGCCGAGGGCTTCGCGCGCACAAAGTCTAGAACCCACGAGGAATCTACGCGGCCCCGCCCGAGATCAGTTCTATCAAGCCGTAGGGAGCGCGATCACCGAGGCACCGATCCAGCGTCTCGTGCGCCTCGACGGCTACTGCCGCACTTCGCGAGAACAGGGCGCATTCGTACTCTGCGAGGGCGGTTTCGATGTCACCGGGATATTCAGCGATCACCCTGCCGAGTTCGGCGCCGTCGAACATCGCCAGGTTCGCACCGTCCCCCGACGGTGGCATCAGATGCGCGGCATCACCGACGAGCGTCACCCCGGGCACACGATCCCAACGTTGGTCGTTCGGGAGTGCATGAATCATCCGCGCAACGGGTGCGGTATCAGCAGCGGTGATCAGCGACGTGAGTTCGGTTGCCCAACCAGCGAATTCGGCGGCAACGTAGGCTCTCGCGGCAGCAGCATCGGTGGAACTGACACCATCGACCCATTCGGCGGGACGGTTCACCTCGACGTAAGCATGCAGGACGCCCCCTGCCTCACGGTGCGCAGCGATTCCCATACCGGGACTCATCGCGAACATCGCTCCGCTGCCGACTGCCGCCGATGCGGCGGGGTGCCGCTCGTCGACGTCGTAACAATAGGTTTCGACGAAGGTGACCCCGACATATTTCGGCGTCGCCGAGGACACCAGCGGACGAATCTTCGACCATGCACCATCGGCACCGACCACGAGATCGGAGATCGCCGCGGATCCATCGGCGAACGTCAGGCCGTGCCTGCCGTCGCCGAGCGGCTCGACGCCGATCAGCTTCTTGCCCCACCTGACCGTCTCGGCCGGTAGGGAGTCGACCAGAATCCGCCGTAGATCCCCGCGCAGCACCTCGGGGCGTCCGCCTGTGCCGTCGTCGGGTTCGTCGAAGAGGACGGCACCGGAGCTGTCGAGCACGCGAGTCGCCTCCGCGCCCTGGTGGATTATGGCCCGAAACTCCTCCATCAGTCCCGCCGCAGCGAGCGCAACTTGGCCGTCGATCTCATGAATGTCGAGTTGGCCGCCTTGCGTGCGCGCCGCAGCGGACGCCTCGGCCTCGTACACCGTTGCGTCGATGCCGTGGACGTGGAGGACTCGGGCGAGGGTGAGGCCACCGAGGCCCGCACCGATGATGGCAATCTGCATGATGATCTCCTGACTGGAACGTTGTTCCACAATCTTGGAACAACGTTCCAGTATGTCAAGATGAACGAATGGCACGCAAGAACGAACGACGGGCCGACGCGCTCTCCCACGAGCGGATCGTCGACGCAGCGATCGAGATCCTCGATACCGACGGCGAGAACGCTCTGACGTTCCGGGCGCTCTCGACGCGACTTGCCACGGGAAGCGGGGCAATCTATTGGCACGTCCGAAACAAGAGCGAACTGCTCGGCGCTGCCACCGATGGCGTGGTGACCCGGATCCTTGCCGACACAGCAGACGAGGCAAGCCCGCGCGCGTCGATCACGACGACTGCACTCGCACTTTTCGACGCCATCGATGCGCGCCCGTGGATCGGTGCTCAACTCGCCCGCGAGATCGGGCAGATGGCGACCGCGAGGATTCTCGAGGTCTTCGGTACCCAGGTTCGAGCGTTGGGTGTGCCCGACCGGGCGCTCTTCGACGCGACTTCTGCGTTGGTGAGCTTCGTCCTCGGCGCCGCCGGGCAGAACGCGGCGAACGCAGCGAACGCCCGACTGCACGGGAACGAGACCGACCGAACAACGGCCCTTGCCTCGGTCGCACACCGGTGGACCGAGCTGGACCCCGCACGTTTCCCTTTTCTTCACCGGATAGCTGCGCAAGTGCCCGGGCACGACGACCGCATGCAATTCCTCGCCGGCGTGGACTACCTCCTCGCCGGAATCGAGAGCCGTGTTTCACAACAACGATGATTGGTATTCGGGCGTCCGGGGAAACATTCTGTCGCCGCGCGGCGATGACACCGTGACGGATGACAGCGAGGTCTCCCGATCGTTGTGACCTGACACGATACGACGTGGCCCAGCTCGATGCACTGATGCCGTGTGGATACGAACGGATGGCCTATGCCCGACCCAACGGACGACCCCGCAATTCTGCGGGGACTACTCGAGCTGTCCCCTGACCTTGTTGCCCTCTCCGAGTTCGAGGGAGAAGTCGTCTACGTCAATCCCTCCGGCCTGGCTCTCGTCGGTCTCGACAAGCTTCCCACCAACCCCCCGATGACCACTGCGCAGTTCTTCACCGCACGCGGCCTGGAGGTGGCACGCGAGGTCGAGAGCGCGTTGCGCGACGACGGTTTCTGGCGAGGCCGCAGCGAGCTACGGCATCACGTGACCGACGCAGGCATACCTGCCGCCGTCTGCTGTTTCATCGTCCGCCGCGCGGAGGGTCGACCAGATCTGATCGCGTCGATCATTCGCGATCGCACCGTCGGACATCGACGAGACGCCGAACTGGAGGCAGCCGCGGTCACAGCTCAGCATCACGCAGCCGAACAGGAGGCCTTGGCCGAGCTCAGCCGGATGGCCGTCGACGCCGACCTCCCGGAACTCCTGTCCGCCGCAACAGCAGCTGCCGGTTCTCTGCTCGGTGTCGAATCCGCCGTGATCTTTCGTCACCACACCTCTACCGACAGCACCCTGCGTGTCGACGCCGTGACCCGTGTGCTGGGAACAGATGCCGTTGTGCGCGCCGGTGACGAATCGTTGGCCGGGTACGCGCTGAAGCACAACACACAGGTGGTCTGCGCCGACGTAGACGGGGAGACGCGATTCCAGACGACAACGATGACCGGTCTCGGGCTCCGAAGCGGCGTCGCAGTGCCCATCTCGACAGCAATACTGTGGGGTGCGCTAGCGATCTACTCGTCGGACCGGCGCGACTATCGAGAGTGGGAAGTCTCTTTCCTCACTGCGATCACAAGCATCGTGTCGACAGCGCTCACCCGTATCGACCTCGACAGTCAGCTACGTCTACGCGGAATGCACGATGCCCTCACCGGCTTGCCGAACCGCACACTTGCCTACGAAGTGATCGACGACGCGTTGGCCCGCGCCCGCGAGGACTCGTCATCAGTGGCACTACTCCTGCTCGACATCGATGATTTCAAGATCATCAATGACAGCCTCGGGCATGATTCCGGCGACCTCGCGCTAATCCGGTTCACTCGGAGACTCACCGCGGCAACTCGCGAGCAAGACACCGTCGCACGGCTCGGTGGCGATGAATTCCTGGTCATCTGCGAGGGCATCGACAGCGTCGCCCACGCCGAGGAACTTGCCCATCACATCGAGACAGCGATTGCGGCACCGCTGTCCTCCGGCGAAGCACCCACCCCGCTCAGCGTCAGCATCGGAATCGCTGTGTCGGAACCAGGGACGACACGCCGGGATCTGATCCACCGTGCCGACCTGGCCATGTATCGCGTCAAAGACAGCGGCTCCGGTGGCTACGCGGTGTTCGACACCGGCGACATGTACGACGCCGAACGCATTCGGTTGCTGTCGACCGACCTCCGACACGCTCTCGGCCACGGCACATTGACCCTCGACTATCAACCGCTCGTCGACATCGCGTCCGGCGACGTCGTCGCAGTCGAGGCGTTGGCACGCTGGGATCACCCGAAATTCGGACCCATCTCGCCCGCGGAGTTCGTTGCCGTTGCCGAACGAACCGGACTGGCAACAGCTCTCGGCTCCTGGGCGCTGCAGACGGCGTGCCGTCAAGCAGCACAGTGGCGTGCTGAGTGGGACATTGCGATCAGGGTGAACGTCAGCGCCCTGCAGTTGCGCAGCTCGGCATTCCCAGCCGACGTCGCTGCAGTGCTCGAGGAAACCGCCCTACCTCCCCACGCTCTCGGACTGGAGATCACCGAAACGATCTGGGTCTCCGACACCGCACGGGTCGCCGACACCCTCACTGCGCTCCACGAGATGGGTATCGCGCTGCTTCTCGACGACCTAGGCAAGGGCCACAGCTCGATCTCGTACCTCGACCGCTACCCAGTGTTCGAGTGCTTCAAAATAGACAAGTCCTATATCGCCGCGCTGCCCAATCCACGCGCGCAAGCGGTGGTAGCGGCAATCGTGGCTCTGGCCAAAGCTTTCGACGTCACCGTTGTGGGCGAGGGCGTCGAAACGCAGGCACAGTTCGACTCGCTCGTGGCCACAGGATGTGATCTCGCGCAGGGTTATCTACTCGGTCGTCCGGTGAACGCCGAACTCCTTACGGACCTGCTGCAAAACGCTCGAGTGAACAGGTTCGCGCGCCCGTAGCCGTCGGAACACCTGCGCGCATCAATTGCGGTTTCCGTTGCCGTTGTTTCCATTGCCGTTGCCGTTACTGCCGTTCCCGTTACCGCCGTTCCCGTTACCGCCGTTCCCGTTACCGCCGTTCCCGTTGCCGTTGTTTCCGTTGCCACTGTTTCCCGGAGCGCCGCTGTTCGGGTTCGCGGTTTCCACAGGCACGGGTTCTGGGGAGAGGGGAACGACCGGCGCCGGAACGACGACAGGGGCAAGCGACACCGATTCCGGCGCCGACTCGACAGTGGCCTGCGCGGTTGTCTGTGCCGGCAGAATCTCCGAGGTGGACGGCCCCGCCGGCTCGAGGACAGGAGACTCGTCGGACTCGAATGCCGACCAACCGAGCGCGAGGGCGAGCAACAGGGCGGCCACGGCGGCGATCGGCAGAACCCAAGCGCGAGTTGGTCGTCGACCGTCATCGCGTTCGAACGGGACGACAGCTGGGACGTCGGCCGGGATCTTCATCACCGCGGTTGCCGACGGCGAACCGGTGTCGACCATCCGCAGACGGGACGCAACATCAGCTGCCGACGGTCGATCCTGCGGGCGTCGGGACGTCATGTCGGTCAGTAGCGAGGACCACTGACTGCCGAACTCGACCGGGACCACGGGATCGTGGTGCAACCTGGCCACGGCCGCCGCGACGGCACTGCCCTCGAACACCATTCGCCCGACAAGGCACTCGATGAGCACGAGGCCCAGCGAGTAGACGTCGGACGGTGGTCCGGCAGTGACACCTGTGGCTTGTTCGGGGCTGACGTAATGCGCTGTGCCGACGCTTGTTCCGTGCTCGGTCAGCCTTTCGGCATCGACGATGCGGGCAATTCCGAAATCGGCGAGCTTGACGGTCGGTGCCGCGGGCGAACCACCGAGCAGAATGTTGGCCGGTTTGATGTCGCGGTGGACTACTCCACGAGAGTGTATGTACGCCAGCGCCTGAGCAAGCTCGTGACCGATGCGGGCCACCGCTGCGGGCCGAAGTGCGTGTCCGGACCGGAACGTTCCGAGCGTGTGGCCGTCGACGAATTCCATTACCAGATACGGGCCGCCGGATGCAGTCCCAGCGTCGAACAAGGTGACAAGCCCCGGGTGCGACAGCGCAGCCAGGGTCCGAGTCTCGGCGTCGATGCGAGGTGCACTCAGCGGCTGACCGTGTCTGAAGATCTTCACTGCGACCGAGCGGCCGAGCACCTGGTCGTCGGCGCGATACACGTCGGCCATCCCACCGCGGCCGAGCACCTCACGGAGCCGATAGCGGCCTGCGAACAGATCTGTACCGAGATCAGGCTCCCCGCCTGCCATCGTGAACTCCCGTTCGTTGCCCGACGCGTAGTCGGAACTCTATAACCCGACTCTGCGCCCGTCCCCACCAGCGGGGCATGATGGTGCGAGCTGGGGGGCTGTCGGGAATCCGTTCTAGAGGGAAGGCGCCACGTGAGCCAGCCACTGCCGCTGACGCCGCTGACGGTGGGGATCGAGCCGGTTTATCAACCTGTGGTCGCGCTCGACAGCCGCGCTGTCGTGGGCTACGAAGCGCTGACCAGGCCGTGTGCAGACAGCCCATGGGCCAGCCCGATCGAATTGCTCGAGGCCGCCCACACGATGAACGCGACGGTCGCCTTCGATTGGCGGTGCAGACTCGCAGCTCTGCGCGGGGCACTCGACGCCCATATGCCTCCCGAACTGGCCTTGTTCGTCAACGCAGAACCGGTCGCACTTGACGCTCCGCCTCCGGCTGACTGCGCGGACCTGCTCGCTGCGGCCGGTGCCTTGTCGATCACTGTCGAAATAACCGAGCGCCACTTGATGCGCAACCCAGCGGGTCTGCTCCGAGCCGTCGAGCACGCTCGTCACCTCGGGTGGCGCGTAGCGATCGACGACGTCGGTGCCGACTCCTCCAGCTTGGCTTTGCTGCCTCTCATTCGCCCGGACGTCATCAAGCTCGATATGAGAATGGTCCAGGGCAGATCGACGTCAGAGACTGCGGTAATCGTCGCTGCAGTAGCCGCGGAATCCGATCGGACGGGTTCACGCATTCTCGCCGAAGGGATCGAGACCGAACTGCACGAGCGCACGGCGCTGGACATGGGTGCAACCGAGGGACAGGGCTGGCTGTACGGCGTCCCTGGACCGTTGCCCAGCTTCACGCAGACCCGCACTGTTCATCGCCCCGCCCACCCGGAACCGGCAGTGACGGTCCGCGTACCGACGGCAGTGACGCCGTACGGAGTGGTCAGTGCTCTCGGAGCGCCACGGCGCAGCGATCGGTCGCTGTACGACGAGATGGAGATCGGACTGCTGCGCACTGCAGCCGCGATGGGGCCGTCGACTATCGTCATCGCCACCCGCGGGCCTGGTCACGGCGACCGAAGCTCCTTCGATGCGCTCCTCGACGAGTTGGCAGCTCTTTCAGCGCTGACGGCAGTGTTCGAGCCGTATCCGGCCAGAACCACTGTGCGCTATCGCGCCGTCACCGTCGATGCATCCGATCCACTGGCCTTGGAACGGTCTGTCATCGTCGTTGCCCCGTTCCAGACGGCAGCGTTGGTCGGGTTGGACCGCGGTCCGGGCGATAACGGACGGCACACCTACCACTACCGGCTGACCTACGACCGAAACGTCGTGCTCGACGCAGCAACCGTCCTGCTACATCGATTGGGTCTTTAGCGCCTGTACGTACGCCGCAGCGAGGCCGGGGACAATGCGGCTGTCCCCGGCCTGCCGACGCCTACGACGCTTCGATGGTCCGTCTGGACTCGGCGTCGTCGGACCGCGCGATCTCGATCCTGCGCGGCTTCGCCCGCTCGGCGAGCGGAATGGTCACCGAGAGCACACCGTTGTCGTACGAGGCAGAAATTCTCTCGGTGTCGATTCCCTCCCCGAGCGAGAGCTGACGACGGTACGTGCCGGCGAATCGCTCGGAGGAAATCCACTGCACACCTTCACTACCCGGAGCAGTTCGGTGCGCTGTCAGCGTCAGGGTGCCGCGATCGACGTCGACATCGATCGATCCAGGGTCCACGCCGGGCAGGTCGGCGCTCAGAACGTAGTGGTCATCGACCTTGTACAGGTCCATCGGCATGAAACGTGGGGCACGGTCCGAACCTGACGACGCACCGAGCATCCCTGCAGTGAGGGTATCGAGGTCACGAAACGGATCGAAGCGAAGCACAGCAACCACCTCCTGTACTGACGTTGCACCCGCCCCTGTAGCGGGCTGCTACTTCACTGTGCAATGAAGAAATTAGCACTCTCACCGGTCGACTGCCAAGTGCTTTCCGAGAGAATTTTCGGGCGAATAGTGCTGCCCGACAGCAGGTCCGAACCTCACCCTGAGCACTGACAGGGGCGACGCATGAACCACCCCGCTTGCTATTGATAACGGTTGTCATTACTGTTCACGCGTGGATGCGTTGGGGAGCGGAGGACATTGGTGACACACCTGTTGATGGTGGAGAGCTGGGTCGGCGCGATGGGCACACTGCTGCCCAGGGCAGTAGCGGATGCGGGGGTCGAGTTCACGTTCCTGACGAGGCGACCGGAGCACTACCCGGAATCCTTGCCGGACGGATCGCCGCACCCCCTGCGCCGGGGCCGGGCCGTAGTCACAGCGGAAACCAACAATCCGGACGCGGCCGTCGACGCGGCACGCCGGATCGACGCCGAGGCGCCGATCGCGGGAGTTCTGACCAGCTGCGACTACTACCTGCCCACCGCAGCGAGAATCGCAAGGGCACTGGGGCTTCCCGGTCCAGAGCCGGAGGGGGTCGAGATCGCGTGCGACAAGTCACGTACCCGGGCGAGGTTGGATCGGATGGGGATTCCGGGGCCGCGCCACGCGACCGCGCCCGTCGCCGACCTGAATCGCCTCCGTGCGGCGGCCGAGACTGTCGGATACCCACTGGTGGTCAAGCCCACGGATCTGTGCGCGGGAATGTTCGTGCGCCGCGCCGATGATTTGCCGACGGTGGAGGATGCGGTCGCCGAGTTGCGGGGGTTCGCGGTGAATGCGCGCGGGCAGCATCGCAGCCCAGTGGTGCTGCTCGAGGAATTGCTCGACGGCCAGGAGTTCAGCGTGGAGAGCTGGATTCGACACGGCGATATCCACACGGTGGGGGTGACCGACAAGAGCCTCGGAGGGGTGTCCGGTTTCGTGGAAACGGGGCATATGTTCCCGGCCGACCTGCCTGCCGGGGACCGTGCAGTATTGGTCACTGCCGCCGAGGCTGCAATCAGTGCGATCGGACTCGATCACGGGGTAGTACACACCGAGCTGCGCTTGACGACCTTCGGTCCGCGGATCATCGAGATCAATCCTCGTCCGGCCGGCAATCAGATCACCGAGTTGATCAAGCACGTCACCGGAATCGACCTGCCGCGAGTGGCTGTCGAGCTCGCACTCGGACGTGATCCCGCCGCTGTGATTTCGGAGCTCGAGGACGATGGCGCACGACCGCGCAGTGCCGCGGTGCGCATGCTGATACCCGAAGAGTCGGGAATCGTCGCGGAACTGCACGGGTTGGATGCGGTCGCGGCGCATCCAGCGGTGGCGTCGTCGGTGTTCAAGGCAACTGGTCATCACACGGGCGCCGGGGTGGACAACAACAGCTACCTGGGTAGTGCCATCGTCGTTTCTCCCGATGTCACCGGGGCCCGGCCACTTGCCGAGGAACTGTTGTCGTCGATCTCGGTCACCTACAGCGAGGTTTCTGCGAGATGACCATGAGCGCCGAGGCGAATGCCGGCACCATTGCTGCGCTACTGGATCGGTATCGTACCGATCCTGAGCTTGCTCCGGCCGATGACATTGCAGTGTCGGTCGCCTTCACCACCTATCAGGGGGTTCGGCACGACGGGCGCAGCGGCGGTTATCGCAACCAGGTGCTCAGCCTGCGAGTGGGTGCGGCAACCGGCTCGTGCGCGGTAGAACCTGGGTCGATGGACCCAGAAGTGGTGCACGCCTGTGCAGGGGTGCCGGTCACCGATCTGCTCCACCACGAGGATTCGGCCGTTCGGGTGGCTGCTCTCGACGCATATCTGGCCCATCTGTGTCCCCACTCCAGCGATGCCCGCGCAGAGACGGTGCAGGTACCTGCAGGCGATTCTGTGCAGCGATCACTAGCCCGCGCATGGGCAGTAACTGGGCTGGTCGATACACCGCAGAACGGGCGGGTGCTGGTGATCGGGGTGGTCAACTCGCTGCTCGCCTGCTTGCGCGATCGCGGTCTGGGCTATGTGCCATGCGATCTGAAGGGCGGGGTCACTGAATGGGGCGAGGCAATCGTCACCGACTTCACCGAGGCGCTCGACGACTGTGATGCGGTGTTGGCCAGCGGAATGATGCTCGGCAACGGCACCTTCGACCGGTTGCACGCCCTGGTAACCGCGTCCGACCGGCCGATTCCGGTCACGGTTTTCGCACAGAGCGGGGCCGCGGTCGCCCGGGAGCTGCTCGGGTGCGGGGTCGACGCCCTCTCGGCGGAGCCGTATCCGTTCTTCTGGCTCACCGGAGATGCCAGCCCGGTCCACCTGTATCGCGGATCGTGTCTGCGATGACCGTGACCGAAACGCTGGCACGGGTCGGGCACAGCCCGCTCGTGCGCATCGACACCCCGGTACCCGGGCCGCATCCGGGATATTTCGCGAAGATCGAGTCGCTCGGCTTCGGCGGCCTCAAAGCTCGGTCGGCGCTGTCGATGCTGGTCGGTGCGCGGCGTCGAGGCGAGTTGCGGGGCGGCGCGCGAATCGTCGAATCCACCAGCGGCACACTGGGAGTGGGATTGGCGTATGTCGCACAACCACTGGGACATCCGGTCACCTTGGTGGTGGACCGCGAACTCGAACCCGCTATGCGCAATCTCCTGAAGGCACTGGGCGCGACCCTCGAAATCGTCGAGACACCCCATCCCACCGGTGGATGGCAGCAAGCTCGCCTCGATGTCCTGCAGCGCATTCTTGCAGCAGAACCGGGCGCGTACTGGCCCAACCAGTACGACAACCCCGACAACGCCGCCGGCTATCACGGATTGGCCGACGAAATCGTCGAGGGCCTTGCCATGCACGGAATCGATCGGGCCGACGCACTGGTGTGCAGTGTCGGGACCGGCGGTCACAGCAGCGGCGTCGGTCTCCGGTTGCGGCAAGTATGGCCGGATCTGCGGATCATCGGGGTCGACGCGGTCGGATCGGCTATTTTCGGTCAGCCTGCCGCCAACCGGGTCATGCGTGGTCTCGGCAGCAACGTGCATCCGGGCAACGTGCAGTACGGGATGTTCGACGAAGTCCACTGGGCGGGCCCGCGCGAGGCCGTGCACGCTTGCCGAGCCCTGGCTCGCGGCGGCTTCCATACTGGCGGCTGGTCCACCGGTGCGACCGCCACCGTCGCCGGGTGGGCCGCCGCGAGGTGGCCCGGCACTGTGGTCACCATCTTCCCGGACGGCCCAGACCGCTACCTGCGCAGCATCTTCGATGACGACTGGTGCCACCGGCACCGCTTCCTCGACCCGCCACGCACATCACCACACGAAATCGAGGACTGCCACGACCCCACCGGGTGTTGGACCCGATGCCAATCGGTGCAGGCACCGGACCCGATCATCGACACGGCGGAGGCATCGACGGCATGAAGTTGACCTGGACCGTCCATACCCTCGTCTTGGCCACCCCATTCCGGATCAGCCGCGGGGTCATGTCCACTCGCGATGCCATCACGGTCACCGCGACCGACCCCGCGACGGGGTTGTGCGGCCACGGTGAAGTCGTCACCTCGGTATACGCGCGACTGGATGTGGCGCGTATCGACACCGAACTCCGTGCAGTCGGCGTGCGGGGCGACGACTCGATCAGCCTGGACGACGCTCTTGCCCACACGCATCCGGCGGTCGCGGCAGCGGTGTGGTCCGCGATCACCGACCTCCGATCGTGTAGGGACGGAGTCTCGGTCGCCACCTACCTTGGATTGCCGCTGCTCGCTCAGGTGCCGACCGCCCGCACCGTCGGGATCGGGACACCGGAGGAGATGGGCGCAGAGGCCGCCGATCTGGTCGGGCAAGGATTCGGCCTGTTGAAGGTCAAGGCGGACAGCGACGCGTCCGAGTCTGTGCGGCGGCTCATCTCGGTCGCCGCGGCGGCACCCGGGACCGAACTGATAGTCGACTCGAACGAAGCTTGGACCGCGGAAACCGCCCTCTCGGTTCTCGCCGACATACGTGGGCTGCCCGTCGTAGCGCTCGAACAACCGCTGCCCGCCCACGACCTCGACGGGATACGAGACCTGCGTAGCCGCAGCGAGATTCCGATCATCGCAGACGAATCCATCCACACGCTGTCCGATCTCGACGGGCTCTGCGGTCTGGCGGATGCGGTGAATATCAAACTACCCAAGTGCGGCGGCATCTACCGGGCCTACGAACTTGCCACCGCGGCCCGCGACCGCGGCATGGACGTGATGCTCGGCTGCCTGGTGAGCAGCTCGCTGAGTATCGCGCCAGCGGTGCACCTGGCATCGCTGGCGAGGTGGTGCGATCTGGATGGGCACCTGCTGCTCGCCCAGGACCCGTGGACTGGGTTAGGCGGCGAAGATGGCGTCTTGCACCCGAGCGGGCGAAACGGGCTGGGCGTGCGCCGCGCATGGAACGAGGTGTCGTGATGACCGAAACACATTCTCGGGCAGGAACACTCGCGCTCCTGCGCAGCTTTCCCCGCTCTGTGCAGCTACTGGTGCTCAACCAGTACGGCGTAAACACCGGCTTCTACATGCTGGTGCCCTTCCTGTCGATGCACCTGACCGGGAATCTGGGCCTGTCCCTGGCGATCACCGGCCTCGTCCTGGGTGTCCGCACCCTCAGCCAGCAAGGGTTGTTCCTGATCGGAGGCACCGCTGCCGACCGGCTCGGACCGCATCGGGTCATCATCGTCGGCTGCGCCCTGCGTTCGGTGGGCTTCGCGGTGTTCGCCTTCGGCACCAGCGTGCCGCTGTTACTGCTCGCCTCGGTCCTGTCGGGACTGGCTGGGGCACTGTTCAACCCGGCTGTGCGGTCCTATATCGCGGTCGCCGAACCGACCCGGCGGGCGGAAGCGTTTTCGGTGTTCAACGTCTTCGCCCAAGCCGGGGCGCTGTCCGGGCCGCTGATCGGCAGCGCCCTGCTGACAGTAGATTTCCGCACCGTCGCGATCGCGGCGGCCGTGATCTTCGCCGCCCTCACGCTGGCGCAGTTGCGGTTCCTGCCCGCCCACCCGGTCGAACCCGCCGACACGACGGTGCTCCGCGGTTGGGGAGCGGTCCTGGCCAACCGCAGGTTCGTCTTGTTCACCGTTGCCATGCTCGGGATGTTCGCCCTGCAGACACAGATGTATCTGGTGTATCCGGTACTGGCCGGACGCATCACCGACTGGGGTGGTGCGGTCGCGGTGCTGTTTCTGAGCACCACGATCTTCAGCCTGTTCGCTCAGGTTCGACTGACACGTTGGTTCGATCACCGCACGCACCGGGGCATCGCCATCACCGCGGGGCTCGTGTTGATGGGGGCCGCGTTCGTGGCACTACTTCCGGTCCTGTGGTCCGATCGCGGTCACGGCGTCGGTGAAATCGCCCTGGCGCTGACACCGTTGGTGCTCTCCGCCCTGATTCTCGAGGCCGGAATCATGATCGCGCAGCCATTCGTGATGGAACTGATTCCTGCATACGGTAATTCGAATATCTCCGGGACCCTGTTCGGAATGTTCTACCTCGTCTCTGGGATCGCGGCTGCTGGCGGAAACGCCTTGATCGGATACGGTATCGACCTGGGCAACGGCTGGCCCGGCGCGTTGGTGTGCATCGTGCTTGCCTGGGGTTCGGCGGCCGCAGTGTGGTTGCTGCACCGTCGTAATCTGCTCGCCGACCCGGCCGGAACGCCGATATGACAGCAGCCGAGGCGCGGAACCTGCTGACCGACAACCCGGCACTGTACGAGGCCCGCTTTCCCGACCCCGACCACACCGCTGCAAGGTTCGTCGACGACATCCTGCGGGCATATTCACGCTCCGGGGTGCTCGACAAGGTGACCCGCCCGACGTCGGTGCTGGACCTGGGCTGCGGCACCGGCCGCGACCTGGGATACCTAGCCCGAAAGGGGTATCGCTGCCACGGCATCGACCAGTCCTCGGCGATGGTGCGCTACGCGCAGCAGAAGTACGAAGGCGTCACCGCCGCAGTCGGTGATCTGCGGGACTTCGAAGTCGGTGCAAACTTCGACGCCATCACCTGCCTCGACAGTGCCCTGCTGTACTGCCACACCGACAACGAACTGGAATCGTGCCTGCGCTGCGCTCGGTCTCACCTACGCGCCGGTGGGTTCCTGATCGCGGAGATGCGCAACGGCGCCTTCTTCCTCGGCAGCACCGAACTTCTCGGCGCCCCCACCCACTCTTCCTTCACCTGGCAAGGGCACAGCTGGCGGGCGGAGACCACCCTGTGGATCGATCACGCCGCCCAGCTACTGCGCCGCCGCAGGCAGTGGCAGATCCCCGATTCCGTCGAACCGCTCGTCCAGACCTCGGCCTGGCGGTTGCTGTTCCCCGTCGAGCTGACAGGTCATCTGCGCCGCGCCGGATTCGCGGTGCGCGCCATGTTCGACACCCACGGTCCCCGCACCGAGACAGGCTGGCCAGGCCCAACCGCACTCGCGGATCTCAGTGCCGGTGCTAGCACGTTGTCCGGCGACCGGATGCATGTGATCGCCGAGGCCATCTGATCATTCCGCCTACCCCGCTTTCGAATTCACTGCTCAAGGAGAAACCCCCGATGAATCCGATCCCCCGATCCGCACTGCCCCCGCTGCCTCATCTGAGTCGGCGTTCTTTCCTCGGTCTCGGCGCCGCCGTCGGCGGCACCGTGCTGCTCGGCGCCTGCAGTACCGGCGGTGACACCGCGCCCTCGACCGAGGTGCCCCGGGACGGCGGCCGATTGCGGGCGGTATTCGCAGGCGGCGGCGCGCAGGAAGTGCTCGACCCGCACAAGACCAACCTGTACGCCGATGTTGCCCGCTCGAACGCGCTCTACGACAAACTCGTCGAATACGGCGACGACCTCGGCCCAGTTCCCAGGCTGGCCACCGCCTGGCGAGCGAACGCCGACGCCACCGTGTGGACCGTGGACTTGCGCCCGGCGGTGTTTCACGACGGCCGACCGGTGCGGGCCGCGGACGTGCTCTACTCCTACCAGCGGATCCTGGACCCGAAGAACGCGCTGCGTCCGCGGGCGTCGCTCGAAGTGATCGATATCGGCCGCTCCCGTGCCATCGACGAGCGCACCATCGAATTCGTGTGCGCCCGCCCGTGCGGGGACCTGGCGAACGTGCTCGCTGCGTTCGGCGCCTACATCATTCCCGAGGGCACCACCGACTTCAGCCGTCCGGTCGGCTCCGGGCCATTCACCTTCGTCTCGTTCGAGCCGGGCAGATCCTTCGTTGCTGCCCGGTTCGGTGACTACTGGGACGGTGCCCCACGTCTGGAAGAACTGGAGATCCTCACCGCCCCGGACGAGACCGCGCGTATCAACGCCCTGCTCGGCGGACAGGTGGAGTATGCCGACGACCTCGGGGTGACCTCGGCCCGCACCTACGACTCCGATGCCCGGGTGCAGATTCTGCGGTCGCCGCGCAGTGCGATGTCCGGGTTCGCGATGAAGGTGGACCGGCCGCCCTTCGACGATCTGGATCTGCGGCGGGCGATGTTCGCCCTGGTCGACCGCGACGAGCTGGTGTCCACCGTGCTCGGTAGTACCGGGGTAGTCGGCAACGACCTGTTCGGCAAGGATGCCAAGTACTACGCCGGTGATCTGCCCCAACGCACGCTGGACCTGGATGAGGCGAAGGCACTCGTCCGCAAGGCCGGCGCCCTCAACACCGCCATCGAAATTCAGACCACCGGTGCCACCAACGGTTTCGTCGAGGCCGCGAATATCCTCGCCGAACAGGCCGGACGAGCCGGACTGAAAATCGACGTGAAAGTCGGCGAGGGCTCGACATATTGGACTCGAACCCTCGACGAGGGTGTTCTGTCGAGTTTCCGGTCCGGGGCCATGCCCATCGAAACTCATCTAGCACAGCGGATGCTCACGTCGTCGTCGAAGAACTACACCCAATGGCGTCGCCCCGGCTTCGATGCGTTGTTCGCCACCGCAAGTGAAACCACCGACGAGGAAGCCAGGGTCGGCGCGTACCAGCAGATGCAGTCCCAACTACACAGCGAGGGGGGTCTACTGGTGTGGGGGTTCTCCGACGGTCTCCACGGTCTGGCACCGAATCTGGCCGGCATGTCCCCTCATGCTCCCACCAACACCCTCGGATACGCCCGGTTCGACAAGGCCTGGCTGGGGTGATCCTTGCCCGCTACGCCGGAACCCGGCTCGCGGTGGGAGTTGCCCAGGTCCTGGGGGTACTCGTCGTCGTCTTCGCCATCGCCGCCGCGCTTCCGGGTGATGCCGCGGTAGTCATTGCCGGTGACGACGCCGACCCGAAACGGATCGCGCAGCTGCGCGAGCTCCTCGGCCTGGACCGGCCGCTGCCGGTGCAGTTCGGGCACTGGCTGACCGGCATTCTGCACGGTGACCTGGGCACCTCGGCGGTCTCCGGGCGTCCAGTCGCCGACATGCTTGGGGTGGCGCTGGCGCCGACACTGACGCTCGCCGCGCTCGCGTTCGTGGCGCTTGTGCCGCTGGCGCTTCTCCTCGGGGTGGTGGCCGCTGCGCGCCGCGACCGCCCGGTCGACCGAACCATCACCACCCTGGCCGTAGCCCTCTACGCGGCACCGGAGTTCGCGATGGCGATCGTGTTGGTCGCGGTGTTCGCGGTCTGGTTGGGATGGTTCGCACCCACCGCGGTCGGCGCCGGCGGGTCGCTGCTGCTGGACCCACAGTTATGGGTGCTGCCCGTGCTGGTGTTGGTGATCCGGCCGGTGTGCTCGCTGACGCGACTGGTCCGCGCGTCGATGATCACGACGTTGGAATCGGAGTACATCCGGCACACCCTCCGGCTCGGGGTACCGATGCGCCGGGTGCTCTGGCGGCACGCCCTGCCAGGCTCTCTGACCCCAGCCACCCAGCACCTCGCGAGAGTCACCGACTGGCTACTCGGCGGCGTCGTGGTCGTCGAAGCGGTGTTCGCACTCGGCGGACTCGGCCAGGTGCTGCTCGCTGCAGTCAGTAGCCGCGACCTCCCGTTGTTGATGGGGCTGGTGGCGCTGTTCGCGGTGGTCACGGTGACGGTGAACACCGTCGCGGACATTGTGGCCTACCAGCTCAATCCGGTGGCAGGGGTCGCCGGATGAGTGCCCCCGATCGAACGCAGATTCCGGCGCGGATGCTCGTCGGCGTCGGGCTGACCGCGGTCCCGCTCGCGGTAGCGGTGCTCGGCCCCCTGATCGCCGGCGACACCAGCCGGGGTCCGGCGTTCGCCCAAGGTGAGAAGTGGCTACTCGGCACCGATTCCGAGGGCCGCGACGTATTGACCCAGGTACTGCTCGGCGGACGCTCACTGGTGTTGGTGGCCGCGACCGCGGTAGTGCTGACTTATCTGCTCGCCGTTCCCTGGGGAGTTGCGGCCGCGACCGCCCGACGCCGGATCGTCGACGAGATGCTGATGCGGCCATTGGACCTGTTGCTGTCGCTGCCGTCGATGATGCTGCTACTGCTGATCGTCGCGATCACTGACGCCGATCAGGTTGTGCTCGCTGCGGTGGTGGCGATTCTGCTGTTTCCAGATGCCGCGCGTCTGGTGCGGGCCAGCGCATTGCACGGTGCACACACTCCGGCCATGGAAGCGCTGATCCTGCAACGCGAAACCTGGTGGCGCCGCCACCTCGGCTACCTGGGCCGCTCACTGTTGCCGGTCCTCGCCGCAGACGCCGGCCTGCGATTCGTCGGCGCAATCTATCTCGTGGCCTCTGCCAGCTTCCTCGGGGTGAGCGCGGACTCCGCCGGCACCGACTGGGCCGTGATGATCGACCGCAACCGCGCCGGCCTCACCCTCGTCCCTTGGGGGGTGATCGTGCCTGCGGTGCTGATCATTGCCCTCGCGATGGGCGTGAACCTGCTGTTCGACTCCGGGGCCCGCGCGGCCGCCCGCGAATTGCCGACAAGGAAGCAGCGATGACCGACATTCTTCCGGCGGCCGCGTCGGCTCCTGCCCGTGCCACCGCGATCCAGGTGCGCGGGCTCACCGCCCGCACCCGAGACCGGATCCTCGTCGACGGTATCGACCTCGACATCCCCGCAGGTCTCGTTACCGCACTCGTCGGCGCCTCCGGCAGCGGAAAGACCACCACCGCACTCGCCCTGATCGGTGAGCAACGGCCCGGCGTCGAGCTGAAAACCGACAGCGTCCGCATGGACGGGGTGCGGTGCGGGTACGTGCCCCAACAGCCTTCCTCGGTGCTCAACCCGGCGCTGCGAATCGGCACCGTCCTCGGCGACATTGCCCGCGCCGCCCAGCAACAAGGAGACCGGGCGAGCGTCCCTGACGCCCTCGGGCGGGCCGGATTCCCGTCGGATCCGGGCATGCTGCGCCGCTACCCCCACCAACTCTCGGGCGGACAGCAACAACGCCTCGTGATCGCGCAAGCCCTGTTGACCGACCCAACGTGTCTGATCCTCGATGAGCCCACTACTGGACAGGACCCGCTCAACCGGGCAGCCATCCTCGACGAGATCCTGCGACTACGTGGCCAGGGGCTCACAATCGTGCTCGTCACCCACGACTTGGACGCTGTTCGCGAGGTCGCCGAGCACGTGATCGTCATGGCCGAGGGACAGGTGATCAACGCCGGCGGCACCACGATCCTGCCTGCCCTTGCCCTGTCACCGGTCCCACGGGCGGGTGCAACGAAGAACAACACAACCCCGGCCGCCACCCGACTCGAGCTGAACGCTGTCA
The DNA here is from genome assembly GCF_037327425.1 of Rhodococcus sovatensis. NCBI lineage: Bacteria > Bacillati > Actinomycetota > Actinomycetes > Mycobacteriales > Nocardiaceae > Rhodococcus > Rhodococcus sovatensis. The sequence goes on along the minus strand of NZ_CP147846.1, from coordinate 5,325,066 downwards.
CCGCCGGGTATCGCACAACCGCCGTACTCGAGGGCATGTCGCTGTCGATAGGCACGGGGGAATGCGTGGCCTTGGTCGGCCGGTCGGGGTGCGGCAAGTCCACCGCCGCGCGGGTGGCCGCGGGTCTGCATCCACCCACAGCCGGGCGAGTGCTCCTCGACGGGGTTCCGGTCGCGGGATCGGTGCAGCGGCGTACCCGCGATCAGGTGGCTGACATCGCATACGTCTTCCAGGACGCCAAGGCCGCGTTCGACCCGTACCGCAGCGTGTGGGGACAGATCGTGCGTGGACCGACACGCCTGCGCGGCGCCACTGACCGGGAGGCGGTCGCGGCAGCCCGACGCGCACTCGAACAAGTCGGCCTTGACGAACAGATCGCACACCAGCGCCCCGGGGCCCTCTCCGGCGGCGAGGCGCAGCGCGCCGCGCTCGCCCGAGCCCTGGCAACGACACCGACGGTCCTGATCTGCGACGAGATCACCACCGGCCTCGACGCGATCTCCCAGCGGCACGTGCTCGACGTTCTGACCGATCTCACGCGCAGCCAACACCTGGCGCTACTGGTGATCAGTCACGACACGGACGTGGTGGACTCGGTCGCCGACCGAGTCGTCGACCTACACAGCTGCACGACGACCGCAGACGCCTCCCGGTCGTCGAAACGGCGGAAACCCCGCTAGCTGCTCGATACACGTGCCGACGCGCCGATCCCAGTTGCGGACAGTTTTGGATTCCCTCGCGACGGGCACCCGTCGACTGCGTCCGTCGCACCTCACAACATTCATCCCGGCAGAAGGGGCGAGAACATGGCCACAGTTCGCGAGACCACGGCAAGTTGCGACGAGGTATGGAGCGTGCTGTCCGACGGCTGGAACTATGCGACGTGGGTGGTCGGCGCGTCGCGCATCCGGGCGGTCGATCCGGACTGGCCGTCGGAAGGATCCAAGATTCATCACTCCGTAGGCGTATGGCCGGCAGTGTTGAGCGACCACACGCGGTCGTTGGGCGGTCACGACGGTCGCGAGCTCAACCTGGAAGCCAGGGCAATGCCTTACGGCAAAGCACACATCACCTTGCGGCTCACCCCGCTCGCCGCGGGATGCCGTATCGAGATGATCGAGCATGCGTTGACGCCGCCGTTCAACCTGATCCCCGACTCGGTCCAGCACGTGCTCGTCCATCCCAGAAACACCGAGGCGCTGCGTCGGCTCGCGCTGCTCGCTGAAAGGAGTACCAGTCCGGCCTGACCGACGCGATTGGAACAACTCGGATCGGGTACTACAACGAGGCGTGGTTGAGCAGTAGCCGCAGGCGGAAGGTCACGACCCTCCTTCGAGGGTCGTTCGATTCCGTCCCCCAGCGTTCGCGAACCATCCCAGACGAAAGTTGTCGTCCTATGCCACCGCTCCCTCGGCCAGACCAATCTGCACCCGCACCCGTCGGCCCCACCGGGTCGCACGACAGCCGCGCGCAGTCCGGAGACTTCCTCACCACGGCCCAAGGTGTACGCGTTCCCGACACCGACCATTCACTCAAAGCCGGTGATCGTGGACCGACACTGCTCGAGGACTTCCATCTTCGTGAAAAAATCACCCATTTCGATCACGAGCGAATTCCCGAGCGGGTCGTACATGCACGCGGCGCCGCAGCCCACGGAACCTTCGAGTCCTACGGCTCCGCCAAGACGGTGACCAAGGCTGGATTCCTTGCCAACCGCGGCCGCACAACACCTGTGTTCGTGCGCTTTTCGACAGTTCTCGGTTCTCGTGGATCCGCGGACACAGTACGCGACACTCGCGGCTTCGCCGTCAAGTTCTACACCGACGAAGGCACTTTCGACCTCGTCGGAAACAACATCCCTGTGTTCTTCATCCAGGACGGAATCAAGTTCCCGGACGTCATACACGCGGGAAAGCCACAACCGGACATCGAACTTCCGCAGGCACAATCGGCACACGACTCGTTCTGGGACTTCGTCTCCCTCCACACCGAGGCAACCCACCACGTCATGTGGAACATGAGCGATCGCGGGATTCCGCGGTCGTATCGAACGATGGAAGGCTTCGGCGTTCACACCTTCCGTCTTGTCGACGCCGAGGGCAAGACGTCACTCGTGAAGTTCCATTGGAAGCCCGTCGCCGGTGTGCATTCGCTGGTATGGGAAGAAGCCCAGATCGCGGCCGGCGTCGACCCGGACTTCCACCGTCGCGACATGGCCGACGGCATCAAAGCCGGCGCCCCACTCGAGTACGAGTTCGGCATCCAGGTCATGCCCGACGACGGCACCGACACCTTCCAGGGGATCGATCTGCTGGATCCGACGAAACTCGTTCCGGAAGAACTGGTTCCAGTGCAGCCGATCGGCAAGCTCACCCTCGACCGAAATCCCACGAACTACTTCGCCGAAACCGAGCAGGTCGCATTCCATACCGGGCATCTCGTCCCCGGCATCGAGGTCACCAACGATCCGCTGATGCAGGCGAGGCTGTTCTCGTACCTGGACACCCAGATCACTCGTTTGGGAGGACCGAACTTCTCACAGCTCCCCATCAATCGTCCACACGCACCGGTCAACGACATGCTGCGAGACGGTATGCACCAAACCGCAGTGCACACCGGACTTGCCCCATACCTGAACAACACCGTCGACGGTGGTGAACCGGAGGTGGCAGGGGCGAACGATCACGGCTACGTGCAGACCGAACGCGTCATCGAGGGTCGGGCGGTGCGTGCGAACCCGGCGTCCTTCGACGACCACTTCACGCAGTCGACTATGTTCTACCGCAGCCTCACTGCGATCGAGCAGGACCATGTGGTCGAAGCCTTCACATTCGAACTGGGCAAGGTATTCGAGCAGTCGATCAAGGAACGCGAACTCGCCGTCCTCGCCAACGTCGACACCGATCTGTGCGAGCGCGTCGCCGCAGGACTCGGGCTTCCTGCGCCCGCCGGTACGCCTATGGAAGACGTGTTCGTCTCACCCGCGCTGTCCCAGATCATCGACACCCCGGGACCTATCGCGGGACGAAAGATCGGCGTCATCGCCGATTCGGGATCCGACCTCTCGGGCATCGGCAAGCTCCGCACAGCCGCTGCGAGGCGGGGGGCGACGGTGCACGTCATCGCCGCCGCCGGTGGCGTGCTCGGCAAAGGCGTCAGGACGCAGGTCGTCGAGCGCACGTTCTTGACGGTCCGCTCGATCGAATTCGACGCATTCGTCGTCGCAGGCGGAACGACACCATCGACCGATATCAAGTTGATCGTGTTGCTGCAGGAGGCATTTCGTCACTGCAAAGCGATCGCAGCATGGGGTGACGGTACGGCGATCCTCGAACGAGCGGGTATCGGGACGACAGAACCCGGTGTGATAGTCGGCGACACTGCAGTGAAGGCGTTCAACGACGCGGTGCTCTCCGCAGTCGGGCTGCACCGGGCGTGGGATCGCGCCGCGGCCGTGATGGCGTCGGAGGTCGCGCCTGCGAAGCCGGAGGCCGGGGCTGTCAAGGCCAAGCCGGCGGTCAAGGCTAAGCCGGCGGTCAGGGCGAAGCGGGCCCGAAGGTAGGAAGCTGGCACCCGGTGAGTGAACAGCTACCGCCGAAGGTAGCTACTCACTCGCCGGGCCGAGCAGCGCAGCCATCTCGGGCAATTCGAAGAACTGCGCGATCGCATGCGCCGACCGAACTCCCGCTGCCGGGTCCGCCCCGGCGTCGAGCAGAGCACGAACGATCGACTCGGATCGGCGAAACACAGCCGCTGCCAAAGCAGTCTGGCCGTTGTCGTTGACCCGGTCGACCTCTGCGCCCAGCTCGAGCAGCACCGACACCGTGTCGAGGTGAACGTGATAGGCCGCGAGTACCAACAGCGTGTCACCCTTGTCGTTGGTCAGATCGACCGACCCACCCGCATCGACAAAAGCCCGCAGCCACACGGCATCTCCACTTCGTGCGCTGTCGAACGCGCGATGAAAGACGGCCAGGACTTCGTCGTCCATCACGACGGCCTCCCCCGCGAGACGAAGCCTCGTCGGCCGAACGACCGCACGCGATCAGAGGCCGTTCTCTTCCGCATCGGTGGGCTTGCGGCGTGCGCGCGTTCCCGCATTCCGCGCACCGTCTCTCTCAGCACCTCGGGACCGTCGACGGACGGCGCCCACCCGAGTTCGCGCTCAGCTCGGCCACTGTCGAGCAACGGCGTCGCAAAGGCCAGATCGACCCACCCGGGGTGCACAGGTAATACGTGCACCGCGAACCCTGCTCGCAGCGCAGCCGACAGAACCCGCTGCGATGTGGGGACAATTCGCGCGCTCAGAGCATCTGCCACATCATCGGCGCGGACCGGAGTCGGCGCTGCCAGATTGAACGGCCCACTCGCGCGTCGGTCCAGTATTCGGACGACCGCATCGGCCACGTCGTTCGAGTGCACAGCCGGGACCGTGAACGTCCGGTCGATCGGTAGGACGGGAAGGTGGTCCACAACCGAGGACGGAACGACGTCGGGAAGCGCGTATCTCAGCAGGGCACTACCGAACTCGTACTGACCGATCAGCCCTGGGCGCACCCGGGCCACCGTCACTTCCGGGTGGGCACTCTCGAATCGGTCCAGCACGAGCTCGGCCGCCGCCTTGTCCATGCTGTACGTCGACGTCGGTACTCCTGATCGTGGCCAATACTCGTCGACCTCCACACCGTAGGCGCCGGCAGAGTAGATTCCGCCCGAGGACATGTGGATCAGGTGCGTCACGCCTGCTGCAGCACATGCACGCGCAACCCTGGCCGTGCCACCGACGTTCACTCGTTCGAGATAGCCCCGATCGCGCATCGGTTGAAACGAAACGGCCAGATGTACCACGACATCGACCGTCGAAAAGATCTCTGCCAAAGTACTTTCCGAGTCCGCTGACGCCAGGTCCACCGACGCCCAGCTCGCCCGGTCGTACGGTTCGACGAGGGCGGGAGGGCGACGAACGAGACCGACCACATCCGTCTCGGCGCCGATCGTCCGCAACAGTGCGGTGCCCACATTTCCGGTCGCACCCGTCACCGCTATCCGCACGGTCTCACCTTGTTCTCGCGCTCTTCGACGCCTTCGATTTCATCGTTCTCGCGCTCTTCGACGCCTTCGATTTCATCCTGTTCGGATCCCCGATGCTCGATGCTCCAAACCCTCGATGGTTCAAACCCTGTGTTTCCAGTCGAACCGTCCGGGTATGGACCTGTTGTGAAAGAAAATTCGGCTTCATCCGCACCAGTCGACGCTGATCCCGACGACCCACGCAAGGCCGATTCGCCGACCGACCTGACCAAACCATCGTGGTTGTACGTGTTGAAGAAAACCGTGCGCGAGTTCTCGCGTGATCAATGCACCGATCTGGCTGCCGCGCTGACCTATTACGCAGTGCTGTCGCTGTTTCCGGCCATACTGGCGATAGTCTCACTCCTCGGAGTTTTCGGGCAAGGGCAGGCGACGGTCGACGGGGTGTTGCAGGTAGTCGGAGACCTCGGACCGTCGTCGGCCGTGGACACGTTGCGCGGTCCGATCGAACAGCTGGTCCAGGCCCCCACCGCAGGGTTTGCATTGATCATCGGTGTCGCCGGCGCACTGTGGTCCGCCTCGGGATATGTCGGAGCGTTCGGCCGGGCGATGAATCGAATGTACGAGGTCGACGAGGGCCGCCCGGTGTGGAAGCTGCGCCCGGTGATGCTCCTGGTGACACTGATCGCGTTGATTCTCATCGCGTGTGCGGCCGTGATGCTCGCGATCAGCGGGCCCGTTGCAGCTGCCGTCGGAGACATTGTGGGGCTCGGTGACACGGCGCTGACGGTGTGGAACATCGCCCGGTGGCCGCTCGTGCTCGCAGTTGTGGTCCTGGCCGTGGCCATCCTGTACTACGCCACACCGAACATCCAACAACCGAAGTTCAGATGGATCAGCTATGGCGCCGCAGTCGGCATCATCGTATGGATTCTGGCGACCGTCGGATTCGGCTTCTATGTTGCGAACTTCTCCAGCTACAACAAGACCTACGGATCGCTGGCAGGAGCAATCATCTTCCTGCTGTGGCTGTGGATCACCAATCTGGCGCTGCTGTTCGGTGCGGAGTTGGACTCCGAACTCGAGCGGGGACGCCAGCTACAAGCCGGGATCGTCGCCGAGGAGCGGTTGCAACTGCCGCCGCGCGACACCCGAGTATCCGACAAGAACGACAAAAAGGATGCAGACGTCGTCGAGCAGGGGCGTCGGCTGCGTGAATCCCACGCACCCGAAAGCAGCAAGGAGAGAAGATGAATCACGATGTGAACCAGGACGGTCAAGCCGCCGACATGTCCACAGTGCAGTTGGTGGAACGGCTCACCGAACAGGTCGGCACGCTGGTACGGACGGAAATCAACGCGGGAATGGCCGAAGTAAAGGAGAAGGGCACGCGCGTCGGAATCGGGATCGGTATCTCAGGAGCAGGCGCCGTGCTCGTGTTCCTCGGTCTCGCCACACTCATCGCGACGGCAGTCTTGGGACTGGCAACGGTGCTCTCCGCGTGGCTCGCGGCCCTTGTCGTCGCTGTCGCCGTGCTCGCGCTGGGTGGAATCATGGCTGCCGTCGGCGCCTCGAAAGCGAAGAAGGCAGTGCCGCCGGTTCCCCAGGACACTGCCGCCAGCGTCAGCGAAGACATCGCTGCAATACAGAAGGGAATCCGATGACCGGCAAGCACGCGGACGCATCCGCACACAGCAATCACCCAGAGCCGAGCGTGGAAGAACAACGCGCCGAGCTCGCCGAGACCGTAGCTGCACTCGCGGACAAAGCCGATGTCCCGACCAGGGTCCGCAATGAGGCTGTGGCGCAGGCGTCGAAGGCGTCCGAGGCGGTGAAGGACAATCCGAACATCGTGGCCGGCATCGTCGGCGCGGTCCTGACGGGTGTCCTCGTGACGGTTGTGCTTCGTCGACGGCGCGCGAGGAGGTTCCTGCGATCAGTACCGTGTCCAAAGCCTTCTACAAGCCGCTGTCGCTCGGAATGAGCGTGCTCGGCGGTCTCCTGGCCGGTGTGGTGTTCAAGCAGGTATGGAAATACGTCGGAGACAACGATGTCGAAGCTCCTGATCCGAAGGACCTCAACCGCTCCGTACAAGAGGTTCTCATCGCTGCAGCGATCCACGGCGCAGTCTTCGGTCTCGTCAAGGCGGCTGTCGATCGCGCCGGAGCTACCGGTTACCGTGCGCTCGCGAACGAAGATCCAAAGTAAGGAATCTCCGGTGCTTGATGAGCTCGAGCGATGACATCCCTCAGTGTGATCGGCGTTCCGAGCAGTGCGGGAAGTTACGCCGCAGGACAGGATCAGGCACCTCAGGCTCTCCGTGACGCCGGCGTGTCGACGGCGCTCATCGAGGTCGGCATCGACGTGCACGATCTCGGTGATCTGCCGCAACAGATCTGGGCCCCCGACCCCGCACAGCCAAGGGCGCAGAACGCAATGGATTGGCGCACGCACTGAACCTGCCAGGCGCTCTGTGAGCTGAGCCGTCACGTCCCACAGAATGTCTGGAACCCGGCACTGAAATCCTCGGGTGCGGCACCGGCGTAATCCGACCACGCATCACGACGTTCGAACGGGTGCGTCACGACATCCAACAGCGTCTCGAACGGTCCCAGATCGCCGTCGGTCGCGGCACGAAGCGCAGCGTCGACGCGGTGGTTGCGCGGTATGTACACCGGATTGACGCGGTCCATGGCGTCGGCGACGGTCGAGACATCCTGGCCCGCGAGTTCTCTGCGCCAGCGCTCGAGCCATGGCCCGATGTGCTCGCGCGCTATCAACGAATCGAGCGGGCCCGGATTGCCCCGGAGTTCGCCGGCAAGAGCACGGAAGGTGCCGGTCCAATCGGCTCGGTGGTCCTCCATGATCGTCAGCAGATCGTCTACCAGTGTGCCGGTGTAAGCTCCGAGACCGAGTTTGGCGGCCATCCCGGCCGCGAAGTGGGCGTCGTAGCGCGTGGAGAAAGACTCCAAAACTGCTGTTACCGACGAGATTGCGTCGTCCGGGGTAGTTGCCACCAGCCCGAGAAGAGTTTCGCCGAACCGAGCCAGGTTCCACGTCAGCACTGCAGGCTGATTCCCAAAGGCGTAGCGGCCGCGCTGGTCGATCGAACTGAACACCGCGGCGGGGTCGTATGCGTCGAGGAACGCGCACGGACCGTAGTCGATAGTCTGTCCGGAAATGGTGGTGTTGTCGGTGTTCATGACGCCGTGCACGAAGCCGACCAGCATCCACTGCGCCACCAGCGACGCCTGCGCTTCCACCACCGCTTCGAAGAACGCGAGGTAGCGGTCGGGCCGATCGATCAGCTCGGGGTAGTGACGGGCGATCGCATAGTCCGCGAGTGGGCCCAGGGCACCCTCTCGGCGAACCGCGAACTCGAACGTCCCGACGCGAATGTGACTCGAGGCCACCCTGGCCAGCACGGCACCGGGCTCGACACCATCGCGCAGCACGCCGCGTCCGGTCGCGACCACCGACAGCGAGCGGGTCGTGGGAATACCGAGAGCGAACATTGCCTCGCTGATCAGGTACTCCCGAAGCATCGGACCGACCACCGCATAACCGTCGCCGCCACGCGAGAACGGTGTGCGCCCCGAACCTTTCAGGTGTAGGTCCACGCGCCGTCCCTCGCTGTCGTGCAGCTCCCCGAGTAGCAGAGCGCGACCGTCGCCGAGGAGCGGTGCATACCCACCGAACTGGTGGCCGGCGTACGCCATCGCAACCGGGGTGGAATCTGCCGGTGCAACGCCGCCGGACAAGATCCCAACTTCCTGACGCAGTCGGTCCACGTCCAGCCCGAGTGATTGCGCGAGTTGTTCGTTCACCACCAACAGCGTCGGATCCGGGGCCTCAGCGCCCTGCCAGCGCACGGTGAGTTCGGCGAGCTCGTCGGCGTACGTGCTCTCCAAACCGGACAGGGGGTGGTTCTGCAAAACGGCCATACCCGAGGGTAGCTGCGTACTTGACATGAGCGTTACCCCATGACTTTAATTACCTACAACATTAGTGAAAGGGTGCAGGGTGATCGAATTTCGAATCGACCGACGCTCGGGCATTCCGACGTACGTTCAGCTGGTCCTACAGGTCAAACACGCTTTGCGACGCGGGGACCTCGCTGTCGGCGACAAGCTGCCGACAGCGAAAGACGTCGTCTCGACGCTCGCAATCAACCCGAACACCGTGTTGAAGGCATACAAGGAACTCGAGCACGACGGGTTGGCAGAGGGGCGGCCTGGCCTCGGCACGTTCGTCACCGGCACACTCGTCAAGGCAGGCATGGCCGAAAAGTCAGCGCTCGCTGCAGAACTCGACACGTGGGTGGGCCACGGCGCGAGCGCCGGCCTCGAACGCACCGACCTCGAAGCCCTCTTCGCCGCTGCACTCGACCGTGAATTCCCCGAACCGGAAGGACCACAGACGTGACGGATACAGTGCTCGAGGTCTCGGAGCTCAGCAAGTCGTTTCGCCGTCGGCCTGTAGTCGATCAGTGTTCCTTCTCGCTGCCGCGGGGTTCGATCACCGCACTCGTCGGTTCCAACGGTGCAGGCAAGACGACGCTGATGTCGATGATCGTCGGACTGCTGCATGCCGATGCAGGTGAGGTGACAGTCCTCGGACACTCGGTCGACGACCGCGGGATCGCACCCGGGCTGTCGTATCTGGCTCAGCACAAGCCGTTGTTCGCACGCTTCTCCATCGCCGAAATGCTGCGGTTCGGCCGCGACACCAACGACCGATGGGACGACGCCTACGCCAACAGAATCGTCGAGGAGGCCGGCCTCGACCAGCGCACGAAGATCAAGCGACTCTCGCCGGGACAGCGGACTCGCATCGCGATTGCGCTTGTGCTGGGCCGACTTCCAGAGATCGTGCTGCTCGACGAACCACTCGCCGACCTCGATCCTGTCGCCCGACGCGCTGTCGCACAGCTACTCATGAGCGATGCGGCCGACCGAGGAACAACGATCGTGCTGTCCTCCCACGTGCTGGCCGATCTCGTCGACGTCGCTGACCGACTACTCCTATTACGCAGTGGCCGAATGCAATTGAACGGGAATACCGAGGATATCGTGAACGAACACTATGTCGTGAGGGGAACTACGTCTGCGCCGGATGGGGAGATAGTCGGGGTGATCGGCGGGACCTCAGTCATCCGCGGGCCGCGGCCCGACTCCACAGTCCTTCCAGCCACTCTCGACGACGTCGTACTGGCGCACCTGAGCGGGGTGGAGTGATGTTGTGGGTGACATATCGACAATTCCGCGCCACTCTGCTCGGCGCCCTCGGAGTCGTTGCACTTGTTTCAGTGGTGACTGCGGGATCGTCACTGATTCTTCGGAACTACCCCTACGCAAACAGTTACGACACGTTCTTCTCCTGCTTCGGAGTCGATTCGACTGTGTGCGTGGCGCAGAACGCGTTGACGGGAACGACATTGGTCACGGTCGCCCTTCCCAGCCTCATCGGGCTGTTCGTCGGGGTTACGGTGTTCTCGCGAGATATCGAACGCGGAACGCACGTACTGTCGCTGTCGCAGTCGGTCGGACGCGTGCGCTGGTACTTCTCCCGCGTCCTCGTCCTATTCGTGCCGATCATCCTGGCCATGCTGGTGCACGGCCTCGTGTTCTCGTGGACTCGGTTGCCCGACAGTTCCGGCTTCTGGTCCATATCCGGCGGTACCGGGCGATCTCGCTTCGACTACCCGATCTTCGAAACCGAGGCACTGATGCCTGCCGCCTACACTGCGGTGGCACTGATGATCGGCAGCATGTGTGCGTTGTTGCTGCGCAACACTATCGGGGCAATGGCCCTGACGCTGATCGCGACCGTCGGCCTCTCGGTTCTCGTATCCACCGTGGTCCGCCAGCACTATGCGACGCCGCTGGTGGAGAGCCAGCCGCTCGTCGACCTTGTGCAGTCCGGCGAGTTCATTTCGTACGGTCCCGCGTCCAGGTGGACCATCGGCCAGAACTATGTCGACGTCGACGGCAACGTTGTCGACATCGACTACGCGCTCTGCGCGGAGGACGAGTCGTTCTGGAACGAGATGCAGCAGCGCCCAGAAGAGACCTACGCCGATTGGGAGAGGCGATCCGACGCGCTGAATCAAGAGCAGATCGTCCGCCACAACCAGTGCATCGGACGCCAAGGCGCCGACCGATTCGAGATCGAGTACTTCGAAGACAGTAGCTTCTGGCGCTTCCAAAGCACCGAAGCTGCTCTTGCACTGCTGGTTTCTGCGCTCGCCTGCGCCGGATCGCTGTTTCTGGTCCGCCGACTACGTCCGTGACATCACGCTGGGAGAATGAGAGACTTCCCGGTGGGGCTGACGAAAGGACGTGCACATGCTGATCGCAACGACAGCAGCAGTGCTGGCCGTGGTGCTGCACACGGCAGCCGCGCTGCTCGCTGCACGGGAAAACTACGGCCGTAGACTGCCGACGATGTCAGGGTCCTATCCGGTCAGACCCGCTCGCCGTGTTCGTCGTGTCCAGACAGTGGGGTGGATCCTGAGCCTCGTCTCAGCCGTCCAATTCGGAAACATCTACTGGTTGTCACAGCCGTGGCTTTCCGTCGCAATTGCGATCGCGGTACTGCTGTTCGTCAACGGCGCACCCAGCCTGATCGTGTCCCTGGCCCACAACTACCGGCTCAGTACCGGTGCGGGCCCGGACGTGTCGCCTCTCCGCTAGCCCCGATTGGCCTGTCTCATCAGTACGTCCACTTCGCAACCCGGCGCGGTCGGATCGAAACCGTGCTCGACCAACCAACGGACACCTCTCAAGCTGCGCAAGGACCACCACGCGTGGATGACCTCGCGGTCGACATCTGTGCCATAGCCGGCGATGACATCGTCGAGTTGTTCTGGATGCCCCAGCGTCACTGTGGCGAGATCGTAGAGGGGATCGCCCGATGCCGCCTCGGACCAGTCGAGAATGCCAGTGACCTCGTCGCCGGAGACGAACACATGCGACGCTTGGAGGTCGCCGTGGGTGAACACCGGCGTCCACTGTCTCAGTGCACCTTCGGCAATTCGTCGGTTGTATTCGACGACGGCGGTTGGGACTATCCCGCTCCTGTTCAGCCACGCACATTCGCGGTCGAGTTCACTGGAAAGCTCATCGAGGCTGCGGCCTCGCCATGGCGGCAACGGTGCGTCGTGCAGCTTCCGTATCGCTTGTCCCGCTGCAGCCCACGCCGCTGGTGAGGCTGTGGACGGTTCACCGAGATGGGCAAGGGCAGTACCCCGAACAGCGGCGAGCGCAAGCACCGGCGATTTGCGCCACAGAATCGTCGCAGTCGGGACGGGTGCCCGTCGCATAGCTTCGACCTCGACGTCGGTGTTCGACTGGTCGGCGTCGACCTTCAAGAACACACCGCCGACACGCACCGTCGCACGCTCATCGTGGGCGACGACTACCTCGACCGTTGTCACGTCGGTAAGTATGGCTGCGACGACAGCCGCTGTCGCCGAATTTACGCTCCGCCGAGTGCATCGACGACACGACGAGCTGTGTCGGCCGCACCGATGCCGGATGTGTCGACTACTTCGCCGGCGGCGTGCAGCCACGTCTCGGCTGCATCGACATACGTCTGCAGATGGCTCAGCCGAAAAGTCGACGGCCCCATGATCGCGTCGTCCATGATGCGCTGACGCAAGCTGGCCTCATCGGCGTGCAACACGAAGTGCTTCACGGGAATCCCATGTTCGGCAAGGCCACCGCTGATCTCGTCCCAGTACGCCTCGGTCAGAACAGTCATCGGCATCACCAACACCCCGCCCGTGTAGTCGAGAATCCGACGAGCCGTCTCGATCACCAGCGGTCGCCACGGTGGCCAATGCTGAAAATTGTCTGTCGCCGGCAATCCGGGCTTGATGTCCATCAGTGTCTCCCCGACCTTTTCTGCGTCGAACACTCGCGAGTCAGGAACCAACTGTTGAACCCGCAGACTAGTCGTCGACTTACCGACACCGTGAGTCCCGTTCAACCAGATGATCACTGCTCAACACTAACCGCAGTGCAACGACTACAACGTTCGCTTTCGGCCGATACCCGGGCAGGCGTGAGATCCCTCTCGATCCGAGCCTTTCGTGGCAGCCGTGTACGTAGAGTCAAAGACACCCAACGAAGGGAGCGCCGTGAGCCCGAAAGTCGTGATCCTCGGTGCGGGATACGCCGGTGTCAGTGCCGCCACACGCTTGGCCAAGTCCGATGCAGACGTCACGGTGGTCAACCCTAGGTCCGAGTTCGTCGAGCGGATACGGCTGCACCAGTACGTCGTCGGTGGTCACGCTGCAGTAGTGCCGCTGGAATCGGTGCTACCGGGCGCGGCAATAACAATCGGCACCGCAGTAGCAATCGAACCTCAGGCGCGACGCATTCGACTGGACACCAACGAGACCCTCGACTACGACTACCTCATCTATGCGGTCGGTAGCGACAGCCGCACACACACTATTCCAGGTGCCGGCGCCCATGCTCGCACACTGGGCACTCTCGAGGATGCACGCATTACCCGCCATCGGCTGGAGGAGTTGGCCACAGGTTCAGTGATCACCATCGTCGGCGGTGGATTGACGGGCATCGAGACGGCCGCCGAACTTGCCGAGAGCACACGCCACAGCATCCGCCTGGTCACCGACCAGCAGCTTGCTCCCACCGTGAGCGATCGAGGGCGACGCCGCATCCACGGACACCTCACCTCGAACGGCGTCGAGATCCACGCCTACACGCCAGTTGTCGGCATACACAGCGGACGTGTCGAACTCGCCGACGGCCGTTCTCTTGCCTCCGATCTCACCATTCTCGCTTCGACGGTGGGCGTACCGGAAGTCGCTCGGGCGAGTTCCCTGGACACGGATTCACGAGGCGCCCTGACGGTACACAACACTCTCGTCAGTTCGAGCGATACCGCAATCGTCGGCGCAGGCGATGCAGCAACCCTCACGCAGTCACCCCTGCGGATGAGCTGCCAGGCCGCCATCCCATCCGGCATCCACGCAGCCGAGACTGTCCTGCACCTCATTGCCGCGAGAGACCCGAAAGAAGTCCGTCGAAAATTCGCCGCACAGTGCATCAGTCTGGGGAGAAAGAACGCACTGTTCCAATCGGTCAACTCGTACGACACGCCACGCCCCCGCGCCGTGCTCACCGGCCGCCCTGCCGCACTCATCAAAGAACAACTGTGCTCGTCGACGATGTGGTTCGGCCACCGCGGGCCCTTCAGCTACAGCTGGTCGTGATCATCAACCACAGGGGTGTGCGTTCCACTACTGGTGTGAGGACCCGTGGATCGAGCCCACTCTTCACAACCGAGATGTTCGTTTACAACCCGGATCGACGTTGTAAACGCACATCTCGGTTGTAGGAAGGACCGGGGTCTGCGTCATCGGGTGTAAGGACCAGTGGGCGTGTCGTGATACCCCTTCAGCCCGATTTGTGACGTGAGCGGACTGAACGGCGACTCCCCGCGCTCGAGCTGCGCCAGGGCTGAGGCGAAGTCATGGACGGGCTGCCACCCCAGATCCCGACGAGCCGCGGTGTTGAGATAGATCCGGTCAAGACTCGGAAACATCTGCCACCCCAACTCCTCGTAGATTTGTGCGTACCGAGGGAAGAGTCGCTGCACCACTGCGGGAGCGTCGGCCCTCAATTCGGCGCGGTCCGATTCCTGGAACGGCGTTGTGGCACTGATGATGTACCGGCCGAATCCGATCCGTTGGGCGGACTCCAGCGCGCATTCGTGAGCATCGACGGCGTCGGCGATATCGACCCTCCGATAGAGCAATTCGTTCGTCTTCAGATTCGCGTCCGAGTAAGCCTGTCGAACATCCGGTCGGTCGTCTGCTTCCGGGAAGAATCGCGAAGTCCGCAGCACCACAACCGGGAGGCCGTGATCCTGCGCGAACAGCCGACCCAGGTCCTCCGCTGCAGTCTTGGTCGTCCCGTAGATGTTTCGCGGAACAGGGACGACGTCTTCGGTGATCCACGACGCCGGCGCACCGGCGGGCGGCGTCATCGCCCGGCCGAACGTCGTCGTAGAGCTGGTGAACACGAACCGTCCGACACCTGCCCGCACGGATTCCTCCAGTCCCGACAGCGTTCCGGATACGTTGACGTCGATGAAGTCCTGCCTCGAATGACTGTCGACGTGCGGCTTGTGCAACGTCGCGGCATGCACGACCGCATCGACGCCATCCACCGCATCACGAACCGCCGCACGGTCGGCAATCGACGCGACGTGAGTGGTGGACGGCGACGCCACGATGTCCAACCCGACAACATGGTGGCCGCGCGACCCGAGCACGCGAACCAGCGCCTCGCCTAGATGGCCGGAACTTCCCGTCACGAGAATGCGTAGTCGAGGCGTCACACGGGACACGCTAGTGTGCACTCCGCCGCGCCTGCTACTGATTTCCTCGCCCGGCGACGAAACCACGTGAGCGCACCGACCAGAAGGGCAAGCCCAGCTGCCAACGCTGGAACGATAAGCGCCCGACGGTAGTCGTCGATCTCCAGGTTACCGTCGCCACCTGCCACAAGCACCATGGTGGCCAGTGAAATGCCCAGTGCTGCACCGAATTGGAATCCGGTGTAGACGATCCCGCCCGCAACGCCGTGTGCCGACTCCTCGACACCTTCGACGGACGCGGACGTCAACGGACCGTAGATGAACGCGAATGCCACACCGAGTAGCAACAGCGAGGGCAGAAGGTCTGCAAACCCCGACGTTGCGTCCAGGCGCAGTGACACCAGAAATCCGACGGCAACGGCAACGAGACCTGCGACCATCACCGCGATACTCCCGAACCGTTCGACCAGGCGCGGGGTCAGGACGGGTGCGATCACCAGCTCGATCCCCATGGCCGCAAATGCGAGGCCGGTGTGCAACGGACTCCAGCCCAGCAACTCTTGCAGGTACAAGGTCAATATGAACTGCCATGCGAAGAACGCGCCGATGAACAGCAACCCTACCGCGGTCACCCACGGCAGCAATCCCGAAGTCACTACGCCGGACGGAATCAGCGGGTCGGCTACCCGGCGTTCGACGAGAACGAAGGCCCCGAGCAGTGCGACCGCAAGTACGATCGAACTCAATCCTGCTGTGTTGGCTACAGATTCGCCTAGCGAAACGATGCCGTACACGAGCGACACCATTGCAGCGGTGAGAAGAGCCGCACCGCCGACATCGAATCGACCGCGAGCACGATCGATCTCCTCCCGCGGAATGAAGACCGCTCCTGCGACTAGGAAGATCGATCCCAGAACAGCGGGCGCGAAGAACACGGTCCGCCAACCCCACGAGGTGAGCACGCCACCGGCCACCACTCCGAGCAGAAACCCAGATGCACCGACAGCGCCATAGATCGCCAGAGCCTTGTTGCGAAGTGTCCCTTCGGAAAACGCTGTCGTCAGCAGACTGAACCCCGCAGGCGTCATGAAACCTGCAGTGGCCCCGGTGATGAACCGAGCCGCAATCAGCACCGACGAATCCTGCGCCAGCCCACCCACCACGGAGAACCCGATGAACACCGTCAATGCAGCCAGGAACACCCGTCGCCGCCCTAGTACGTCGGCGACGCGCCCACCCAGGATCATGAAGCCTGCGTACGCCAGCACATAGGCGCTGATAACCCAGTGGGCAGATCCGGTGGACAGTCCGATATCTGCAGCGATGCTGGGAACAGCCACATTCAGCATCGCGATGTCGATACCTTCGAGGAACAGGGCACCCGTCACCACCGCCAACACGGCCCATGCACGTCCGGTTCGATCGAGTTCGACTTTCGGTTCGGTCACAACCCACCCCCTGAAGAAAGAGCTATCGGTTACTTCTTGTAACCGCCCTGAGCGTGGGCCATCATGGAGAGATGGCGCAAGAAGGCACTTCGAAGTCAGTCGATTCCCTCCAAGGAACCGACCAGGTCACAGCCGATTGCTGCCATGGCGGCCGTGACGCGTATCAATGGGACAGCCGCGAGGACTGCGAGGTCCGACAGATTCTGGACCGCATCGCCGACAAGTGGTCACTTCTTGTCATCGCGCTGCTGGACGAGGGCACGCTGCGCTTCGGCGAACTCCGCCGCGAAATAGACGGGATCAGCACACGGATGCTGACTGTCACCCTGCGCAATCTGGAACGCGACGGTTTGGTCGAGCGCCGCATGTACCCGGAGATTCCACCTCGCGTCGAGTACAAGCTTTCGCCACTCGGTACGACGCTTCTGAGTACCATTCAGTCGCTTGTCACGTGGACCGAGCAGCACCGGGGAGCGATCGCACAGGCGCGAGAATTGTTCGACGCGAGCACCTCCGACGTCAGCTAGCGAGTGCGGAGCTCCCGCTCGTACCAGCGATCCGAGTAGCGACAATGGTTGAACGGTTCGACTCGGACGAATCCACCTCGCTCGTACAACCGGCACGCCTCGGTCAGGTCCGATCGCGTGTCCAGCCGAACCGTCGAACACCCGTGCTCGCGCGCAACCGTCTCGAGATGACGCAGCACCGCTGCGCCGATGCCGCTACCTCGGCTTCCAGGAACAGTGAAAAGCTTTGTCATCTCTGCGATTCCGGCGTCGACGAATCGAAGTCCGCCGACACCGACAGGAGTGTCCTCCTCGAACGCGACCACGAGGCAACCGTGAGGAGGGCGAAGATCGTCGACTGGCTCCTCTGCAAGTGCACATTCGACCTCGAACTGCGTTGCGGGTCTCCCGTGCCACCGCGAGACGATGTCGAACATGTATGCCCAGACGATGCCCGACGCCACCGCGCTGTCCGGCCCAATCTGCCGTAGATCCACTCGTTCCATCCTTTTCGTCTCCGCGGGCACGAATCGCGGTCCGCTCGCGTAGGGTCGCTGTGCCTGCGGAGACGTCAGAGTCCTGGGTGACATTCCCGGCTTGGACAATAGTGTCACCGCTCGGGTAAGGGCGTGCTCCGGATAGATCGTCCGCAAAACGATACGCTGCGACGATGATCCGACGGCTGGTGGTCCTGATCCTGGTCGTCGCGGTCGCATACACCGGTTGGAACTATTTTGGTCCCGGTCCGGCACGACCGAACGCCTACGTCGCAGACGCGTCGGAGTTTCGATGTTGGCCGCCGTACCCTGCCGGACCTGCGCCTCCTATCCGTTTGGGGACCGGACGCGTGCCCAAGGATTTCGTCCCGGTAGCCGCAATTACATGCGACCCGTACTTCGGCGACGTAGCTGCCGACTCGACAGCGGAGTATGTCGAGCGAAGGTGGGAGGGCGACTTCGGACCGGCGCTTCGATTGTTGAACGACCGCTCCGAGCCCGAGAGTTGGCCCCTCAAAGTGTGCACAGTGGCGTACAGCGCGGCGATGATCGACGAGATGTGGCTACTCGACGAGCAGGGTCGCGCTGTACGGCCCGGGTATCCCGTGGACGAGTGCGGGATGTCCAAGATCGGCGGCCTCGCAGAGATCAAGAAGCTCGAGACCGTGTCCACCGTTGCTCACCGAGTTCAGCTGGACCCCGCTCTGATCGAACAGGTCAGCGGATGCACCTCACTGTTCGAGCCGCCGGCAGAGGGCAGCACTACCCTCGACTCCGACTTCGTGGCCTACGGATTCTGCCGGTTCTCACTGGAGGCGAGCGGTCCACGGTTCGACGGAAGCTTCGGAGCCGACATCGACGTCGCGGGCCTCCCAGTCGCACCTGATTGTTCTTTTACTGCAACGAAAGTCGCAGTGGGTTCGACGTACCTCGACGGCGATAGGACGGTGCTCATCGAGTTCGACGGTTGCCGGCGGGTGATCGTCGACGGATACGCCGCCCTCGGCGCGTCGGAGGAAATCCTCCAGTCGTTCCCGTAGGACCTACGACCACCGCTTGAAAGGACCACCCACGCTATCTGACCGTATGGATGGACCATTCAAGCGGTGGGGTGCCGACGCGCGCATCGCTTGAAAGGACCGTAGAGGCTATCTGATCGTATGGATGGACCATTCAAGCGATCCGAGCCGGGCGATCCGAGCCGGGCAGCCCAAGCCTGCCGCCCTACGCCAACGTGACCGTCGCAGTCGCGCGGTGACCGAAGATCCGCTTGCCCTCGAACGTGGCGTTGAGAGCGACGACGGCCGTCCGCGACTCGGGGTCGAGCGACTTGATCTTGCCTTCGAACTTGATTTCGGCGGCGCGGTGGCCGTCGACGGGGATCGGCGCGGTGAACCGGACGGTGTAGTCCTTCACCGCACCGGGATCGCCGAGCCACTCGGTGATGTAGCCGCCACCGAGGCCCATGGTCAGCATTCCGTGCGCCAACACGTTGTCCAGGTCGATGAGCTTGGCGAACTGCTCGCTCCAGTGAATCGGGTTCGCGTCGCCGGCGACACCGGCGTAGTTGACGAGATCGCCGCGGGTCAGTCGGAAGGTCTTGCTCGGCAAAATATCACCGACCGACACGCTGTCGAACGTCACCGTGGGCGAGGACGAGGTGTCGACGACGATGAGCGGTGGATGCTCGACCTGCTCGTCATCCTCGTGCTCCGCTGCATCCGCGCGGGCGGCCAGCGACGTTGCGCCCTGCATGACCAGATTCTCGGCTGCTTCGACGATGCCCTTGTCGACGTCACCCTCGCGGCCGATGAGCAGCGTCGTATACGTCGTCTGAACCAGTTCGTTGCGCTGGTTGGACACGATGTTCTTGGTGACCATCATGTCCTTGCCCATGACCTCCTTGTAGGAGTCGAGCGAGACGTCGCAGTACAGATGGTCGCCGGCGACTATGGGCTGGTGGTACTGCAAAATCTGATCGGTCTGCAGCATCTGGCTGAGGTCGAACCCAACCGCGATCTTCTGCAGCAGACGCTTCTGCGCGAGCGTGCCCACCAACGACATGAACGTCAGAGGCGCGACGACGTTCGAGTAACCGAGGGCTTTGGCGGCGTCTCCCTCCCAGTGCACTGGATTGAAGTCCTGCACGGCGCGCGCGTACTCACGCACCTTCTCCCTACCGACCTCGTAGTAGTCCGCGGCCCGGTAGTGACGCCCGACCATGGCTCGCACGTGATCTGCTGGGTCGAAGGTCTCGGTGGCGGTCACATTCTCACTCATTCGTGGCAACCTACCGGGCCGGGCGCCGACAGTACACGCGAGGGACCGAGCTTGTGTCACGTCATAGCGCCGTCCGACGGCTACTCGGTCCTCGACACAGCGTCAGGCGGACCTGTGCCGAGGCACCGAATCGTAGGAAGTGCCGACGAAGACGGGCTGGGCCGGCATCGTCTTGACGGCGACCAGGGGTCGCCTCGATCGGCTTCTAACTTCGTCGGAAGCGAGCAACGCTGCACCGTGCGCAGTGAGTGACTCGGGCATCGCCGGAACCAGAACGGGCAGCCTCAGATCGCGCCGGAATACCCGCCTCAGCAACGGCAGATGGGCACATCCACCGACCATGACGAGGGCGTTCACTGCGTGGGGAGCTTCGACGATGACGCTGGCCGTCCAGCCTTCGACGTAGCGAACCGAGCGCTCGATGATATCGTCGAATGAACTGCGCCACAGCCGAACCGGGCCCCCGACGAATGGACCGGGGACTTCGGCGACGCGCAGGATCGACAGCTGTTCGCGGGCGTAGCCGATTGCGACCAGGAGGCTGTCAAGGGTGGCGCTGGAGATCAATTCGTCCGCGCCGTAGGTGGTCAGCAGGTAGTTCTTGATCGCCTCGTCGCACACGGCCGCGCCGAACGCCGTGGTCCGCTTGGAGCAGAAGACTTGCCCGCTGGCGGGGTCGGCGATCGACACCGTCGTACCGGAGGCACCCACGTCGCACACCGCGACCGTGCGGAGTCCGTCCAATTGCCCGGTCCCTCGAAGAAACCTCAGCTGCGCACCCAGTTCCGACACAATGCCGCATCGATCGGAGCGATGAACCGCGTACGCGGAGTTCCGTACCCGCGACGCCGGATCGTCCGGCACAGCGAGCACCGTGTCTGCGGGTTCGACGTGCTGCGCGGCGGCCATCGACCCCAGCAACTCGAGCGCTGCTGCCACGTGATCGGACGCTTCGAGAGCGCGCGCGACGTTGGCCGAACGGACAGACTCGTCGGCCGAATCGAGGGCAGTCGCACGCGCCGTGGCAGAGCCGACGGACACTCCAAGCACCGTTCTCATGGCTTCCTCGACCTTTACCCCTACCGATTCGACTTCAGTGAATGATAGCGTCGAAATCGAGCATTGGGTAGGTCAAAACCATATTTTGCAGTCTTTTGGTTTGTTTATGTCGACGCGACGCGCACCGGCGGCGGGCGTCAGGCGACGTTGTCGACGCGCGCCACTGGACGCCGCTCGGCGAGCAGTCCGCCCCACTCACGTTCGGTGGCATCCACAGGCAGTGAATCGACTGCAATTTCTCGTGCAGCTGCAACAAGCGAGCGCGCCGAGTGCAACAAGCTGACATCGAACGTGTAACTATGCGAGACCAATTCTTCGAATGCCTGTTCCGGGGAATATCCCCGTAATGCAATGAGAACCCCGACCGCCCAATCGATACTTGTTCGAGAATCGTCCATCGAGCCTACCTGCAATCCTTGAGAGAGTGAATGTGCGTCGGTAACAACAACTTCGAGAATGCGCCGTAGAGAACGATGCCGAGTTACGAACAACGCATACAACACACGTGCGGCTCGAGCCCGGCGGGTAGCCGAGGTCGTTCACCACCGAGGATCATGCGACCGATGGTAGCCCTGTATTCCGCCACCGGGCCACCGGAATTCGGTGACAATTCACTACTCTCGAGATAATTCACACGCGGTTCACACAACCGAATTGCTACGTAATCACGCCACCCGAGACGGGGTAGTGAGGCCTATCGGCAGTACGAACTCACGGGGACCGGCATGCGGTCTATCCCGCGGATTCCGACGGCTCGAGCTCAGGCTCGGTCGTCGGCTCAGGCGTCGGCTCCGGCTCGGTCGTCGGTTTCGGCTCGGTCGTCGGTTTCGGCCGGTCCGGCCTCGTCGGCTTGTCCGGCTCTGTGGTGGCCTCTGCAGTGGTCGACGGATCGGTCGTCTCGATCGGCTCCGACGTGATCTGCACGTCCGACTCCGGATAGCGCTCGAACACGGGCTCGGTAGCGGCCGGCGGCATGACCACGACGTCCGCCGGCATCACGTCGGGAACTGCATCCGGGCGGGTTCGATCCGCGCTGGTGGTCGCGGACACGGCACCGACAGTGGCCGCACTGTCGGTGGCCCCCGGCGCGTCGGAGGTCGGGTACACCATCTCCGACGTCGTGACGAGTTCACCCGCAGGCGCAGGCTGCGACGTCATCGCCCACGCGGTAACGCCTCCCAGGGCCGCCAAGACACAGGCGCCGACCGCGGCGACCGGCCATATCCCCCGATGTTGCTCTCGGTAGACGTGCACTGGCGCAACGACAGGTCCGAGCTGCCCGAACAGCAGGGCTGCCGCCACGTCGGGCGTGAACTCTGCGGACAGACGCTCGTCGAAGATGTCGATCACCGGCGGCGGATCGAGTTCCACCTCGGCGAGTGCGCGGGCGACGATCTCACGCTGCGCCGCGCTCTCGCAGACGACTACTCCGCCGAGGACCGTGAGCTGGTTCTGCATCGCTTGGACCCGCATGAAGCCGAGGGCGGCGGACACCGCTCCGCCGACTCCTCCCGGTGCAGCGGCAACATCGACCGTGCGCGAGCAGATAGGACCGAGTTCGGGGAGGGTGATCTCCACGAGTGACGCAGTGGCCTCGTGCGTACTCACGTGCACGCCAAGCGCAATGTGCATACCGCTCGCACTCCCCTCGGTTGCACGTGAGCTCCGCCCGAATTCGGGCGATCAGTCGGTTTCTCCGGCGATCAGAGTACTCGTCCGCTGAAAAATTCGTACTCCTACGAGTCGGCCGCCGTCATCGCTGCCCGTGCGGCCGCTGCCGCGTGGACCTCTTGGGCGTACAGCAACCCGAACGTGAAGCCGTTCTCACCGGGAGTGACGCCCGCCTTTCGGCCCAACTCCAGCAGCGTCGCAGCTGCCACGACTGCGTCCTGATGCTCTCCCAGAATTTCCTGGACGTTGGTGTAGCGCGCTATTCGTGCTTTCGCTTCCTTCTTGCCGACGATGGGCTTGACCAGCTCCGCGGCATACCGTGCCCGTTTGCCAGCCTTGCGCGCTCGGTGCAATGCCTCGTCCTCCGCGCTCGATGTTGCAGCAGCCACGCGCTTTCTCGCCTTCTTGCCTGCCTTGCGGGCCAGTGCGTCGAGATCGTCGTCGTCGATCTTCGACGCGACAGGAGCGAGCGGAAGACCACGGGCCCATTCGGCGAGTTCTTCCAACAACGCGCGGTATCGCTCCCCGTCGAGTTCGGTAGCCACGACTGCCCGAAATCTGAGCTGCTCGGCGAGGAGATCGTTCTCGATCCGCGCGGCGACCGGTCCCAGCACCAGGTAGTCGGGTAGTTCACTCAACGATTCGGCGAATCGCGCGCGCTGCACCTGACGATCGCGGACCTCACCGAGTAGCCCTGCATACCAGGAGAGTTCGGTGTCCAACACGGACGCTCGGCCCTCGTCGAACATATCCCCGAACACTCGGATCGTGCTTCGGTAGCGCCGAATCGCCACCCTGGTCGAGTGGATTGGATCCATCCCACGCCGGAGATAGACGTCGCCGGCGAAGATGGCCTGCGTCTGCTCGTTCAGATAGTCCGCAACCAACCCGATCGTGCCCGTATGGACGGGCTCCGCCGAGGAGCGCACAGCGCGGTGGAACTTCGACGGATGCGATCCGGGCCGTGCCCCGGCGGCCTGGAGTATTTTTCCGACCTGTTTCAGCACCGATTCCGACCCCGCTGGGCCCAGTTCGACTTCCACCTCCCGCCACGTGTGGCCGTCTGCACCCGGCAGATCGACGGTCACACTGTCGTCAGCGAGTTCGGCCACGACGCCGCCGTCCCGATCCGCCAATACGTGCAGCCGACGCAGCGATGTCAACGTCGCAACCGGACCCAGTTGCTTTCCTAGCGACACACCGACGAGGAGGCCTGCGAGCTCGTCCGGAACGGACGCGTCCTCACCCGATCCGAGCGGAAGACGAATTTCGGTGCGCGCCTTGTCTGCGGGCACTTTCGCGTGCCAGCCGGTGTCGGCGTCACCTCGGCGGCGACGCACGGTGATCCCTCGCTGCAGAAGGTCGAGATCCTCGGTGTCGAAGTAGGTGCTCACGAGCTCCACCTCCGACGTCTCGGCCGACCCTCCATTCGGGACTAGCTGGTCATCCGCAGGCAGGATGAAGTCTGAGTCCACATCGAACTTGTCCTCGCGTTCGGTCTGTATCGAAACCATCCGCCAAGTCTGCCGGACGGACATGAACGCGCGGCAGAAGACGCCAGAGCCGGCCCAGAAAATTCCGCGTCAACCTGGGTGCGATGTGCTCCTTGTGCGGGTCGGCGAGTTCGTGGCCGAGGCAGGCTTGCTCGTCGTGGGCGCCTGGCTTGTCGTGGGCGGTGCCTTGCTTGTCGTCGGAATACTCGGCGAGGTCGGGTTGGTCGGCGAGGCGGAATCGGTGTCTTTCGTCCGCGTCGGCTTCGTGCTGGTCGTTGGGTCCGGTGACGCGGTGGTGGTCGTCTCGTTCCGGCGTCGATCAGTCCTGGCGCTGTCGCTGGTGGGGACGTTCGCCGACGTGCTCTGCGACGTGCTGCCCGATTCGGACTCCGTCGACTCTGGAGCCTCTGTCGTGGTGGTCACAGGAAGAGGTGTGGGTGACGGGGCGACCGTTGGTGCGGACGGGCTCACCTCGGCCTGCGAGGACGTGATGACCGGTGAATAGACGATCCCCGGCGTCGGGTCGGTGTCGCTGCTCGAGGCTGCCGCGATCGACACGCCCACTCCTCCGGCCACCAGGGCGACCATGGCTCCGCCGAGGTATCGCGACCCTCGAATCCTGGTGAGTCGACGCGAGGAGGTATCACTGTGCCGTGGGCGCACAGCGGGGGCGGTAGCGGGAACGGTGGATCGGGCGAAGTCGCGTGCCATCCCCGCGGCCCCCCGCGCGGCGAGCAGTTCGGGCTCGCGAGGGACGAACACCGGCACCGACAAACCGTCGATCAGCGACTGACGGACGATCTGCATGTTCGCACCGCCGCCGACGGCGAACACGGCGTCGACACGCGGGACGTCGGCGATCATCGAGGCAGCGAGCGTGACGGCGTCGTAGACGCTCTCGCGGACGAGCTCGTCCAGTTGCGATCGGTAGAGCACGACACCGCCCGAGATGAACGGACCGGCAATCTCGACAGCGGTGAGTGTCGACAACCGTTCCTTGGCCGAGCAGACCGTCTCGACCAGTAGATCGCGGGCGGTTTCTTCCAACGCCCGCCCCAGGCCGTAGTTGTCCATCAGAAAGGTCGACAGCGCGGCGTCGCATCCATCGCCGGAGAACACAGCGCTGCGCCGCGAGCCGTGCACGTGACCCGTTTCGCGATCCACGATCGACACCGTGACCCCGCCTGCGCCGACGTCGAACAGGGCAACGGTCTGCTCACCGGCCAGTTCGCCGGCTTCCTGCAAAGCACCGATCTGCGCGCCGAGGTCCGAGACGAGTGCCAGCCCGTCGTAGTGTTCGACGCCGTACGCCTCCGTCGGGTTCTTCTCGCGCAGCGCCAGCACGGGCGTCGCGTCCGTGCCGATGCTCTCCCGAGCGAAACGATGAACGGCCCAGGTCACCGATCCCCACGGGTCCGCAGAGGACTCGGGTATCTGAACTTTCGACTCGCTGCTGCGCGGCGGATACACAGTCAGGTCCGTGGACACTGTGCGGATTCCACTCACACCAAGCGATGCGCCGAGAACGGCTGACACGAGAACCTCGCTCCGGTAGGCCCCAACCCACATTCGGCAAGGGACTACTTTAGCGCTGAAACCAGATTCTTGTCGCGGTAACGGGCTATAAACCGACCGATGGACCGATCAGTTCACCGGAGACTGGACGAAGTTCAGGTAAGCCTTCGACGGTGTCGGTCCACGCTGGCCCTGATATTTCGAGCCCACCTGCGCGCTGCCGTAGGGGTGTTCGGACGGGCTCGACAGCTTGAACAGACACAGCTGTCCGATCTTCATTCCCGGCCACAGCGTGATCGGCAGGTTTGCCACGTTCGACAGTTCCAACGTGATGTGGCCGCTGAATCCCGGGTCGATGAAGCCCGCCGTCGAGTGCGTCAACAACCCGAGGCGGCCGAGCGAACTCTTGCCTTCCAGGCGTCCCGCCAAGTAGTCGGGCAGCGTTGTCAGCTCGAGCGTGGATCCGAGTACGAACTCCCCTGGGTGCAGAACGAACGGTTCACTCTCGGCCGGTTCGACGAGCGAGGTCAACTCGTCCTGCTGCTTCGACGGGTCGATGTGCGTGTAGCGGGTGTTGTTGAACACCCGAAAGAGCTTGTCGAGCCGTACATCGACGCTCGACGGTTGCACCATCGATGCATCGAAGGGCTCGATACCCAGGTTGCCGGCGGACACTTCAGCACGGATGTCGCGGTCGGAAAGCAGCACTGCGGAAGGTTAGCGCGCCCGAGCCGTCGACGTACCCGTGGCACCGCGTGCCCGGCCGAAAACGGCGTACACATCGGGAGAACAACAACTTTCGACGCCCCGTTTCCGGTGCTGAGCCCCAATAATGATCTTGATCCATGTCCAACGCCTCACAAACGGGGTGTAAGCAGAGAGACGAATCATGAATTCGACCACCGAGCTCGATCGGGGAGCCGGCGAACCACATCCGCGACCCGTTCGCATCACGTCGGACTCGAGCTACTACGACCCGGAGCTCCGGTGCACAGTGCTCGCGACGACGCCTGCTCATCGACCGAACCTATGGCGGTCGTTCGTCGAGGGGGCACTGAGCAGCTACTCGCACTTCGGTGTGGAGAAAGCCCTGGAGTACGACCGGATAGTCGACGGCTCCACGACGTCGATGTTTCTGGTTGCGCTCGACGACTCCGGCGAGCTCGTCGGCGGTCTACGCGCACAGGGGCCCTACTCGAGACCGAATGAGACACATGCCGACATCGAATGGTCCAGTTCGTGGACCGGGAGGGCTGCTCTGCGACGGATGGTGTCTGCCCGACTCTCGAACGGTGTCGTCGAGATGAAGACTGTCTGGTCCGCGGTCGGCCGTACTCGACACGGTGCGCCCGGTTACTTCGGCGCAATCGGTGCATCCCTCGTCGCCGCAGCATCGGGCTGCCGGCACACCCTCGCTACCAGCGCAGAGCACGCTGTGGGTCCCTATCTCGACTCGGGTGCCGTGATGGCGACCCACATCGATGCCGTCGCCTATCCGGACGACCGCTACAGAACCCGCATCATCTGGTGGGACCAGAACACTGTTCCCCTGTTCGCAACAGCCGAAAAGCTCGCCCAGATCACCTTCGCGGTCGAGTCGCTTCGGAGCCGAGAACTCGCATCGACGGAGGCCGAAGCATCGTGACACATCGTACGCAGCTGGACTGGAACGCACGGGTGCTCGACGAGAACGACCCCGCAGACCGAATAGAACTGGACCGTCTTCGACAAGACCCGGTCATCGAGTTCCTCGATCGACTCGACGAGCAACGGGACGGGCTGTCTCGCCTGACGCCACCGCCCCCACAAGAACTCATCGACGAGCCGATGAGGTGGATCCACTATCCGTGGCGCCGAACCGTCGTCGCGACGCTGGGACCACGCAGCTTCCGGCGCCTCCGCCTCGACCGCAACCGCAACAAGATCACCGCGGAAGAACAGGATCGGTTGGCCGAGACCACGATCGGAATCGTCGGACTGAGTGTCGGCCACGCGATCGCGTACGCACTGGCACTCGATGGCGTCTGCGGCGCACTGCGTCTCGCCGACTTCGACGAGATCGAACTCTCGAACCTCAACCGGATACCAGCCACACTGCTCGATCTGGGGCTGAGCAAACCCGTCGTCGCGGCCCGGCGTATCGCCGAACTCGACCCCTACCTTGCTGTCACGATCGACGACCGAGGGGTGACCGCGGAAACCGCCGACAGCTTCATCGACGGAGTCGATCTACTGATCGAGGAATGTGATTCGCTCGACGTGAAGATCCTGGTGCGCGAACGCGCCAGAGCACTCGGCGTACCGGTCATCATGGAGACGAGCGACCGCGGGCTGCTCGATGTCGAGAGGTTCGACCTCGAGCCCGAGCGACCGTTGTTTCACGGCCTACTCGGCGACGTCCAGTCCAGTGCTCTCGCGAATCTGTCGACGCACGACAAGGTTCCCTACGTGCTCGCTCTACTCGGTGCCGAGGATATCTCTGCGCGAATGGCAGCGTCGATGATCGAGGTGGATCGCACGACAACGACGTGGCCTCAGTTGGGCAGTGAAGTCGGACTCGGCGGGGCCTCGGTTGCAGGTGCAGTACGCAGATTCGGCCTCGGCCAACGTCTCGACTCCGGCCGCGTGCGGATTCACATCGACGAACACCTCGATCTGCTGGCCCCGCCGACCATCCCCGCCGAACCGACGGCACAGAACCGGAGTTCCGACGGACAACCGGAATTCGACAGTCCCCGCTCCGCGATCGTGCACGCCGCAACCCGGGCACCATCCGGTGGAAACGTACAACCCTGGACCGTCACCACGACAAGAGGATCGGTCCGTCTCGCGCTCGATCGCGACCGAACCTCGGGCCTGGACGTCGCCTATCGCGGCAGTCATGTCGCGCTCGGTGCAGCGCTGTACAACGCACGTAGTGCAGCCGCCTACCACGGCGTTCTCGGGGACGTGACCGTCGAAGCTCTCGGCGACTCCGTGGACATCGTCGTCGAACTGGGAGCAGGCACTGATCCGGGCCTGGCAAAGAACTACCACGCACTGCTGTCGAGATCGACGAATCGCACCGTGGGATCGCCACGCGAGGTGAACCCCGAGGTGCTGGCCGATCTCGCTGCCGCATCGGTGCTCGAGGGTGTTCGGGTAGCTCTCATCACCGATCGGTCCTCGATCCAACAGATCGCCGAGATAATCGCCGAATCCGATCGCATTCGCTACCTGACGAAATCGCTTCATACAGAGATGATCTCGGAGCTCAGGTGGCCGGGGCAGCCCGATCCCGACACAGGAATCGAGGTCGCTGCCCTCGCTCTGGATTCGACGGACCTGGTCAAACTGGACGTCTCGCGCAGATCCGATGTGATGGAACTACTAGGAGACTGGGACGCGGGTATCGCGTTGGGGGAAGACAGCTACGACCGCGTGGTATCCAGTTCTGCTGTCGCCGTATCGATCGTCGACGGCAACGCCGCAACCGACTTCGTTCGAGGCGGCGCCGGTACGCAACGCCTCTGGATCGCCGCCGAGTCGCACGGGTTGGCAGTGCATCCGTCGTCGCCGGTGTTTCTCTACGCGCAGAGCCCGTCCGAGTTCGAGCAGTTGTCTGCGCGCTACGCAGGTGCGCTCGCCGGGCTTCGCCAGCGGTTTGCCCGGATAGTCGGAATCGACGTCGACGAATCCATCGCTTTGGTCCTACGCCTGTCGCACACCGACGCTGCGGCAGTGACCAGCAGGCGTCGCACAGGGGCCTAACCGGCCGTCGAGCAGGTACAGTCGCTTTTCGAGTCAGGCAGAGGCATCGAGTCGATGGGGGTATTCATGCGTCGAATTCGAAGTCTCGACCGTTTGGTCACCGACGTTGCATCAGACCTCATGGGGGTCGATGCAGCGTCGGTGTTGCTCGCCTATACCCGCGTACTTCGCTCCCTGGTGGAGTATTTCGGGGTCGATGCCGGCTACCTTCGACATACCGACTACGAAAATCGGTCGACTGTGATGGTCGCCGAATGGCCGGCCCGACTGGACGCGCCGGACCCCGACCCGCTCGGCGTCGTCTACTTTGCCGACGCCGACCCGGTGTTCGCGGCATGCGAGCACCTCGTGCAGCCGAGGGTGTTCCGCCCGTCGACGTCGGAGGAGTCGTATCGCCGACGCGTGGAAGCTGCATCCGGATACTCCGTGACCTCCATGGCAGTGGTCCCGCTCGTCCACGAGCGATCCATCGGTTGGGTCGGATTGGTCAAAGGCGGTGACCGTGACTGGTCCGAGGAGGAAACCAATGCCCTGGTGGCAATCGCATCGATGTTCACCCAGGTTCATGCCAGGATTCTCGCCGAGGAATTGCTTCTCGAAGCAGCCCAACACGACGCACTGACCGGTCTTTCCAATCGACGAGGGGTGACGGAGGACCTGGAACGCCGCCTCGGCGCGGGGTCGGAGGGCATCCCGGTGGCGGTGTTGTTTCTCGATCTCGACAGATTGAAAGCCCTCAACGATTTCTACGGCCACACCGCTGGCGACGCGTATCTCCTTGCGCTCGCCGACACGTTGCGCGAGGTGCTCGACGACGGCACCACGATTGCACGCTGGGGCGGAGACGAATTCGTGATCGTCATGCAGCCTTCCGCAATCGAGGGAAAGCCGACGTCACCGTACGACGTCGCGCTGCGGATTCTCGATGCCGTCGCCACCACCCGCGTCAGCATCGCCGGTGATGCCATCACGCGCACCGCGAGCATCGGCGTGACGACTGCATATCCGGGAGTGGACGGCGTCAACGAGGTGATAGCCAATGCCGACCAAGCCGCGCTCGTCGCGAAGCGAATCGGCGGAAATCATGTGGCGCTGTTCGATTCGACGATTCGAGCTCACAACGCGTTGCGCAACGACGTCGAACTGCATCTCCTTGCAGCAATACAAGGTGGCGACCTGGTGCTGCACTTTCAACCAGAAGTGAACCTCGAGGACGGCACGATCACCGCTGTCGAGGCGTTGGTGCGGTGGCAGCACCCGACGCGTGGCCTGCTGCCACCGGCCGACTTCATCGACATAGCCGAGACCTCCGACCTGGCGACCGCGCTCGGGGCATGGGTTCTGCACGACGCCATCCGCTGCTACCAGGAATGGGTTCGTCATCTCCCTGACCTGGACATCATGTTGCGTGTCAACGTTTCCCCCGCCCAACTCCTGGCAACCGAGTTCGTCGACATCGTCGAGCAAGAACTTGCCTCCGGGCTGGTCCCACCCGGCAACCTGTGCTTGGAGGTAACCGAGAACGCCGTCGTTCAGGACACCGGCCAGGCCGCGAAGGTTCTGAGCATGCTCCGAGAATTGGGGGTACTCATCGCGATCGACGATTTCGGTACCGGATTCAGTTCGTTGGCGCACCTTAAGATCCTTCCGGTCGATGCACTGAAGATCGACCGTGAATTCGTCGAACACCTCGACTCGAATCCCGGTGACCAGGCCATCGTTCGCGCGATCGCGAGTCTTGCGGATGCGTTCGGACTCGACCTGATCGCCGAAGGTCTCGAAACCGAAGCCGCGCAAGCCGCATTGTTGTCCGTCGGTTGCACACGGGCGCAGGGTTATCTGTTCTCCAAGCCCGTCCCCGCAGACTCGATGCAGACATTGCTGACCCGACGAATATTGTCGCCCGCGTCTGCCGAGTAAAGTCTCGATATTCGACGCGTGCGACCTTCAGGCAGGAGACCACACTGAATCGACGCCGAAGGTTGGACATAGTCGTCACGAACGCCGCCACCCTCCTCATGAGTGCCGATGCCTCGAACGCCCCTGTCGTGTACGTCGCACTTCTCCGCGATCTCGTCAACAGCTTCGAACTCGACATCGCTTTTCTGCGCCACACCGACTTCGAGAATCGAACTACGGTATTGATCGCGGAGTGGCCCCCGCGCACGAACGTGGCACACCCCGACCCACTGCACACCGTGCCGTTCGACGGCGCCGACCCGATATTCGCCGCGGCCGAATCGCTCGACAGCGTGCTGACGGTGTGCGTCGACGGTGGTATCGCCGACTATCGCACCCGAGTGGAGTCCGCGTCCGGTTTCGTCCCACAGTCTCTCGTCGCCGTCCCGTTGATCGCCGGTGCCGCCACCGTAGAAGTACTGGGCTTCGGCAAACTGGCGGGACGGGACTGGACCGAGGACGAATTCAACGCCCTGCGAGCAATCGCTGCATTGACTACCCAGGTTCATACCCGGGTCGCCGCCGAGGAGCGATTTCGTTATTCGGCCACTCACGACGAGCAGACCGGACTGGTCAACCGAGGAGCATTGCTCGACTATCTGCGAGGCAGACTTGCCGATCACACATCCGGACCGGTCGCGATCCTATTCCTCGACCTCGGCCGATTCGAGGCATTGAGCAACTTCCTCGGCCACCTGGCAGGCGACGAGTACATCGCCGCTGCCGCACGCGCGCTTACCCGAGACGTGGGGGCGACCGCATTGATCGCGCGCCTCGGCGGCGACGAGTTCGTGCTGGTTCTTCACGGGCCGAGCAACGCACACCACGCTCATCTCACCGCAAGGACAGCACTCGACGCGATCAGACTGCTCGATGTGCCCGGACTCGACCGGTCACGACGAGCCACCGTCGGGATCTCGATCGCCCACCCCGGGCGCGTCGCTGCGGACGAGGCGCTACAACGGGCCGACCAGGCCGCACTGATTGCAAAGGTCAACGGCGACAACGACGTCGTGCAATTCACCGATTCGGTGCAACGCCAGAGCGAGCTTCGCAGCGATATCGAAATCCATCTCCGGACCGCCATCAGGAACGACTCCCTCGTGCTGTACTTCCAGCCTGAGATCGACCTGATCACCAAGCGCATCACGGCTGTCGAGGCACTTGTCCGGTGGCAGCACCCCCACCGAGGACTGCTTCCGCCGGCCGCGTTCATCCCGGTCGCCGAGGCAACCAATCTGGCCGGTGAACTGGGCAGCTGGGTGTTGGAGCAATCACTCCGGACGCTCGGTGAATGGGCCACGTCACTTCCGGATCTGGACATTTCCATGCGGGTCAACGTCTCACCCGCTCAGTTGGTCGGAGCCGGTTTCGTCGACGAGGTGGAGAAGGTGTTGCGTAGACACTCGATCGAGGGTTCCTCACTGTGGCTCGAGATCACCGAAGTTGCAGTCGTACGGGATATCGAACACACAAGGCGGACACTCGCCGGGCTCCGGAGGCTCGGAGTGCGCATCGCTATCGACGACTTCGGGACCGGGTTCAGTTCACTCTCACATCTGAAAGCGCTCCCGGTCGACGCACTGAAGATCGACCGGGCGTTCGTGGCCGATCTGGGGTTCGCCGGTGGCGATCTTGCCATCGTCGACTCCGTCATCGGATTGGCTGCATCCTTCGGACTCGACGTGATAGCGGAAGGCGTGGAGACTCTGGACGCCGCAAACACCCTGATCGACCGCGGATGCACTCGCGCCCAGGGTTATCTGATGTCCCGGCCGGTGTCGGCCGTCGACGCTCTCGCACTACTCCGCGTCGGAACCATCGACATCTGAGCACCTGCTAGAGTAGTTCGGCGCGGGCCTCCTCGGCCCGCCGCGCCGGTGTAGTTCATTGGTAGAATGCGACCTTCCCAAGGTTGAGAGGCGGGTTCGATTCCCGTCACCGGCTCTCCTTCGTTTGCTTACCGGCCCTCGGCCGAAAACAAACCGAAACATGGTCCAGGCTCCGAAAATTGGAGATGCCGACCGTAAATATCTGGGCGTTTCCCAGGACAAGATGCAGATTTATTCGAATTTGCTTCTCGCTATCAAAAGCGTCTCTATCGCCGTGCTAGAAACCTCGTTGTGCATTTGTTTTCCCCCAACAAATTGACATGACAGGAAAAAGCGATGAAATTGATGCCACTTCTGATGGTTCCCCTAATTTGGACTCCATGGGGCCCACCCGCTTTTCCGCCTCAGCCGACGACACCGCCTGCCACCACGACGCCGGCACCTACCACTACGACAAGGCCTCCTACCACGACGCCCCCTCCCACTACGACGACTCCACCGTCGAATCCCGGGCAGGCCACGCTCCTGTGGGAGGACCAGTTCAACTCGAACGGCGCAGTCGATCCCAGCAAGTGGGGATTTCAAACCGGAAGGTGGGGAGCAAGTTCGGGCGAGCAGCAGTACTACACCAATTCGACGAACAATGCGAATGTCGCCGGTGGATCACTGAACATCACCGCCCGCAGGGAGAACCCCCCGGACGGCAAGGGGTCACCCAACAACTTCACCAGCGCTCGGGTGGTCAGCTTCGGAAAACAATCCGTGACTCCACCTGTGCGGCTCGAAGCATCCATAAAGATGCCGCGCGCAGCTGGATTGCTACCGGCATTCTGGTTATTGGGCTTGGAACCAGGAAACGAGTACAACTGGCCGCGGCAGGGCGAAATCGATGTTGTCGAAATACCAGGAACGAACGGTCCATCCTTCAATATGCACGGCCCAGCGAAGAACAACTCGAGCACGGACATCAAAACCGGTGGAAGTATGAATCCACTCTCTGACGGATTCCATACTTACCGTGTCGATTGGTATGCCGACCGCATCGCCTGGTTCGTCGACGGGGTGCAGAGATTCGCGGTGACCAAAGCAGAATACGAAGCCAAGGGCGGCAACTGGACGCCGTTCTCCGGAGCCTGGCCGCACTATGTGCTCTTCAACGTGGCCGTGGGCAACGACTGGGTGGGCAAAGCACCCGCCTCGACCACGTTCCCCCAGACCATGAGCGTGGACTGGATCAAGGCGAGCCGTATCTCCTAGGGCCGACTCGTCCACCTCTGAATTTCCCTGACCCCGATCTCGGGTGGCCCCCCAGCCGCCCGAGATCGGTGCGTTTTTGGGTTTTGTGTTAAATAACAGATGAACTCCGCGCTCGCTGTTACATGCCACAGCATTTGGGCATAGAGTTCGCGGTGTGAGCCCTCGAATCCCGGTGACACTGTGTGGGGCGTGCGTACCTCTCGTGTTCGGTATCGCTCTCGTGTTCGGCGTGGCAGTAGCGACGGCGACGCCGGTGATCCCGGACGTTCCAGGCCCGTCGCAGAGCAACCATGCCGATGCCATCAGATACTCGGCGGAGAACTTCGCTGCCGTACCCCCCGGCGTGAACCAGGCCGGATGCACTCCGTCGCCCGATCACCCCGACCCGGTGATCCTCGTACACGGCACCGATTCGACGGCCTACTCGGACTGGGCGGGACTGGCACCGGTACTGGCTGCCGCCGGCTACTGCACCTACGCACTGAACTACGGCGAATCGCCGGACGGTTCCACCTATGGGTACAGCGACATCCGCGACAGTGCAGCCGAACTCGGGCAGTTCACCCAGAGTGTGTTGGCGTCGACCGGTGCTGCCGCAGTCGATCTCATCGGCTACTCCCAGGGCGCCGCAGTCACCCGCTACTACACCAACCGGCTCGGCGGGGCAGACGCGGTGAACAAGTGGATCGGGATTGCGTCGCCGACGTACGGCGGAACAGCGTACGGCGTAACTCCTGCGCTGCAGGCAGTTCCGAGTGCAACCAAGCTGGTCTCCACCGAGTTCGGGCCCGCCCTGGTCCAAATGATGCAAGGATCCGACTTCCTCGCCGAGTTGAACTCGGGCGGTGACACCGTCCCCGGCGTCGAATACACCAGTATCGCCACCGAAGTCGACGAGGTGATTCAGCCGTACACCAATGCCCTGATGCGAGATTCGGGAGCACGGAACATAGTGGTGCAGGACGTGTGCCCGGAAAACAAGGTCGCCCACTTCGCCTTCACCTACGATCCGACCACGATCGCGCTCGTGCTTGCCGCGCTCGACCCGTCGGCAGCGATCGATCCGCCGTGTGATTCCGTTCCCCTCGGTTCGGGAATCCTCGACGTGGTCATCGCTAGCAACTGATACTCCGACGCTTCAGGACGTACTGACCTCACTGTCCAGTTTGAGTACTCGCTGCCCATCCGACTGTTCGATGAGGTACGCGGGTGTCTCCTTGCTTCCGTTCCGCGTGATCTCGCTGCCCGAGATCGTCCGGGTCACCTTGTCGGTGTGCACCTCGACGATCTTTCCTTCGCCGGTGCCCTGACCCCAGTTCCACTGGACCGTCGTACCTTTTCTGTGTGTCAAGTCGTCAGGACTACCCCGCCGGAGCACAATCGATACGCGCACAGGCCGACGTAAAGTTCGGACGCATGAACCGGGTTCATAAAATCCCGCCCGGTCAGCTCGCCGATCCTGCGCAATCGATACAGCACGGTATTGCGGTGGTAATGCAACCCGTGGGCGGCCTCCGTGGTGGATCCCTTCGCCCGGAACCACGCGTCCAGCGTGCTCAGTAGGCTCGCGCGCTCGCCCTCGGGCAGATCGAGTAGCGGGCCCAGAATCTGCTGCGCCGCGGTGCGCCCCTCCTCCGGACGACCGGCGAGTAGCAGCGGCACCGGGACAGAGTCGTACCGCGTCGGCGACGTGTTATCGACCGGAGCGCACTTCCTGGCGAGACGTGCCTGTTCGACGGCCTTCGGAATTCCTGCCGACGAGAAGAACATCGCGCTGATCCCGACGTTTCCGCCCCCGTCGGCAACACCGTCGAGCACGGTCTCGAGCAGCATGTCGGTCTGCGCGAACAGCAACCCGACCACCCCGTCGACGGCGCTGTCCCATACTGCTTCGACTGCAGGTGTCGCGATATCGGCACAGCGAGTATCGGCGGCCACGACGACGAAACAGCCGCGATCGGGGATTCGGAAGGTCCGCAGCGCGTCGACAACCGATGCCGGGTTCACGACGTGATCGGCGAACAGAGCACGGACCAGCCGGGTGCGCTCGTCGGCGTCATGCTCCGCGCGGGCGTCGACCGTGACGCGATAGGCCTCGGCGGCCGCGTCCGAACACACGTCGACCAGCGCCCACACCTGCGCTGCCATGCCGAGCAGCGTCCTCGGCGCGTCGGTATCGGATCGCGCCATGAGTTCCTCCCAGATGAGGCGGCCGCCCAAACGGAACGCGTGCAGAAGAGCTGCGAGAGGTACACCCTGCTCCGCTTTCAGCCGACCCGCGGCCTTCGCCGACTCCAAGTTCAGGGGACGGACACCTGCCAGGTCCCCGACCAAGTCGGTGATGTTCGCCAGACATGCCTCGCGCAGCTGCATGGGACTGAGAAATGTCGATTCGGAGTAGGCGTTCTCGGCTGCCATTATGCGGCGAACCAACTCATCGGCGAGCTCCGGGGCAACCTCCATCAAGGGCGCGGCAAGCTCGGTGGAGTCGGGAGCGTTGACCGTATCGGTTTCCGGCATCCGCCGACAATATCCGCATCGATGTAACCGGCGCCACACTCGTTTTGTGCGGCGGCCCAACCCCATGCTTGCGTTGGACAGCGTCGGCCTATGGCGTAGACCACACGAAAGGACGACAATCACAGGCACGACCGCTGACCCCACCGAGAGAAGAGCAAGCCGAGTGACCGAACTCAACGCGCCCCACCCACCCGCTGCGGACAACTCCGACACCGAGGTCCACGCTCGCGTCGACACCGCACTCGCCGAACTTCGAGCAGGTGAGCAGACTTGGGGCGCACTGTCACTCGGGCAACGCCGCAAGTTGATCGAGCGTGTCCGTGACCTCACCGTCGAGCACGCGGAGGAGTGGGTCGCGGCGGCAGCGTCGATCAAAGGGTTGGAGTCCACCTCACCGCTGATCGGCGAAGAGTGGATGTCCGGCCCGTACGCGTTCACCGGCGGAACCGCCACGATCGCTCGAACACTGGGCGATCTCGAGCAGGGCAAAGGACCGCTCGAGGGCGCGACTTTCGGAACCGCACCCGGTGGCCGCACCACGGTCCAGGTACTTCCCCATGGGGTCTTCGACCAACTACTGCTCAGCGGATTCAGCGCACAGGTATGGCTGAAGCCAGGAATCGACGCGGCCACCGCACAGCGCACCGCCGGTCTCGCACAACTGACACCCGACCGCACCAACGGCGTCGGCGTCGTTCTCGGTGCAGGAAACATCATGTCGATCGCGCCCCTCGACACCTTGTACGAACTGATCGCCAACAATCGTGTCGTAGCGCTCAAGCTGAACCCGATAACAGATCCGATGCTGCCGGTCTTCACGAAGATCCTTGCGCCACTGATCGATGTCGGTGCCGTGCGCATTCTGACCGGCGGCGCCGAGGTCGGCGGCTATCTCGTCGGACACGATCTTGTCGACCACGTTCACATGACCGGAAGCTCGATCACTCACGACGCCATCGTATTCGGGCCCGGCGAGTCGGGTGCCGCACGCAAAGCTGCCGGCGACCCACTTCTGACGAAGCCGATCACCAGCGAACTGGGCGGAGTGTCACCGACCATTGTCCTGCCCGGCGAGTGGAGCAGCGCCGACATCCGCTTTCAGGCAGAACACGTTGCGACACAACGCCTTCACAACGGCGGATACAATTGCGTCGCCTCGCAGGTGATCGTGCTGTCGTCGGGATGGCCACAGCGCGACGAGTTCCTCGCAGCCGTACGCGACGCACTGGCCGCCGCACCGCAGCGACGGCCCTATTACCCAGGAAGCGACGGACGAGTCGAATCGGCCGTCGAGAGCTACCCCCATGCCCGACGCCTTCCGGGTGGGCGGGTGCTGATCGACGATCTCAACCCAGGCGACGAGACCACCCTGCTCAACACCGAGTACTTCGCACCGGTTCTCGGTGTAGTCGAACTTCCTTACGAGGGTGAACAGTTCTTCGTCAAAGCCGTCGAGACAGTCAACGAGAAGTTCGTCGGCACCCTCGGCGTCAACGTCCTTGCGCACCCGAAGACGATCGAAAGCTACGGTCGGCGGTTCGACGAGCTGTTGGCCGAGCTCCGGTACGGCGCGATCGCCGTCAACGCCTGGACCGCGTTGGCGTTCCTTTCCGCTGCCGCAACGTGGGGCGCCTTTCCCGGCCATACCCTGGCAGACGTTCAGAGCGGCATCGGCATCGTCCACAACGCGCTGCTGATAGACGGGACCGAGCGCACGGTGGTACGCGGTCCGTTCCGGCCGTCGCCCCGATCACTGGGCAACAAGGAGTGGTCGATCTCGCCGAAACCGCCGTGGTTCGTCAGCAACCGCACTGCGGCGACAACCGGGCGTTTGTTGACTGCATTCGCCGGCAGTCCGTCCTGGGCGAAATTGCCCGCCATTTTCGCTTCTGCGCTGCGCGGATAGGGGTCTTTCGTTGCCATCGATCGTCGATTACGTCGTAGTCGGAGCAGGGTCTTCGGGAGCGGTGTTGGCCAATCGCCTCAGCGCCGACCCACGCAATACCGTCGTACTGCTCGAAGCGGGCCCCGAGGACAAGAACAAATTCGCTCACATACCCGCAGCGTTCTCCAAGCTGTACCGAAGCGACGTAGATTGGAACTACGACTCGGAGCCACAGCCGGAACTGAAGGGACGCAGCATCTTCTGGCCACGCGGCAAGATGCTCGGCGGTTCCTCGTCGATGAACGCGATGATGTGGGTTCGCGGCTTCGCCGCCGATTACGACGAGTGGGCGACGCTCAGCGACTCGTCGTGGTCCTTCGAGAACATCGTGCCGTATTTCCGCAAGATCGAGAACATCGAGGGCACGACAGCTCTCGATGCCGGCCGAAGTGGACCGCTGATCGTGTCGAATCAGCGCAGCCCTCGGGCGCTCACAAGCTCGTTCCTCGACGCCGTTCGGCAGGCCGGCTACCCCGTCGAGCCCGCCAACTTGCCTGAGCCCAAGGGCTTCTCGCAGACCATGGTCAACCAGAAGCGTGGCGCGCGCTGGAGTACTGCCGACGCATACCTTGCGCCGATTCGGAAGCGAGCCAATCTCACCGTACTCACCGAGGCCCACGCGTCGAAAGTCGTGTTCGAGGGGTCCGCAGCCGTTGGCGTGGAATACATCTCCAATGGCCAGTCGCACACCGTCCGGGCCGCACGTGAAGTGGTCCTCGCCGGTGGTGCCGTCAACACCCCACAGCTGCTGATGTTGTCCGGGATCGGAGACAAAGCGCAGCTCGAGTCACACGGGATCGCCGTGCGCCATCATTCGCCCCAGGTCGGACAGAACCTGACGGATCACCTGGCGGCATTGATCGGCTGGAGCGTCGAGAACGATTCACTCTTCTTCGCAGAGAAGATTCCAGAGTTGGTCAACTACCTGGCTCGACGGCGCGGAATGCTGACCTCGAACGTCGCCGAGGCATACGGGTTCATCAAGAGTCGCGAGGACCTGGCACTTCCCGACATCGAACTCATCTACGCACCAGCACCGTTCTTCGACGAAGGCCTCATCGCACCCGACGCCCATGCCGCTGTCATCGGCTCGGTTCTGCTGCGACCGGAAAGCCGCGGCGAGATCACACTTCGATCGGCCGATCCGCTCGCGAAGCCGATCATCGACCCGCGCTACCTCAGCGATCCGGACGGTGCGGATCGGCAGGCGATGCTGGAGGGGCTGCGAGTGTGTACCGAGATAGCGTCTCAGCCTGCGTTGAAAGATCTGCTGGGCACCATAGTTCGTCCCAAGGACGCCGGGGACCTGCTGTCCGAAGCACTCGAGCAGAACGCCCACACGCTCTACCACCCCGTGAGCACCTGCCGAATGGGCAACGATCCGGCGAGCGTCGTCAGCCCTGACCTGCGGGTTCGGGGTGTCGACAAGTTGAGGGTGGCGGATGCATCGATCATGCCCTCGATCATTCGCTGGCACACCCACGCGCCGAGCGTCGTCATCGGAGAGAAGGCGGCGGACCTGATTCTCGGCTAGAGATACATCAGGGGGTCGGTCCCGTCGCCACGGGACGGGCCGGATCATTGGACCACTGTGACCACGAACCGGGGAACAGCGCGGCGTCGATACCCGCAATGGCAAGCGCCGCAACTTGATGGGCAGCCGTCACACCCGATCCGCAGTAGACGCCGACCGCGCCCACGTCGCCGAATCTGCGGCGCAGCGCATCGGCCGGGAGAAATCTGCCGTCCGCATCGACGTTCGCAGCTGTCGGAGCACTGATTGCACCCGGGATGTGGCCTGCTTTCGGGTCGACCGGCTCGGTCTCGCCGCGGTAGCGTTCGGCCGCCCGGGCGTCGAGCAGCGTTCCGGACTCCGCCAGAGCTGCGGCCCCATCGGCGGTCAAGACCGGAAGGTGGCCCGCACTGAGCTCGATATCACCGACCCAGGCGGCGCTTTCCTCCCCCGAGGCGGTGTCGTGCCCGGCCGCGATCCACGCCGCCAGGCCGCCATCGAGAAGTGATACCTGTTCGACGCCTGCCCACTTCAACAACCACCATGCCCGCGAGGCCGCCAGATTGCCCGTGTTGTCGTAGACCACGACGGGCACACCGACACTGATTCCCCACCTGCGCGCCGACAACTGCAGGTCCTCGATCGACGGCAACGGGTGGCGACCGAGTTCGGGTGCGCCGTGCCCGGCCAGTTCGGTATCGAGGTCGACGAACACGGCACCGGGGATATGAGCGTCGAGGTAGTGCCGATGTCCGGCAGAGTCGCCGAGGGCCCAGCGGACGTCCAGAACCACGGGTGGGACCAGGCTGCCCAGCGCGGACTTCACATCGTCGACGTCTCGGATGACACTCATCGGGCATGCTCCTTCGAAGGTCGAATCGGCCTCCGCCGTGGGTGGGGCCGCGGGCCCAGCGTAGTGACCGAATGTCTGTTTGAGTCACTCAGAGTGACCGAATGTCTGTTTGAGTCACTCAGAGTGACCGAATGTCTGATTCGGTCTCCGGATGGGAGCGAACGACTCATTCGGTCACTCCAAGGGGCCCCGGGAACCAAACCGAACGCCCGGCTAGAGCCGCAGAAGGCGCCCGAGGTAACGGACGAGACTCAACTCGATCACGGAACGGACACGGGCCTACTACGAGTGTTGAAAACGGACATTCTGGTCACCGAACTGGACAAAAAGGTGAGAGCCTATGTCTACCAACGCGATTTGACGCACGGTTTTCGTGGAACGGAACGCCACCCGCGGCCGACCGCTCCTTTTCCACGCCGAAACGATTCGCAGCCACGAACCCGCTTCGGACCGGAACCAATCCGGATCGACACCGGCGGCGAATCACCATCAACGCTCAAGAGATGAGCAACGAAAGGTAGATCCGACATGATCTCGATCCGTAAAGTCATGGCCGCCACTGCAGTTGGCGCAATGACGCTCGTGCCCCTTGCTGCATGCTCGAGCGACGACTCCTCCACCACGACCGAGAGCAGCACCAGCTCGGCAGCGATGGAGACCACCGAAGCAATGCCTGAGCCTGCTGCCGAGGTCGATGACCTCAGCAACGGCGTCAGCACTGCGGTCGCTCTGGACCCCGGCTTCACCGGCGCACTGACGACCCTCGGCCTCACGCCGGGCGTCATCGGAACCGCCACTCTCGCAGACGGTTCCATCAGCTTCCCGATCACCGGCGGCAACGTCAAGTACTGGGAGCCCGGCACAGTCGATCCCTACGTCCAGGGTGAAATCATGCACGACGGAAGCGGATTGTCGCTCACCGCAGGCGAGACCGTCGTCGAGCTCACCGACTTCGACATCGACCCGGGCACGTCGCTGCTCACCGGCACCGTGTCGGTCAACGGCGAGGTTGCAGCCGAAGATGCTGTCATCTTCGACCTCGACGGCCGCACTCTGAACCCGTTGGCAACCGGCCCCGACAACACGGCCATCCTCCAGGGAACCCAGGTCAAGATCTCGGAGACCGCAGCCGGCCTGCTGAACGACACGTTCCAGACAGACGCTGTCACCCCCGGCCTGCTCGTGGGCGTTGCGACCATCACTGTCGCCACTGCCTAAATGTCCGCAGAACCCGAGCGCGCGAGGTCACCGCGTATGGAGGCCTCGCGCGCTCGGGCGCGTGGTCAGCTCCGCTTCCGCAGTCCCCTGAGAGGCCCGTGGCTCACCTCGGTCTTCGGAGCTGTCCTGCTCGCTGGATTGCCGATAGTCATCGTCACGGGGCTGTTGTCCTACATCGCGTACGGGCCGCAGTTCGGTCAGGCAATGCCTGCAGATGTCGGGTGGCTACGGCTTCCTCAGTTCGACTGGCCCACCGATCCAGCGTGGCTC
Source organism: Rhodococcus sovatensis (assembly GCF_037327425.1). NCBI lineage: Bacteria > Bacillati > Actinomycetota > Actinomycetes > Mycobacteriales > Nocardiaceae > Rhodococcus > Rhodococcus sovatensis. Next base: position 5,282,093 of record NZ_CP147846.1, on the reverse strand, counting down.
TACCGACTGACCCAAGGACTGCACGTCGGACTCGGGCTGGTTCTCTTTCCGATCGTCTTGGCCAAGCTGTGGTCGGTCATTCCCAGGCTGTTCGTCACACCGCCGATCCAATCGATAGCCGATGCACTGGAACGCCTTTCACTGATCGCACTCGTCGGTGGGATCCTGTTCGAGATCGTCACCGGCGTACTGAACATCCAGTACGACTATCTCTTTGGATTCAGCTTCTATACCGCCCACTATTGGGGAGCATGGGTCTTCATCGCCGGATTCGTCAGCCATGTGGCCTTGAAGGCTCCGTTGATGATTCGCACCCTGCGTGGACGTTCACTGATACAAGTGCTGCAAGACAAGCAGACCGAGCAGGAGGTCGGAGATTCCGATCTCATCGCCGTCGACCCCGCCGAACCCACGATCAGTCGACGCGGCGCGTTGGCACTCGTCGGTGGTGGCGCGGTATTCCTCGCCGTTCTTACAGCAGGACAGACCACCGGCGGCGTCCTCAGACACGCCGCGATACTCTTGCCCCGTGGACGTTCCTACGGTGACGGTCCGAACGACTTCCAGATCAACCGGACAGCCGTCGCCGCCGGCATCGACGACGTCAGCACCGGCGCGGACTGGACGCTCGAACTCCTCAACGGCGATACCACAGTGACATTCGACCGCGCCGCACTGCTCCTCATGGAGCAACATACCGCCGAACTCCCGATCGCTTGCGTGGAGGGATGGTCGACGGTACAGACGTGGACGGGTGTGCCCCTTCGGGACCTGGCCAGGGCAGCGGGCATCGGGGACCTCGATTCGGCGCTGGTCTCCTCGATCGAAGAGAACGGGCCGTTCCGCCAGGCGGTCCTTCAGTCCAATCAGGTTCTTCACCCGGATTCCCTGCTGGCGCTTCGTGTCAACGGTGCCGACCTGTCGCTCGACCACGGATATCCAGCCCGCATCATCGTCCCGGCCATGCCGGGTGTGCACAACACCAAGTGGGTCGCGGCCATCGAGTTCAGGTCATCGTGATCAGGCGGATGTACGGGGCGAGTCCGCTTCACCTACTCACCTTGGCTTTCGCCTTCGCGCTCGTGGGATATGTGGTGTACGTGGCAGGCATTCAGACGTTCTGGAACAAGGACGTCTGGTGGCAATCGATCGCTGTATGGTTTGCCGGAGCCGTGATTGCACATGATCTGGTGCTGTTCCCGCTCTATGCGATTGCCGATCGATCACTTCGATTCGGGCTCGGCCGAACGCACCGCATGCGCGTATCGCCACTGAACTACGTTCGTATTCCGGCACTCGGGACTGCGCTGACCTTCGCGATGTTCTTTCCCGGGATAGTGCAGCAGGGATCGCACACCTACCGAGCCGCAACCGGTTTGACTCAGGAGCCGTACCTCGGTCGCTGGCTGTTGTTGTCCGCGACGCTGTTCGGAGTCAGTGCCGTCGCCTACGCCATCCGCCTTGCATCCTTCAGGAGAGACACATGACCGTTACGGCTGACGAGCTATTTCGTCGGGCCTCATCCGGCCTCCCATGTTGGATGGGCCATGCCGACGGCTCACGGGAGTCGCTTCCGATCGCACGATGGATGGGCGGCGAAGCGTCGACCGTCGAGGATCGAATCGCCGACTTCTCGATGATCGATCGATGCACGGGGCCTACCCTCGATTTGGGCTGCGGTCCGGGTCGACTCACCGAAGGGCTTGCACGACGCGGTATCTCGGCCTTGGGCGTCGACACCTCCCGCAAGGCCGTCGATCTCACCGTCAACCGCGGGGGTCGAGCGGTATTGCGAGATCTGTTCGAGCCCTTGCCGAACGTAGGCGAATGGGACAGTGTGCTGCTGGCCGACGGCAACATCGGCATCGGGGGCGATCCGGTTCGATTGCTACGCAGGGCCGCTGAGCTGATTCGGCCGGGAGGCTCGGTTATCGCCGAGGTCGATGCACCTGGCGACGATCGGGTCCTCACCCAGACTGTGCGTTGGGAGACCGACACGACGGTCGGCGACTGGTTCGCCTGGGCACGGGTCAGCGTGGATGCGACATCCGGACTGGCACAGGCGGCAGGACTTTCCGTTGTCGACATCGCGGCGATTCACGGTCGGTACTTTGCGCGGTTACGCTCTGCCCCCGCGAGTAGGTAAGTCGTGCATGTACTCCAGTCACCAGTTCGTGAACAAGAGATGATTGATCGCGAGTGCAGCGAGCACCTGCAGCGACAGCCAGAACTTGTGCGTTCGCTGCGGCAGAACGGCCGGAGCGAGCAGCATCCACATCGCAAACGGGAGCCAGATGCGTTCGGTCTCGGCCTTGCTCAGTTGGCTCAGATCTGCCATCACCACCGCTGCGATTGCGCCGATGACCAACAAGTTGATCGGCGCCGCCCTGGTGAAGATGCGTGGGAACGCCGCCGGTACCGCCACTCCAACGGCGCAGAACAACGCGGCGATGTTCGCCCATCCCCAGTACTCGAACGGACGATCCAGGGCGATGCCCTGGTAGTAGCGCTCCTGGACCAGCTCGTAGCCGTCGAACCACCAGAACCCGTACGCGGTGAAGATGACTGTGACCACCAGCGCGCCTGCCACGGCACCGATGAGCGGCCACGCCGTACGCGCTGCGATCAGCACCGCGATTGCGGGCAGTCCCATCAACACGACCCCGTAGTTGAGATAGATCCCGAACCCGAGCAGCACACCCGCTGCGAACGATGCAGGCCACCGGTGCGTCCGGGTGGAAATGGCGAGAAGTGCGATGCCCCACGCCACCACACCCATGTAGAACGCGTCCGCGGACACAGCCACCCAGATGGCCGCGGGCGCCAACACTGCGAAGGGCGCTACTCGACGAGCCATCGTCTCGTCCCCGAGCGCACGAACCGTGACGATGACTGCGGCGGCGGCGCTCGTACCGACGACCACGCACAAAGCCGCAGCCCACGCGCCTCCACTCAACCCGAGCCGATCGAGCCACACGAACGTCAACAACGCCCCTGGCGGATGACCGGAGACGTGCGTCGTCCACGAGTCGGCCTGGTAGTCGAGAATCCGTTCGGAAAAGCCGCGCAACGTCGCCGGGATGTCGGTGACACCGGGCACCTCGTGCAGGTACTCGTCCGTGGACGCAAGCCGCGTGGTGAAACCCCGTCGCCATCCGTCGATCATCGCCAGCGACATCGTCCAGGCGCCCGACGCAGCCCATACCAGGGCAAGGAGTCGGCGCCACGGCAATCTGCGCGCAAGATCCGGACCCCACAGGACACCGGTCACGCCGATCAGGATCGCGAACGGCGTCCCCCAGCCGTAGTGGAACTCACGAAACCCGAAAAGAGGTGCGGCGTCCGCGAAATCACGTACCTGCTGCGGGGTTCTGTTGATGATCGGAGTGACAAGTTCGTTACCCAGGTACGGCACGACGAACGCGACCGCCACAAGCACGAGAGCCACTGTTGCGGCGAGAGACTCTCTCCAATAGCGGATAGCGTTCACCTTTTCCCTAGTGCAACCTACTCTCGAGCCCAGCATAGAAGAGAATGACATCATGACAACAGCACTCACGCCGGGGCATCATCGAGCGGACATCGCCGTGATCGGCGGAAGCGGCTTCTACTCGTTCTTCGGCGACGATGCCGAGAGCATTCGGATCGATACTCCCTACGGACCGACGAGCGGCCCGATCACCGTCGGTGACGTCGCCGGCCGGCCTGTTGCGTTCCTGCCACGCCACGGCGTCGCGCACGAGCACGCACCGCACACTCTCCCGTACCGGGCGAACATGTGGGCCCTGCGGACGATCGGTGTTCAACGCGTGTTCGCGCCATGCGCCGTCGGAAGCCTTGTCCCCGAATTCGGTCCGGGAACCGTCGTCGTACCGGATCAACTCGTGGACCGAACGGCCGGACGCGTGCAGACATACTTCGACAAGGGCGGCGTCCACGTCGAGTTCGCAGATCCGTACTGCGGTGACCTTCGCGATGCCGCCCTGCAGGACGGAGTCGTCGACGGCGGGACGATGGTGGTCGTCGAAGGACCACGCTTCTCCACTCGTGCGGAGAGCCAATGGTTCGCCAGGCAGGGGTGGACGCTGGTGAACATGACCGGACACCCCGAAGCGGTACTGGCGCGCGAACTCGAACTCTGCTACACCCCGATCGCACTCGTCACCGATCTCGACGCGGGAATCGAAGCAGGGCAGGGTGTTCGAGCGGTGGATGTCTTCGCAGAGTTCCAGAAGAACATCGAACCACTGAAAGCTCTGGTTCGAGGTGCGATCGGGTCCGCCCTCATGGGACCGTGCGAGTCGTGCCGCGTCCACAACGGCGTCGAACTACCGATCGAGCTGCCATGACTCGTGTACTTCTCACCGGTGCAGCCGGTTTCATCGGCAGCCATATCCTGACTGCCCTGGCGCCGACATTCGACGTCGTTGCCATCGACGCGATGCTGGCCTCCGCCCACGGGACCGAGAATCGGCTCGACGGTATCGACCGCGTGGACGTTCGAGACCACGACGCCCTCGTCACGTTGCTCGTGAGCACCGATGTCGTGTGCCACCAGGCAGCAGTGGTCGGTGCAGGCGTCGACGCCGCGGACGCTCCGGCCTACGCGAGCCACAACGATTTCGGTACCGCCGTCCTGTTGGCCGCTATGGCCGAAGCCGGCTGCAGGCGGCTGGTTCTGGCATCGTCGATGGTGGTCTACGGCGAAGGTAGGTACCGCAACCCATCCGGACGCATCGTGACGCCGGGCCCCCGAACCAGGCTCGATGCAGGACAGTTCGACAACACCGACCCAGAAACCGGCGAGGTGTTGGATTGGACTCTCGTGAACGAGGATTCGGCGCTGCGTCCACGCAGCACGTATGCCGCGAGTAAATTGGCGCAGGAGAACTACGCGTTGGCGTGGTCGCTGGCGACAGGCGGTTCCGTGACCGCACTGCGTTACCACAACGTGTACGGTCCCCACATGCCGCGCAACACCCCGTACTCGGGCGTCGCGGCGATGTTCCGGTCCTCACTCGAGGCCGGGCAACCTCCCCAGGTCTACGAGGATGGCAAGCAGGCACGAGATTTCGTCCACGTATCCGATATCGCCGCCGCGAACGTGTTGTCGATCTCAGCCGATCTCCCCGGTTTCACAGCATTGAATGTGTCCTCGGGACAGCCGATCACGATCGGTGAGGTCGCACAAGCACTATCCGACGCCTGCGGGGGACCCGCTCCGGAGATCACCGGGAAGTACCGATCAGGCGATGTTCGGCATATCGTGGCAAGTCCCGAACTGGCCCGCGAGACAATCGGCTTCAGCGCGTCGATCTCGCCCGACGACGGTCTTCGCGAGTTCGCGACGGCTCCGCTGCGCGACGCCGAGGGTGCAGGCCCCCCACGTGTCTGACGTGACCGTGATCATCCCGTGCATGAACGAGGCGGGTTCGCTGCCGGGAGTTCTCGCGCGAATTCCCGACGGTTATCGCGCACTCGTCGTGGACAACAACTCCACAGACGATACGGCGAACGTCGCGGAGAGCCTCGGCGCCACAGTGATCCGTGAACCCGTCCCAGGCTATGGCTCCGCTGTCCACGCGGGCGTCGTCGCTGCCGAATCCGAGGTCGTGTGCGTTCTCGACGGCGACGGATCGATGGATCCGCAGGACTTGCCGCTTCTTGTGGCTGCCCTCGATGACGCCGACCTCGCAGTCGGACGACGCAGAGGCGGCAACTCTCCCCTCCATGCAAGACTGGGGAATGCTGTTCTGTCCATGCGACTCCGGACCAAGTATTCGCTGCCGGTCCATGATCTGGGCGCCGTTCGCGCGGTGCGTAGACAAGCCCTTCTCGACTTGAACGTCAGCGATCGACGCTCTGGCTACCCACTGCAACTCCTCGTCCTCGCATCGAAGGCCGGCTGGACCGTCACCGAACTCGATGTGTCGTACAGCCCCCGCACCGCGGGGGTATCCAAGGTGTCCGGTTCGGTCGGAGGGACTGTCGTTGCGGTACGGGACTTCTGGAAGGTATTGAAGTGAAGGTCACTGCACTAGTCGTCGCGAAGGCACCCGTCGCAGGACTCGCCAAGACACGGCTCGCGGCAACCCTCGGTGACGACGCGGCCGCCGACATCGCAGCGGCCGCCTTACTGGACACCCTCGACGCCGTGTCCGCAACCGGTTTCGACACCCGAATCGTCGCGATGACAGGCGATCTCGCCAACGCGAGTCGTCGGGAAGAACTGGAAGCGGCATTGGCGTCGTACACGGTGGTGGAGCAGCGCGGGGAGAGTTTCGCCGAACGGTTGCTACGTGCGCACGAAGACGCCGCGGGCAATCCGGTGTTCCAGATCGGCATGGATACCCCGCAGATACGCCCAGCGCTACTGGAATTTTCGGCCGAGCTCCTCACCGCGAAAGGTCGCACGGTTCTCGGTATGGCCGAGGACGGCGGGTGGTGGGCACTCGGACTACCCGATCCGGTCCTAGCCCGGGCGTTGCTCGGCGTCCCCATGTCGAAGCCGGACACCGGGGCGCGCACGCTGGACGCGTTGCGGTCGCTCGGTGCACAGATCGAACCGCTCCCGGTCCTGCGCGACGTCGACCACGAGAGCGACCTGCACCCCGTCGCGGCCGAGTGCGCGGCGGGCAGTCATTTCCGGGATGCGGTGCTGCGGGCGATCGGGGGCTCCGCCCCAGTGGCACGGTAGAGCGCACTCCAGTGCACTTAATCGTGCCACTGAGGCGGAGCCGATACGGTAGTTTGAGGAACTATGGGGAGTGATTACTACACCGCCGAACAGGTCGCCGAGCTCCTTGGGTTACACGTCCGGACGGTACGCAACTACATCCAGGACGGCCGATTACCGGCGGTGCGGATCGGAAAGCAGTACCGCATCACCCCCGACGGTCTGGCCGCACTCACCGGCGGTGAAGCCCCGACCGCAGCGATCCGGGTAGACGTCACCGCCATCGTCGATGTCGAGAACATCGACGAACAGACCGCATCGCGACTCGCTCTCTTTCTGTCCACATCGGCAACCGGCCGCGGACCCAGCGACCGACGACTGAAGATCGACACCGGATACGACGAGAGTGCAGCCACATTGAAGGTCGTCGTCATCGGCGGCGGAGGCGATACCTCGGAAATTCTCCGCCTGATCGACACCTTCGTCGAGGGCAGCCGATGAAGATCCACTACCTCGACCCCACGGGGCCGCTGCTGGCGTCCGAATCCGACGCGCTCGATCTCGTCGGCGACGCATACGGGATGGACGCCTCCGTCGTCGTAGTTCCCCTCGCACGATTGCATCCGGACTTTTTCGATCTCAGCACGCGGATCGCAGGAGAATTTCTGCAAAAGCTGGTGAACTACCGGATTCGACTCGTAATCGAGGGCGACATCAGCCCGTTCACCAACATCAGCGAGTCCCTTCGCGCATTCGTTGCCGAGTCCAATCGGGGGTCTCACGTCTGGTTCGTTCCCGATCGGTTATCTCTCCACGACCGTATTGCAACAATCCAATAGCCGCTTTTCGCAGCTTTTTCACAGGACAGAGTGCTACAAACGACGTGTGACCGGGGTATTGATTGGCGTAGCGATATGGCTGGCGGTGGCAATGCTCGTTGCTATCGTGCTGGGCCGTGTCTCTCGGCGTGCCGACAGCGAAGAACTAGGCTCGGCGCTGAATTGGGACACCGACGACATCGAAGAGTCCGTCCCACACGATCGTTAGGCCTTACTCGACTCGCTCTACCATTCGAATCAAGATGTCCGACGCCTTGGCCAACGCTCCCCGTTGACTGTCGGTGAGCGATTCCAGTTGCTCGGCGAGCACTCTCTCGCGTTCCGCGACATCGTCGCTGGCAATTCGGCGGCCTGCCTGGGTGAGGGTCAGCAACACTTGCCGCCGATCGGTGGGATGAGGAACTCGCTCGAGCAAGCCCATTTCCACCAGCGCATGCGATGAGCGTGACACCGACGGTGGCTTGATGCGCTCACGGGACGCCAGCTCGCGCGTCGTCATCGGCCCTTCCCGAAAAACGGTCGTCAGGATGGACAGCTGCCCGACGGGAATTCTGTCACTGGTGTGACGCAACCGAAGCCTTCGATTCAGTCGCAACGCCGAGACGGAAAGGTCTCTGGCCAGGTGCGTGTCCGATTCCAAGCTCATTCGAACAGGCTAGCCTGCCACACCATCGACACTTCTTCCCGACGTGCGGACCTAGCAGTCCAGCCGATCTTCCTCCCCGATATTGCTGTCCAAAACAATCTCGTGGGCTACAATTCCGGCGATTCAAGACCGCATGACCGAATTTTGCCTGGGAGGCTTTGTGAAGCGTTCGACGACGACATTCATCACCGTGCTGGTGTCGTCTCTGGTCGTCGCCGGCCCGGCCGTTGCCAATCCCAATGCAATCAACCCAATCCCCGTACTCAACGGGACCTTCGGGGTTCCCCAGCTGAGTGGACGTACGGTCGCCGTCGCCCAGACGACCGGCATGTCGAGCACCAACGAGACGCAGAACTTCAACATGCTCGGCACCGATCTCGGCATCATGTGGGACAACGGGAACGGTGAGGTTCTGACAGCCTTCGGTGACACCGCCGGACTCGGCGTGCCGAACCTTCTGCAGGGCAGTCTCTGGTCATGGCGCAGCAACTCCATCGTCCGCAGCCACGATGGCAATCTCGCCGACGGGATGACGTTCGACAGCATCGTCAAGGATCCGATCGGCCAATCCAAGGAAGTAGTTCCGAGCGCGAAGATCCCGTTCGTCGAGATCAGCCGAATCCCCACCGCGGGCGTCGCAGTGGGACCGAATCAGTTCATGAGCCTGATGTCGGTCAACAACTGGGGCACACCCGGCCGGTGGGAGACCAACTATTCAGGACTTGCGGTCTCGGGCGACAACGGCGAGAGCTGGACGCCCGTACCGGAGACCCAGCGACCGAGCGAAGGCGGGAATCGGAACTTCCAGCAGACCGCATTTCTGAAGGACGGCGGGTTCGTCTACCAGTACGGAACGCCGCCCGGACGCGGCAACCTCGGCCACGTCGCCCGCGTTCCAGAGAAAGACATACTCGATCTCGGCGCGTACGAATACTGGAACGGGCATGAGTGGAAGAAGAACGACCCCGCGGCTGCCGCTCCCATCGTCGGTGGCGTCGGCGAGCTGTCCGTTGCCTACAACCAGCACCTCGGGCAGTACCTGATGCTCACCACCGACCCCTTCGACTCCATCGTCATGCGGCGGTCACCCACCCCGGTCGGTCCGTGGAGTCCGCCGGAGGTTCTCGTCGACACACGTGAACTGCCGAGCGCGTACGCGCCGTTCATTCACCCGTGGTCCACGGGCTCCGACCTGTACTTCCTTGCCACCGTGCACCGCAGCTACAACGTCGTGCTACTCCGAACCACACTGTAGTTTCCTGGGTCGACCCGAACGACCGCCTACTCTTTCTCCATGGATGCCTCGGCCTGGGACGCCAAATACTCCGCCGCAGATCTCGTGTACGGCGCTCCGCCCAATCAGACTCTCGTCGAGTTCGCAACGGCGCTCCCGCGAGGAAGGGCGCTGGATCTGGCCTCGGGCGAAGGACGAAATGCGTTGTGGCTGGCCACCCGTGGCTGGGAAGTAACAGCCGTCGACTTCTCTGCCGTCGGACTCACCAAGGGCCATCGAATCGCGTCGAAGTCCCCGAAGTCCGTTCAGAACCGCCTCACCTGGGTCCAAGCAGATGTGACCACCGCCCTACCTGAGCCCGAATATGACTTAGTGCTCATGCTCTATCTACATCTGCCCCACGCGCAACGTCGCACAGTGATCCACAACGCAATCGGTGGACTGAAACCTGATGGAATCCTCATGATTCTCGGTCACCACTCGTCGAATATCGCCGACGGGATCGGCGGACCTCAGGATCCCGAAATCCTGTACACACCAGAGCAATTGGCATCAGACGTGGGAGGCCACGCCGCGATTCTCAGGTGCGAAAAGCGGATACGAGCCACACCCGACGGCGCCGCGATCGACGCATTACTACTGGCAAGTAGGTCCAGCCTTGGCAGCGGAGCCGAACGGGGGTAATATCCCTCTATGTTACCGACGAGTAGCTAACTTGGGCGGTACTCACGAGACCGCACCACCGACTGGAGAGCGAACGCGCAATGGGCCATTACAAGAGCAACCTTCGGGATCTCGAGTTCAATCTGTTCGAACTGTTCGGACTCGACCAGTCCCTCGCGGGCGAAAATTTCGGCGACCTCGACGGCGAGGCGGCCCGCGACATGCTGCGCGAGGTCGTACGCCTGGCGGAGGGTCCCCTCGCAGAGTCGTTCGCCGAATCGGACCGCAATCCTCCCGTGTTCGACCCCGAAACACACACCGTCACGCTGCCGGACGCCTTCAAGAAGTCGTTCAAGGCGCTGTACGACGGTGAGTGGTGGCGCGTCGGTCTGGACGAGGAGGTCGGCGGAATCCCAGCACCCCGCACGCTCGGGTGGGCCCTCAACGAGCTGCTGCTCGGTGCCAACCCAGCGGCATTCATGTACTCCGCAGGTCCCGGCTTCGCCAACGTGCTGTTCCACAATGGCACCGATGAGCAGAAGGAATGGGCCAAGGTCATCGTCGAGCGCAGGTGGGCAGCCACCATGGTGCTCACCGAGCCCGACGCCGGATCCGATGTCGGCGCCGGCCGCACCAAGGCGATAAAGCAGGACGACGGTTCCTGGCACATCGAGGGCGTCAAGCGCTTCATCACCTCGGCCGTGTCCGACGACCTGTTCGAGAACACGATGCACCTCGTCCTGGCTCGCCCCGAGGGCGCCGGACCGGGCACCAAAGGCCTGAGCCTGTTCTATGTCCCCAACACTCACTTCGACTTCGACAAGGGCGAACTCGGCGAACGCAACGGCGTCTTCGTCACCGGCGTCGAGCACAAGATGGGCCTCAAGGCCTCGACCACTTGTGAGCTCACCTTCGGTGGCCACGGAATCCCCGCGCAGGGCTGGCTCGTCGGCGAGGTCCACAAGGGCATCGCCCAGATGTTCGACGTCATCGAGCATGCACGAATGATGGTCGGCACCAAGGCAATCGCCACACTGTCCACCGGCTACCTCAACGCGCTCGAGTACGCCAAGGAGCGCGTCCAGGGCGCCGACCTGACGCAGATGACCGACAAGACCGCGCCGCGCGTCACCATCACCCATCACCCCGACGTGCGACGCAGCCTCATGACGCAGAAGGCGTACGCCGAGGGCCTGCGCGCGGTGTACCTCTACACCGCCGCGCACCAGGATCCGATCACCGCAAAGCAGGTCTCCGACGCCGACGAGGACATCGCCTACCGCGTCAACGACCTGCTGCTTCCGATCGTCAAGGGCGTCGGCTCGGAGATCGCCTACCGGCAGCTGGCCGAGTCGCTGCAGACGCTCGGCGGGTCCGGATTCCTTCAGGACTACCCGATCGAGCAGTACATCCGCGACTCGAAGATCGACTCGCTGTACGAGGGCACGACGGCCATCCAGGCGCAGGACTTCTTCTTCCGCAAGATCGCCCGTGACCGCGGCGTCGCGCTCGCTCATGTCGCCGGACAGATCAAGTCGTTCATCGACAGTGAAGCAGGCAACGGCCGACTCAAGGCCGAGCGCGCTCTGCTCGCCACCGCACTCGAGGACGTACAGGCCATCGTCACCACGATGACCCAGCAGCTCATGGGTGCACAGGAGCAGCCGACCGAGCTCTACAAGGTCGGACTCGCATCGGTGCGTTTCCTCATGGCATTCGGTGATCTGCTCATCGGTTGGCTGCTTCTTCGTCAGGCCGAGATCGCCATCACGGCACTCGACAACGGCGCAGAGGGCAAGGACAAGTCGTTCTACGAGGGCAAGGTCGCCGTCGCATCGTTCTTCTCCAAGAACGTTCTGCCGGAGCTGACCGCAACCCGCGGCATCCTCACCAACATCGACCTCGACGTCATGGAGCTCGACGAAGCTGCATTCTGATTCCGCACTGACGGATTCCGCACTGACAGTGGCCGCAACCTGCTTGGTTGCGGCCACTGTCGTTTGTGTGCGGGGTCGTTTGTGCGGGATAGACGCTCGCGGAATTGTCAGGTGCTGCCCGAATTGCTAGCTAACAGCTGCGCGTCTAGCAAATCCGCGCGCGTCTAGAGCGTGTCTCTTAAATTGGGTCCGTTTTCGTTTTCATCGCCGGGCGGTGGTTGTGGTTGCGGGAGTGCAGAACTGCCGCGCACAGGACAACGCCCCCGAGGAATGTCATGGCGTACTTGTCATATCGAGTGGCCACACCACGCCACTGTTTGAGCCGCCCGAAGCCACGCTCGACGGTGTTGCGGTGCTTGTACATCGTCGGATCGAAACCCGGTGGACGACCACCGGCGGACCCCTTGTCGGCCCGTCGCTGCTTCTGGTCGCTGCGCTCGGGAATGGTGTGTTTGATCTTGCGGCGACGCAGTTCGGTGCGGGTACTGGGATGGGTGTACGCCTTGTCGGCGAGCAATCGGTAGTCCTGGTCCCCACCGGCAGCTCGGTGGGCATCGAGCAACGGCACCAACTGTGGATTGTCCCCGGCTTGCCCACCGGTCAGCAGCATCGTCACCGGCGAGCACGTCAGGTCGGTCAGTGCATGGATCTTCGTGGTGAATCCTCCGCGAGATCGACCCAACGCGTGGTCAGCGGGTTCGTCGACGGATTTCTTGTAATTCGACAAGGCCCCCTGTGAGAGTGTCGGCTCGCGCACCGGCCGCATGCTGATGCGCCCGGACGCTGGTCGAGTCGATCGAGAGCACCGCCCCGATATCGCCGTCGAGTTCTTCCGGGTCGAGACCGAACACCTCGGCCACCGCGGCAAGCATCTCGTCGTAGGTGCCATCGAAGGACCATCGGTGGTGGCGTTTCCACACCGTCTGCCACGGACCGAAGTCCTCCGGCAGATCTCGCCACGGACACCCGGTACGGAATCGGTATGCGATGCCCTCCAGAATTCGCCGGTGCTCGGCGAACCGCCGCCCACGTTTTCCCACGTCGGTGGGTATCACTGGCTCGACGATCTCCCAGAACTCGTCACTGATCACTCCCACGCGCGTCATCGAAATATCATCGCTGACAGCACCTCTCAAATTTGGGAGACACGCTCTAGCGCCGAATCGCCGGTTTGACCGTGCCGGTGGGCCTCGGCGACCGCTCGGCGCGTGCGCACGCTCCGCGAATTCGTTCGGCTACCTGCTCGAAAGACCACAGGTCAGCCCACGTCCACCGGACTACCGGGTATCCACAGTCGCGTATCGCATCTTCACGCTTCTTCTCCTTGAACACGGCATCACCAGGCTCCTCGCCAGGTCGCAGGTACTTGCCGTACTTGACTTTGCCATCGGACTCGCACACGACCGTCGACGCCACGAGGAAGTCGGTGCGCCCGAGCAGCTTCCCGTGTGCGTCGCGTACTTCCACCTGCAATTCGACGTCATCGAAACCGTTTTGCCACAGACGAATTCGACTCAGGGATTCGCCCACGCTCTCACTCCGCGCATCCAGCCGCTCGACTGCGCGCCGAGCCTTTGCTACACCTTGCCGACGTCGCGCACACGCCAACTCCTCGACGAGTTCCTCGCGCGAAACCCCCATCCGCATTGCGCGGTCTCCTAGCACCACAGCACTGTCCAACGATCGAGTCCGAGCAATATCCACGACGGTCCGCGCGAGTGATGTAACTCGAAGACCGTCGATGATCACGACGTCGTCCAAGGGAAAGCAATGCGTCACGACGGATTCGTTGACTCGTCCGCCGCCGCGACGATTGTGCGTAACGTGGACTGGCCCCAGTTCGACACCGAACAATGGCAGACCATGCACCACCGCGGCCGATTCATGGCTCAACACTGCATCATCCGAAAGTGAGGGCATGATCGCGTTCGCCCTCAGTAGGTGTCTCGCCTCGACATCGAGTGCAGCGGATTCGGCCGCATCGACATACACACCGTTGCCCAGACGCTGCCACTCTCCTCGGCGGTACCGTGCGCGAATCTCATGGTCGACCACACCGAGCGACAAGGCCTCACGACGACGGTGCAACTTCGGAAGGTCCATGAGCACAGCCTGGGCGTTTCGACCGTCGAGAAGTGCACTGATCCAGGATCTGTGGATGAATCCAGGGGGTGTGGATACTTTTCAGTACACCCGTACCACCGTGTGCGCGGAATAGACGCTCGCGCAATTGTCAGGTGCTGCCCAAATTGCTAGCTAACAGCTGCGCGTCCAGCAAATCCGCGCGCGCCTGATGTCATGCTTGCAGTTTGCGGAACTTACTAGCGTGGAAAATGATCGGGTCGATTTCGCTCTGCACTTCCAGGGAGTGGATACGCAGCAGGACGATTGCGTGATCGCCGGCCGGGACCTGCTGTTCGATCGTGGTATCGAGCCACGCGGTCGCGCCTTCGATGAATACTGCACCGTTGTCGGTGGTCTGCAGATCTAGACCTGCGAACCGGTCACCCGTCTTCGCCGCGAGGGTGCGGGCGGCGTCGTTGTGCGCCTCCCCCAGAACGCTGACGCCGATACTGTGCAGGCCCTCGAGCTTGGGCCACGTCGTCGACATGTTCTGAATGCACACAGCGACGAGCGGCGGTTCGATGGACACCGCGACGAAACTGCTCGCCGCAAGCCCGATGGGAACACCATCGATTTCGGCTGCGACGGCAACGACGCCGCTGGGGAACTGCGCATAGGCCTGACGGAGAGTGGCCTGGTCGAGATCGGTGTGTGTGAGGGTCATGCCGGAGTTCCCTTTCGTGCGTCTGTGCAGCTGTGATGACGAGACCTCATCGCCGCGCACAGTCCACGATACGAGTGTCGGTGCCCATTGTGGTGTCGAGCAAGTACAAGGGCATTCTTTTCGAATGCTTCGAGGGTCTACTCCCCATCCTCGGCGGGTGGCGCGGGCTCGTCCTCAGCCGGTTCGTCGCGAGGAGGAGGCTCCGGCGACTCGCATCGGACGATCGGAATGGGGTCGTATTTGACCGTGCGGGTGTTGCGCGAGATCTCGTTGCCCGTCGCGATATCGGTGACGACGCGAGTGTCGCTGGCCGTGAATCCTGAGCCACCACCGGATGCAACACACCCAGGACCCGCGGGGAGGGTGATGGTGTTCGGACTCGTCGGATTCGTACGAGGTCCGGTGACCGACTCGACGTCGACTGTCTTGGTTCCCCACAAGCGCACTGTGACACTGGAGTTCGTGGCGAACGACTCGATCACGATTCCGGTCTTCGTCGGGTTGGTGAACTTCAGGTCGATTGCACCCTCGAACACCGTTGCCTCACGGGCCTCGGGGTATCTGCTGATGTAGTAGCTGTGCTCGGTATGGCCCGCGTCCTCCATGCCACCGAAATACGACGCGTTGTACAGCGTCGTCGCGAACTGGCTGATACCTCCACCGACCGCACGGTCCGGCCGACCGTTGTCGATGATGCCCGACTCCACGAACCCCTGGGCAGTCCCTCGTGGTCCGGTGTACTCGTTGAGCGAGAATGTTTCCCCGGGCTTCACGAGTGCGCCGTTGACGATGTCGGCGGTAAGGCCGATGTTGACGCCCGACGCGTACTCGAAACCGCCGGTCGTGTACTCGGCGACGACTTCGTTGATTCCCAGCGCTTGCGCACCTTCCGTCGTCAACTCGGGCTGGACCGGCTCGTAGATGGCCTCACCGGTCCGAGCGTCCGTCGAGGCGAGCAGAGCCGGCAGCTGCTCCAGCGTCTTGGGCCATTGCACCAGTTCGCCCACAACACCTGGAACTACGGTGGGAGCGCCACCACCGAGAGCGAACGTCGCGTCCTTGGGCTGGGTTTCCGTCGATGCCAGCGCAGGCGCGAGAATACCTGTGGCGGCAGCAGTGTCGAGGCGCGTCGCGAGCGCTCCGTCACCGTCGGGTTCGAACGACAGAATCCGAGCGATTCCACCGGGATCCAATACTGCCTCGGCGTTGTCCTGGCCGGTGAACACCACGGGCGCCGATACCGCGGGCTTCGCGACTTCGGCGAGGACCCGGTCCACCTCATCCTGGTGGATCGCTACGTCGACGGTCTCGACCGGCAGCTCGAGGGCACCGAACGCCCAGTTCGTTTCGATCGTCTCGCGCGCGCCCGCAACGTCCAAAGCCTGCCCTGGGGCTGGAGTGACACCGACCGGGGTAGTGCCCTCGAAGACGACGTCGCCCTCCGCAGGTGCCCGGTCTGTCTGTGCGCGAATCGATTCCACGGCAGCGTCGAGCAGTGCAGGGTCCACCGTCGACTGAACACCGATTTCGCTATCGGTGAAGAACGACGCCAGACGAGTGAACGGATTGATCGGTTGCGAACCCGCACGATCGAGAGTTGCGATCCAGTCGATATCGAGACCGGCGTCCCGTGGAACCAGTTCGAGCTGTTGATCGCCTGCATCGAGATCGACAGCCTGGTCGACGCGGGGTCCCAGCTCGGCCTGAAGCCGCGCCTCGGCGTCGTCGTGACTCAGACCGCCGACCGCGACACCTGCGACCGTAACTCCGCGCGGCACAGAACCGTTGGAGGACAGCATGTCTGCGGCGTAGAACACACCGATGATCGCAACGGCCGCACCTACTATCACTGCAATCTTGACCCGCGAAGACTTGTCATCGGAGACACCGGCGGGCGCGGAATCGTCGACCGTGTGCTCTTCGGGCGCGGATGGTTCCGTCGCTGCCGCAGACTCGACGACGGGAAACGCCACGGTGGCACCGTCATCGATGTTTGTCTCCGGCGCCTCGGTAGCCTGCGCCATCGTCACTGGTGCCGTCGGATCCTCGGCGTCCACTGCGGCCACCTCGGTGGTCGGAGTATCAACAGCATCGCCGACGGTGTCCTGTGACTCCGGCGGGAGAGCGGGCTGCTCCTCATCCAGGACCGATGGAGAATCCACCTCAGCGTCAGCGTCGTCAGCTGGTCGGTCCGCAACCACGTCGGCACCGGTCACGGGGGCTTCCACATCCACGGGTACATCGAGATCCGGGCGCTCGGGCTGCACTGTCTCGTCGAGCTGCACTGTTTCGTCGGGCTGCGCGGTCTCGTCGGGGCCCGCAATCTCGTTGGCATCGACCGTCTGGTCCGGGTGCACCGGCTCGTCGAGCTGCTCCGGCTCTTCTGGCTGCACTGCCGCTGGCTCCGCGGTCTCGTCGTCGAACGCGGGCACGCCACCGGCGGTCTGCCCCGGCGGCGGTTCGTTCGGATCGATCGCGCGCATGACCTCGGTGATCGCCTCGTACGGAGGAACGTCCTCTACGACGGCATCGTCGTCATCGGACATCGCCGCGCTATGCGGCGGATCCGGCACCATTTCGTGCTTACCTTTGCCGTCTCCACCGACGCTCACGTTCTTGGCCCTCCCGACCCCCCGGACATCTGTTGCGACTTCCCAGCCCGAGCTTACGCATCGGCACACCGGACGTCCGTGCTCAGCACCCGAGAAGAGAAGAAACGAAAGAGGCCCCACACCGCTGCCGGGTCGGGGGTCGGGCAGCAGTGTGGAGCCACTACGAGTATCGCGCAGGCTTGTGATGCGTTACAACCGAACTTCGAATGTCCCCTAATTCATTCATTTGAACGAACCGCGGGGTGTCGAACTGTCCCCCTGGCCGACCGCGCGTACCCAATGTCCGGTCTTGACCAGAGCCAACGTGAGCAGGAGTCGATCTCTCGGATCTGCCAGGTCAAGGCCGGTAAGCTCCTCGATCCGGCGAATTCTGTAGATCACCGTGTTCCGATGGCAGTAGAGGACCTTGGCAGCGTTCGTCGGCGATCCGTCGCTTGCCAGAACGTGTGCGAGGGTGCCGAGCAACGTTTCGCGCTGCGGCTCCGGGTGTGTCCACAGATTTCCGAGAGCATGGTGGACGAGTAACTCGGACGACTGCTCGTCGGCCGCCATGATCACTCGCGGCAACCGGTCCGTTGCCAATGCCACACCGCTCACCTCGGTGATGGTCTCGGCCGTCAACGCCGCCAGACGGTACGCAGCGGCGAACGACGACACACCGTCCGGCGAATGCGCGACTCCGACGGGCCCCACCGCACGGGCAGCCAGGGCATCCAGAGCCGAACCTATCGAATTCCACGATCCGCGTGGCAACGCGACAAGCGCAAACTGGTGACCGTCGCGAATGTTCCAGTGCGAAACCGCGCCGATCTGGTCCAGCGCGTCCTCGGGTGCGGACAGTGGCGGTGTCCCATGCTCGTCGAGCGGGCCTACGACACAGGCAATTTCCTGTGATGCGGAAAGCCCGAGGGTGGCACGCGCTTCGATGACGAACGCGGGGTCTCCTCCTCGCCCCGACCGCAGGCCGTCGAGAATCACCAGAACGTTGGCCAGATCGCGCTGTTGCATCCGCACGCTCTCCCGTCGATACGCGTCGACGAGAGTTTCGTACTGACTGTCCAGCGCGCGCCACAGTTGCTGTCCGGCAACGAGCAGCAGATACTCGTCGATGTCGGATCGGTGCTGCTCGCGTTCGAGCACCAGCTCTTCCCACAACGTTCGGCTACCGAGCGTGTATGCCTTGAGCACCAACTCCATCGGTATGCCCTGACGTGCGCGCTCCCGACCGGTTCGACGCCACACTTCGCGGGTGTTGCCATCAGCGGCGGACGCCCCGGAAAGCGTTCTCAGACCTTGCCGGATGTGCTCGCGAGTGCTGCGTCGAATCTCGCCTGCAATGTCCGGGGTCGCACTGACCATGTAAGCCGGTTCCTGTTCGATCAACGCCAGCGTGATCGAGTCGGCGATCGTATCCGCGCGGGAAGACAACCCCGACCACGCCCGCTGAATCCGCACCTGATCGTCGGCTGTCACCGCCCCGCGGGCAGCCGAGCGCGATGACGCGTCGCGAACATCAGGAGCAACCACAGGAACAGTTTTGCGCACTCAGCCCACATGGATGGGCGAATTGACCGGTACTGGTACCGCGGGACCCAAATATTCTGTGCGCTGCGCCCATATCGCCGGTTGTGCGCGGCACCCATAGTGAAGGCACGCAGATTGTGAGGTGCATCACTTGAACTCTCTCAGCGAGGTCACGCCGGTCTTCACGATGACCGACGTCGACGTCTCCTTCGGTGGCATCGTTGCGCTGTCGAACGTCAGCCTCGACGTCCGCCCCGGTGAGGTACTGGGCGTGATCGGCCCCAACGGAGCAGGAAAGACAACACTCTTCAACGTTGCCTGCGGGCTCGTCCACCCTCGGTCGGGAACACTCGGCCGTCACGGCACACCGTTGACGAAGCTTCGGCCGCACGACCTCCCTCGACTCGGGATGAGCAGGACCTTGCAAGGTCTCGGCCTGTTCGATCGCATGACCGTCCTCGACAACGTCATGATCGGTGCAGACCGTACCGCCCGCACCGGGATACTCGCCGGGCTCCTCGGTCTGCCGTCCAGTGCAGCCGACGACGACGCCGTCCGCTCGACCGCACTGGCCACTCTGAAACAACTGCGTATCGATGCCTATGCTCATCGGCTGCCACCCAGCCTGCCGTATGCGGTGCGCAAGCGGGTAGCTCTCGCCCGCGCGTTGGTGAGCGAACCGTCTCTACTTCTTCTCGACGAACCCGCCTCGGGACTGTCGAGTGACGAGATGGACGAACTTGCCCGCGAGATCCGTGCTCTCGCGGAGAAGACATCCGTGATGCTCGTCGAACACCATATGGACCTAGTCATGAGCGTCTGCGACCGCATCTTCGTCCTCGACTTCGGCAAGGTCATCGCTCACGGGACACCGGCGGAGATACGCGAGGACCCTGCTGTACTGGCGGCCTACCTCGGAAACGAAGTGACACATGACAAGTGATGCGACCGAACTGGTCATCACCGATCTCACCGTTCGATACGGACCGGTGACCGCGCTCGACTCGGTATCCATGACCGTCGCTCCTGGCGCGGTCACCGCCGTGCTCGGCGCGAACGGCGCAGGGAAGACGACTCTGCTCCGCACCATCTCGGGTCTTCTCGAGCCCGAGTCCGGGCGTATCGAACTCGCCGGTGTCGATGTAGTCGGCGTGTCACCGGATCGCATGTCCCGCAAGGGTTTGGCCCACGTTCCCGAAGGACGGGGTGTCATAGCCGAGTTGACCGTCGAAGAAAATCTCAGACTGGGCGCGTTGGGACGCAACAGAAGCCACGACGCTGTCACGCTCGACCGCATATACGAGATGTTCCCACCCCTGGACAGTCGTCGTTCTTCGTCGGCGCACACACTGTCCGGCGGCGAACGGCAAATGCTCGTGATCGGTCGAGCCCTGATGGCCACGCCGTCGGTGCTTCTACTGGACGAACCATCCCTCGGACTGGCCCCGAAAGTCGTCGCGCAGATCTTCGACATTCTGCGCACACTCGTCGATGCCGAATCGATGACAGTCGTTCTCGTCGAACAGAATGCGCGAAGCGCACTGTCCATAGCCGAACACGCAGTCGTCCTCGATCTGGGCAAGGTCGCTGTGGAGGGTCCCGCCGACACGCTGGCAGAGGACGACACTCTCCGACACGCCTACCTCGGGTTCTGACCGACGAGCCGAAAGGACGCCAGCCACAGTGCAGCAACTGCTCACCATCCTCATCAACGGCGTGACGACCGGAATGGTCTACGCCGCATTCGCGCTCGCCTTGGTCCTCATCTGGCGATCCACGCGCATCGTCAACTTCGCGCAAGCCCCGATGGCCATGATCACCACCTACGTAGCATTGGTCGTCATCGACGCCGGCTACTCCTACTGGATCGGATTCGGTGTCGCACTCCTCTGCGGTCTCGTACTCGGTGCTGCTATCGAACGACTGGTCATCCGGTTCGTCGACAGCTCGTCGCACATCAACCCGGTCATTCTGACGCTCGGGTTGTTCATCATCATCCACGCGGTGGCGGCCATCGTGTTCGGCAATCAATTCCGTTCCTTTCCAGCACCGTTCGGGCTCACCGGCCAACGAATCGGTGATCTGAACGTCGCGCTCACCGGTTACGACATCTTCAAGATCATCGCGGTCCTGGTCGTTCTCGCTCTACTGGTGCTGCTGTTCCGATTCACCGATCTCGGCCTGAAGATGCGGGCGAGTGCATACGAGCAGGAGGTGGCCAAACTCCTCGGCGTGCGTGTCGGTCGAATGCTCACGCTCGGTTGGGCGCTCGCCGCCGTGGTCGGCTCACTTGCGGGCCTGCTGATTGCCGGCGGGTCACTCGTGCATCCCGGGTACATGGACTCGATCGTCGTATTCGGTTTCGTCGCTGCAGTTCTCGGTGGGCTGGACAGTCCCGCAGGCGCCGTCGTCGGTGGACTGCTGATGGGAATCGGACTCAGCTTCGTCAGCGGATACCTCGGCCAGGATCTGGTCTCGAGCGCAGCATTGATCATCCTCATAGTCGTGCTACTCGTCCGTCCGAGCGGATTGTTCGCAAGCGCAGCGGCGAGGAGGGTCTGACATGAGCACTCGAATAACGTCCACCCCCGTGTGGGTTCGAATTACTGCCACGCCCGTCCGTCGCCATTTCCTCTGTGCGGTGATCGGTCTCGCCGTCATCGTGCTGGCACTGGAAAGCCTGAGCACCTTCCGTCAGAGTCAGCTCACCTCCGTCGCCTACCTCGCCATCGCGGCCGGCGGGCTGACGGTGCTCACCGGTCTCAGCGGACAGCTGTCTCTAGGCCATGGAGCGTTCATGGCCGTCGGGGCGTACACCGCCGCCCTGATGCTGCGGGCCCAGGATTCCGGATGGTCGGTGCCGTTGGTTCTCCTGGCGGCAACCGCTGTGGCAGCTGTCGTCGGACTGGTTGTCGGGGTGGCGGCAGCACGCCTGCACGGACCGTATCTCGCAGGCGCAACCCTCGCGCTCGCCGTCGCGGTGCCAGGACTCGCACTGTATTTCTCGGACTACCTCGGCGGAGAGCAAGGGCTTGTCGTTCCTGCTCCCAAGGTCCCGGACGTCGTCGACAACGTCATGTATTTCGTGACCGGAAACGACATGGACAGTACGAAATTCGTATCGTACGTCAGCTGGATTCTGCTGGTGCTCGTGTTCTTCCTGCTGGCGAATGTCTCGTCGAGCAGGGTGGGTAGACGGTGGCGAGCGGTTCGCGACGACGAGGTTGCCGCAGAGCTCGCCGGCATCGACCTCGGACGGGCACGGATCCTCGCGTTCGTCGTGAGCTCGGCGTGCGCGGGCGCGGGCGGTGCGGTCCTGGCGATGTCGGCGAGAATCGCGGCACCGAGCGGATTCACACTGACGTTGTCGTTGACCTTGCTCTCCGCAGTGGTGATCGGCGGACTCGGAACCCTGTCCGGCGCCCTCATCGGAGCAGCCCTGTTGACCTACATACCTCCGGTCGTCACGAATCTCGGGCTCGACGCCGGATTGAGCAGCCTGCAATCGGCCGAACTAGCACCACTCGTCACCGGAGTCTTCACGGTTCTCGTAATCCTTTTTGCACCACTGGGATTGGTAGGAACATTCCGAAAATGGCGCATCACCAGAAAAGGGGAAAAATGACAAGGTTCATTCTCGACGACCAACGACTTCGACGACGTAGGTCCAGGGCGGTCAAAGTCACCGCGCTCGCAGCCGCGGTATCACTGATCGCGGCATGCGGCGCAGGTGGCCGAGACGAGAGCGCCGAGGCGTCCGAAGGCTCGACGGTCGGCATCACGGACACGTCGGTGAAGATCGGCGCCCACTTCCCATTGACCGGAGTGGCTGCCCCCGGGTACAGCGAAATCCCCACGGGCGCACAGGCGTACTTCGACTACGTCAACGCAGCGGGCGGGGTGAACGGTCGCCAGATCGAGTACGTCGTCCGCGACGACTCCTACGATCCGACGACCACCACCCAGGTCGTCAACGAACTCGTTCTTCAGGACGAGGTCTTCGCCGTGGTCGGCGGGCTCGGCACGGCTACTCACAGTGCTGTGATCGACTTCCTCAACGAGGAGGGCGTTCCGGATCTGTTCGTCTCGTCCGGCGCGATCATGTGGGGCAACGATCCGGAGAAGTACCCGAACACCTTCGGATGGCAGCCCGACTATCAGGTCGAGGGCAAGATCATCGGCGACTGGGTTACGAAGAACCGCCCGGATGCCAAGGTGGGCCTGTTCTTGCAGGACGACGATCTCGGCCGAGACAGCGAAGTGGCAGTCCGTCAGTACCTCGACGACCAGATCGTCGAAGTGGTGCGCTATACCTCGGGCAACACCGACGTCGCGCCGCAGATCGCTGCCCTGCAGGGTGCGGGAGCTGATCTGGTCCTCGGTTTCAACGTTCCGTCGTACACCGCGCTGAGCCAGTTGACCTCGATGAGGCTCAACTACGACCCCGAATGGTTCTACAGTTCCATCGGTTCCGACGTCGACCTCGTCGGTTCACTGCTCGGACGTTTCTCGCAGGGCGCGGTCACGAACGGTGCAGAGTCGCTCGACGGCATGATCTCGCTCGAGTACATCCCCGGCGTCGACTCACCGGAGAATCCGTGGACCCAACTCTGGCAGAAAGTATGGGCGGAGAACGGAACTGGAGATCCGCTGACCAACTACCGCGTCTACGGTCTCAGCCAGGCGTACGCGTTCGTCCAAGCTCTCGAAGCCGCGGGTGAGAACCCCACTCGTGAAGGCATAGTCGCGGCGATCGCGGACGGCGGAATGGACTTCGAGGGCCCACAGTTGGCACCGTTCCGGTACTCCGACACCAGCCATCTCGGCATCTCGGGGGCCAGTGTCTTCCAGATCCAGGGCGGAGTCCCCGAATACCTGACGCCGGTCCTGCAGACGGATATCGGCGACTCTCCCGTTGTCGAATACACAGGCGAGGAGTCGACGCCGCCGGAAAGCGGGATTCCCGGGTAGACCCGTAACGATGAGTGACGTCGAGCGGTGATTGCGCGCGCTCGGGCAGACCAGCCCGGGCGCGCGTAGTTACGTTCAGCGAACGCTGGTGCGCCGCACGGTCGGCAGATCCGTCAACCCCTCGCTGGCGGATCCGCCGACCATTTGCCCCCGATGTCGAGCGCCTGTTTCAGCGCTCGATGATTGCGGTAACGCCCTGACCACCTGCTGCACAGATGGAGATCAGGCCGCGGCCCGAGCCCTTCTCTGCCAGCATCTTGGCCAACGACGCAACGATGCGGCCGCCGGTCGCAGCGAACGGGTGTCCCGCCGCAAGCGAAGATCCGTTGACGTTGAGCTTGCTGCGGTCGATCGAGCCCAGAGCAGAATCGAGGCCGAGACGCTCCTTGCAGTACTCGTCGCTCTCGAATGCCTGCAGCGTCGCGAGTACGACGGATGCGAACGCCTCGTGGATCTCGTAGTAGTCGAAGTCCTGCAGCGTAAGCCCATTTCGAGCCAGAAGACGCGGAATGGCGTACGTCGGCGCCATCAGTAGACCGTCCTCATACCCAGCGTTGCCATGGATGTAGTCGATTGCCGCCGTTTCGGAGTCCACGAGGTGCGCGAGCACCGGCAGGTTGCGCTCGGATGCCCACTCGTCCGAGGAGAGCAGCGCCGCGGAGGCGCCGTCGGTGAGCGGCGTCGAGTTGCCTGCAGTCATGGTGGCGTCGCCGAGCTTCGTGCCGAACACGGGCTTGAGCGTCGAGAGCTTTTCGACGGTCGATCCCGGACGCAGGTTGTCGTCGCGAGTGAGACCGAGGAACGGCGTCACCAGGTCGTCGAAGAACCCCCGGTCGTACGCGGCCGCCATGTTCCTGTGGCTTGCGGCGGCCAGTTCGTCTTGGTCTTCGCGGCGAATTCCGAATTCCTTCGCAGTCTTGGCTGCGTGATCACCCATCGACAGACCGGTGCGAGGCTCCCCATTGCGCGGAATCTCGATGCCGAGCATCGACGGACGCACGTTGCCGAGCAGCTTCAGTCGATCCGTCGTCGACTTCGCGCGATTGAGTGAGAGAAGGAATTCACGCAAGTCGTCGTTGACACCGATCGGTGCGTCCGACGTGGTGTCGACGCCGCCGCCGATTCCCGCTTCGATGCGACCCGACGCGATGGCGTCGCCGACGGAAACGACAGCCTGCAGTCCAGTGCCGCACGCCTGCTGCAGATCGTATGCCGGGGTGTATGGGCTGAGCGCGCTACCGAGAACGGTCTCGCGCGTGAGGTTGAAGTCACGACTGTGCTTGAGCACGGCACCCGCAACGACGAGGCCGAGACGCTCGCCCTGCAGACCGAACCGGCTTACCAGCCCGTCGATGGTGGCGGTGAGCATATCCTGGTTCGAGGCCAGGGCGTACTTCTTGTCCGAGCGCGCGAACGGGATGCGGTTGCCACCGACGATTGCGACCGGTCGTAGCTGCTTGCTTGTCACTTTTCGTCTCCAAACATCGTGGAAAAAGACCCTGGTGGAGATTCATCTTACTGGCGAGTAAGTTGGTTGTCGACACCCGGTCGTGCGCTTCGCACCCGTGAGTGCGTAGTTGGTCGGACAATGACTATGCGCGCATGGGGGGCCGCAGGCGCCAAATTCGAAAGGCAGGACAGTGGCAGCCACCAAGGGAGCCCCAGACCTCTACTCAACGTTCCTCGCGTCCGCGCCCGGAGCCTTCATCGCAAAGCAAGCAGGTCTGCCGCAGCCCGAAAAGCTGCGACGGTACAAAGCAGGCGAACCGCCGCTTGCCGGCCCAGTGTTGATCGGCGGAAACGGCCGACTCGTCGAGCCGTTGCGCGCGCTCCTCGCCGACTACCCCCAGGCCCAGGCACACGATGACAAGTACGGCGCGCTGGTGTTCGACGCCACCGGCATCGGCAACGTCAGCGAACTCGAGCAGCTGTTCCAGTTCTTCCAGCCGGTCATTCGCAACCTCGCGCCATCGGCACGCGTCGTCGTGATCGGCACGACGCCGGAAGAAACCGCAAGCGTCGACGAGCACATCGCTCAGCGGGCGCTCGAAGGCTTCACCCGGAGCGTCGGCAAAGAGGTCAAGCGCGGCGCGACGGCTCAGCTGGTCTACGTCTCCCCGAAGGCGTCGGCCGGGCTCTCCGGCCTCGAATCCACGCTTCGCTTCCTGCTGTCGGCCAAGTCCGCATTCGTCGACGGCCAGGTCATCGTTGTCGGAGATGCCGACTCCGAGGCTCCGACCTCCTGGGACAAGCCCCTCGCCGGCAAGGTAGCCGTCGTCACCGGTGCAGCTCGCGGAATCGGCGCGACCATCGCCGAGGTCCTCGCGCGCGACGGCGCAACCGTCATCGCCGCCGACATCCCCGCCGCGGGCGAGGCCCTGTCGGAGACCGCCAACAAGGTCGGCGGAACTTCCCTCGCGCTCGACGTCACTGCACCCGACGCCGGCGAAGTTCTGTCCAAGCACCTCCTCGAACGTCACGGCGGCGCGGACATCATCGTCCACAATGCAGGCATCACGCGCGACAAGACGCTCGCCAACATGGACGAGAGCCGGTGGAACTCGGTCATCGGCGTCAACCTTCTCGCCCCGCAGCGCATCACCGATCACTTGGTCGAGACGGGTGCACTGAAGGAAGGCGGACGCGTCGTCGACGTCTCCTCCATCGCAGGCATCGCCGGCAACCGCGGCCAGACCAACTACGGCACGTCCAAGGCCGGAGTCATCGGTCTCGTACACGCTTCGGCGCCGGTACTGGCGAAGAAGAACATCACGATCAACGCCGTCGCACCGGGCTTCATCGAAACCGCGATGACTGCGGCCATTCCGTTCGCGACCCGCGAGGCAGGACGTCGCATGAGCTCGCTGCTGCAGGGCGGCGAAACCGTCGACGTCGCCGAGTTGGTCTCCTACTTCGCGAGCCCAGCGTCCAACGCCGTCACCGGACAGGTCGTCCGCGTCTGCGGCCAGAGCCTGCTCGGCGCATGAGCGTCGTCCAGCTCACGGAGCAGCCGAAGACGTCGGAGATCTACACCGCCGCCGCACTCGGAGCGTTGCCGTTCCTCCGGCCGAAGTCGTCGTCGGTGCCGAGCACCGTGTTCGAGCTTCGCGGACTACGCGTGGACGCCGACAACCTCGCCGGGTACTGCCGCGCAACGGGTTTGCGTTTCGGGGACACGCTCCCGGTGACGTACCCGTTCACTCTGGTGTTCCCGACGGTCATGAAACTGATGGTGTCCAAAGGCTTTCCGTTCGCTGCAATCGGTTCCGTGCACGCCGAGAACGTCATCGAACAGTTCAGGAGCATCTCCGCTTCCGAGCCGCTCGACATCCGAGTACACGCGGAGAACCTGCGTGAACACCGCAAGGGCCTGTTGGTCGACGTCATCAGCGAGGTCAGCGTCGGACGCGAACTCGTATGGAAGCAGACCTCGAGCTTCTTGAGCTTGCAGAAAACCTCGCTCTCCGGCGGACCTCGTGAAACACCTCCCGCCGACGAGGTTCCGCCGCCCCCGACGCGCACCCTGCGAGTCGACCAGAAGACCATCAGCAGGTACGCGTCGGTCTCCGGCGATCGCAACCCGATCCACGTTTCGTCGTTGGGCGCCAAAGCTTTCGGGTTCCCGCGAACGATCGCGCACGGAATGTGGAGTGCAGCTGCCGCACTCCAGGTGATCGAGGGCCGTATTCCGGAGAAGGTCACGTACAACGTCAGGTTCGGCAAGCCGATAATCCTGCCCGCGACCGTCAACCTGTACGCCGAGTCAGTCGGTGCAGGCTGGGATATTTCGCTCAAGAATCCGAAGAAGGGGTACCCGCACCTCACCGGGACTCTTCGGTAGGTGGTTTCAGTGCTCCTGGGGTGACCGAATGTCTGTTTCGGTCACCCCAGGAGTGTTTCGCGGCCCTTTCGAGTGACCGAATGTCTGTTTCGGTCACCTCTGGTGAGCGAATGGCTAGTTCAGTCACTCTGAGTGTGCGAATGTCTCATTCAGTCACCGGTGCACTAGCGAATGTCTCATTCGGTCACCGGTGCACTAGCGAATGTCTCATTCGGTCACCGCGGGCGGAGCGAATGTCTCATTCGGTCACCTACAGCCGGAAATCCACGCACATCTGCAACGCGCGGAACACCGGGTCAGACAATCGGCGCGGATTTCTTTCCTGCAAGACCGCGCCACGCGAGGCTTTCCAATAGGTCCGCTGCTGCATCGACTTCGATTTCGCCGCCCGCAACACGGTCCGCGACGGCCTCTCCGGCGCCGACGAGGGCAACGGCCATCAGTGCATAGTTCTGATCGGGTTCCGGATCTTTGGTGCTCATTTCGAGCAACCGGGCGGTCAGCTCGATGAGCCTGTCCCGGCTGCTCTGGACCTGCGACGCAAATGCCGTCTGACCGATCGCCTGGCGGTACAACACCATCCACGACTTCCGGTTTTCGCCGACGAAACCAAGGAAGCCCAGCAGCGCGCGTCTCAGCTGCTCACGCGGGGTCAAGGTGGGGTCGGCGGCAGGCGTGAGAGCTTCGACGAATTTGGCGCCTTCACGATGGATACACGCCGCGAACAATTCTTCCTTGGAACCGTAATAGAGATACAGCATGGGCTTGGAGATCGCCGCCTTCTTGGCGATCGCATCCATCGACGTCTCATGGAACCCGTTGTCGGAGAAGACATCGACCGCGGCGTCGAGCATCTGCTGCTCTCGGACGGCACGGGGCAATCGTTTGGTGCCGCCGGCCATGTGTCCTCCAAAACAACGTAGGACCAATGATCTTACTCCACGGTAAGGAGGCCTGCGTCACTACCGGTTGCCGCGTCGAGAAATCTAGCAGGCTCCCTTGAAGCCTGCGACGGTGGCTGCCGACCGATCGACCTGCGCCGCATCGAGCCGTCCCGTCGCGACAGCGTCTTCCAGATTGTCCAAGACCTGCGGGACGTCGTCGGTCGTCAGCCACAGGGCGACGTCGGCACCTGCAACCAGGGCCGCCTCGACGGCAGCGACGATCCCAAGTCGATTGGTGATGGCCGCCATACCGCTGAGATCGTCGGTGAATATCGGACCCGTGAACGGCGCCGCTCCGTAGCCGACCCCGTCGCGCAACAACGACATGACAGCGGGGCTGATGCTTGCCGGCTCGCCCGGTGCCGTGAGTCCAGGCACGTCCAGGTGCCCGACCATGACGCCGACTCCCGTCGTCGACAATTGTGCGAACGGAACGAGGTCCGTCTGAATCAGCTGTTCGACGGGAGGCGTCGTGACAGCACCGGTGTGCGAATCACCTGAACCCGACCCGTGGCCCGGGAAATGCTTGATGACGGGTTGGACCCCGGCATCACGCAGGCCCTGCGCGTAGGCACCCGCGTACTGGACGACGACAGCTGGATCGTCCGAATACGAACGATCGCCGATCACCGAGTCGTCGGGCTGACTGCTGACGTCTACGACCGGCGCATAGTCGACGGTCACGCCGAGCCCCCGCAATCCACGGCCTCGCTCGAGCGCCATCTGATAGGTCTCGTCCACCGTCATCGTCTGCGCCGTCTCGCGCGCAGACGGGTCCGTTCCGAGCAAATCCTCGACGCGCGACACCCTGCCGCCCTCCTCGTCGATCGTGACCATGGGCGGTACCGCGGCGGCGTCGTTGATCTGCGGTACCTCGCCGTTGGCCAACGTCGTCGAATCGGTCCAACTGCCGATGAAGATTCCGCCGACCTGTTCGCGCGCCATGATGTCGATCGCATCTGCGGTCCCGGTGACTCCGACGGTGAGGAGTTGCGCGAGGCGCTGGCGTTCGGTCAGCGAGTCGACGAACGTCACACATGCATCGACCGGGGCAACAGGCGCGGCCTCGGGAGTCGACGCGGCAACAGTCGTCGTGACATCGGAGGACGTGGCTACAGCGGCGGTTTCCGTGCTGCCGCCTCCGCACGACGCGGTGAACCCGACGCCGATCACCAGGGCTGCGATTCCTACGGGCGATCGGAAGTTGCTCATGGAATCCGACGGTAGCCGAGTACCCGGTAGCCACGCGATTCGCCGTCCTCCCGCGATAGCATTGGACAAAAGCGACATCAGGAGGGACACACGATGCCTGCAGACTTGATTCTCATCGCCTATGACGGCTCCGACAATGCCAAACGCGCCATCGAGTACGCAGGCCGATTCCTCACCACGACGCGGGCCGTCGTCGTGACCGCCTGGGAGCCCATGGTTCGCCAAGCAGCCCGAATGTCCGGACTGTCGGGCGTCATGGCGCCGGAGTGGATTCCCGACGACGAAGCGGAGGATGTTGCGTTCACTGACGCCAAGGTGACCAACGACGAAGGCGTCAGGCTCGCCGAAGAGGCGGGTTTGCGGGTCGAAGGGCACTGCGCCGAATGCACGACGGCAATTTGGAGTGCCATCGTCGAAAAGGCAGATGATCTCGACGTCGACATCATCGTCACCGGCACCCGAGGGACCACAGGACTACGTTCGCTGCTTCAGAGTTCGGTCGCCGACCATGTGCTTCGGCACAGCCATCGGCCCGTGCTGATTGTTCCGCCAGGCAAATAGCAGCGCGTGTACCCGGCGACAAGCGTCACGGGTGATAGCGTGATCCGCGCACGGGGGATATCGACGCCTCGCGCCCGTCGACGAAAGTGGAGATCGAGAGATGAAGTTCGCTGTCCCGGGAGTTGTTGCTGCGGTAGTCGGTGCGGTACTCGGCGCCGGAGTTGTGTTCGGAGTGACTGCGGCGGCGTCGGACAACACTCGTCCCGAGATCGATCGCTCCGGCAATGCTGATTCTTCGCTGCTGAACCAGGTTGAGTACGGCAGTCGCTGACGCTTCCGACTCGATCTCTTCCGAACCACTCGGTCGTAGGTGGCTTCTCGGCGTCTCTACCCTTGCTGTTCTCCTCTCGTTTCTGCAGGTTCCCGGCTATACCGTCGCGGATACCAAATACGATCTGACGCAGAATCCTCTTGGATTCCTTGCGCGTGCCTCGCACCAGTGGACGTCACAGGCGCCGCTCGGGCAGGTTCAGAATCAGGCGTACGGCTACTTCTTTCCGCACGGAGCGTTCTTCGCGCTCGGTGATGTGCTGTCCGTACCCCCGTGGGTCACTCAGCGTCTTTGGTGGGCGCTGCTGCTGATCGCGGGCTTCTGGGGCATCATCCGGCTCGCCGAGGCACTCGGCATCGGCAGCAGAACCTCGCGCATCATCGCTGCGATCGCGTTCGCGCTGTCACCTCGCGTCGTCACGACGCTCGCGTCGATCTCGTCGGAGACGATGCCGATGATGCTCGCGCCGTGGGTGCTCATCCCCATCGTGTGGGCCTTCGCCCCCGGCCGCTCCGCCACTCCCACCGCAGGCGCCTCCGCCACTCCCACCGCAGGCGGCTCCGCCGCAGTGGCACGGTTAAGTAGACCCAGGGGCACTTATCCGCGCCACTGGGGCCGAGCCCCCCAAGGCCACTGGGGCCGAGCCCCCCAAGGCCACTGGGGCGGAGCCCCACCGGGTGTCCGCATGCTCGCAGCCCAATCCGCCGCCGCTGTTGCACTCATGGGTGCTGTCAACGCCGTTGCGACGGCGGCAGCCGCCCTCGTCGGCGTGATCTGGATCCTGTGCCACCGACCGAACCGACGGTGGTTCGTCTTCAGCGGCTGGTGGATCGGTTTTCTTCTACTCGCGACGCTGTGGTGGATCATCCCGCTGTTGCTGCTGGGATCCGTCAGCCCGCCGTTCCTCGACTACATCGAATCTTCCGGTACGACGACGCAGTGGGCCTCACTCACCGAAATTCTCCGCGGCACCAGCAGTTGGACCCCGTTCGTCTCTCCTGAACGAGTAGCGGGTGCTGTCCTGGTGACGCAGCCGGCGGCCGTCGTTGCGACGGGTGTGATCGCCGCAGCAGGTGTGGCGGGGCTCGCAATGCGCTCGATGCCTGCGCGCGGACGCCTGACGATCATGCTGTTCGTCGGCATCGTCGGACTCACCGCGGGATACGTCGGCGGACTCGGTTCGCCCGTCGTAGACTCGGTTCGACTGTTTCTCGATTCCGTCGGCGCGCCTCTGCGCAATGTCCACAAACTCGAACCGGTCGTGCGAATTCCGCTTGTACTCGGGCTCGCGCACTTGCTCGCGAAGGTCCCACTGCCGGGCTCGGTGCCTCGCGCCAGATGGAAGCACGCTATCGCGCACCCCGAACGCGATCGGATGGTCGCCCTCGCCGGGCTGGTGCTCGTCGCACTCACGTTCTCCACTTCCCTTGCCTGGACCGGAAAGCTCGCCCCGCGCGGTGCCTACGAGAGCATCCCCGAGTACTGGCACGAGGCCGCCGACTGGCTCACCGACCATGCGTCGGGAATTTCACCCGACGGGTCCGACGCCGAACGCGCGCTCATCGTGCCCGGAGCACCGTTCGCGCTGCAGACGTGGGGCCTCACGCGTGACGAACCACTCCAGGCTCTCGCGACTACGCCGTGGGCCGTCCGCGACTCGGTACCTCTGACGCCACCGGGCGCGATCCGAGCACTCGACTCCGTACAACGCCTCATAGCCGACGGTAGGCCATCCGCCGGGTTGGCGGATACCCTTCTCGGACAGGGGATCCACTACGTCGTCGTACGCAACGACCTCGATCCCGAGACATCACGATCGACGCGTCCGGCGCAGGTACACGCAGCCCTCGACGGGTCGCCGGGGCTGAACAAGGTCGCGGAATTCGGTGAGGAGATCGCACCGGGCATCGTGCAAGGCTTCACCGTCGACGGGGATCTTCGCCCGCCGTATCCAGCCGTCGAAATCTACGCGGTGGAATCTTCGGCAGCCGTGTCCGGGCCTTACACCGTCGATCTCGACCGCGTTCCGTTTGTCCAAGGCGGTCCCGAGTCGATTCAACGATCGAACGAACAGCGCCGCAACGGAGTACCTGATCCGGTTCCGGAGGGACCGGTGATTCTCGCTTCCGATGCCGAGGCCGCGGGCATTCCGGTGCCCTCGGTGACGGTTACCGACACTCCGATGAACAGGGAGACCGATTTCGGGCAGGTCGACAACCACAATTCTGCGCTCAGATCCGCCGACGAACCACGTCGATCACTGAACGAAGTCGCCGACTATCCGGTGTACGGCGCCGACACTGTCGACGGAGAGTGGGAGGGCGCGCGCATCACCGCCTCGAGCTCGGCGTCGGACTCGACGCAGATCGGCGGCACCAAGCCTGGAAGTGGAGTCGCCGCAGTGGTCGACGGCGATCTTGCCACCAGTTGGGTGAGCAATGGAATCGAAAGCGCAGTGGGACAATGGCTTCAGCTCGATTTCGACAAGCCCGTCTCCGGCGGCCTCCTCGAGCTGCGCACCAGCCCCGGCACCATCGGCGACCCAGTCAAATGGTTGGAGATCACCACACCGAACGGTAGTACCGCCGCCCGCATCGACGAGCCCGGTGACCTGATGACGGTATCGCTACCCGGCGGTTCGACGCCATGGGTTCGCATCACCGCAAAGAACACCGTCGACGGCACCAGCGGCAGCCAGTTCGGCATCAGCGAGCTGTCCGTCCAGGACTACTCGAATCGTGATGCACCGCAGCAAGTATCGATCGTCCACCGAGCGGTTCTCCCCGACGTCCCCACCGGCGCGAGCGTGGCGGCGTGGGACCTCGGACAGGAATTCCCCGGACGATCCGGATGCCTGGACACCGGGGATCGAATCCGCTGCAGTAGTGGACTTTCCGTTGCCCCAGAGGAACTGGGGCGCTTCTCGCGCACCCTGTCCGTGCCCGAAGGCACCGCTGTGCTGCCCGAGCTGACACTTCGTACCCGCCAGAGTCCCGAGCTCGAGGCGCTGCTGTCTCAGCCCGGGCGCCCGGTGGCGTCCGGGGCATCCGACGTCGGCGATCTCTCGGGGTCGCCGTTCTCCGCCACCGACGGTGACGATCGCACCGCGTGGACCGCCCCGGAGAAGAGCATCGAGAAGCGCGCGGGCACCCAGCCGACCCTGACGATCACCCTCCCGGAGCCGACCCTCGTCGACGCGCTCACGTTGTCCCCCAGCCTCGGCCCTCTACCTGCGCATCCGACGTCGGTGGCAGTCGATCTCGGTTCGGGGCCTCAGGTTCGCGCGGTCGACCCGAACGAGCCGACGACGATCGACCTGTATCCGCAGGTGACCGACCGTATCGTGCTGTCGATCACCGACTGGGACGACGTACTCGACAAGAACTCGCTCGGCTTCGTGGTCCCGCAACCTCCTGGTCTAGCCGAGGTGACCGTACTGTCCGGTGGCCGCGAGGTAGGCACGCCACTCGACGAAGATCGTCCGATCACCGTCGCCTGCGATGTGGGACCCATCATGTCGATCGCGGGCCTGACCGTCCGCGCATCGGTGACCGCGACACCGGCGCAGCTACGTTCGGGTGCACCAGTGCAGGCCACGATCTGCGAGGGTCCGTTCCCTGTACCCAACGAGACGCTGAACCCTATTCCGGTACCGGAGGGCAGTCAGGACATCGTCGTCGACCCAGGTGCAGCGTTCGTCGTGGATGGAGTTCGTCTGCGCACCATGCCCGTTCCGGCAGTCAGTCCAACCAGCTCGGCGCCACGAGCCGCGGACACCACCGCATGGGGTGCAGATCACCGGGAAATCACGGTGACCGAGCACGACGGCGATCAAGTCCTGGTCGTACCTGAAAGCAACAACAGCGGTTGGCACGCAACATCTCCCGACGGTGCCGAGCTGAAACCCGTCGTCGTGAACGGCTGGCAGCAAGGGTGGATCGTCCCGGCAGGGACATCGGGCACGGTGAGCCTCGACTATCCGTCGGACAAGTGGTATCGACTCGGCATATTCGGCGGCCTCTTCCTCTTGATGCCGTTGACGTTCTTCGCGTTTCGACGAAGCCGAAGCCCTACCGGCGATTCCCCTGCCCCTTGGCGCAGCAGAGCACTCGGCTGGGGCCTACTGTCACTCGCCGTCACCGTGATCGCAGGCGTCGGCGGAATCCTCACGGCGGCAGCAGTCACCGCCGTATTCCTGGCGCTGCAGCGGCGATTCGGCGACGCTATCGCCGCGAGGACCATGGTCTGCATGGCCGGCCTCGGCACACTGCTCGCGACGGCGATGTTGTCGAAGGGTCCGTGGCGTGCCAGTGACGGCTACATCGGTCACTCGTCGCTGATCCAACTGGCTGCGCTGATTGCCCTCGTCGCAGTAGCAGTGAATGCGCTACGAACGTCTTCAGGTCATTCCGCGCGTGAATGACCTGTGGCGCGAAACCGATTGCGCAACGCTCGTCCTGCAGGTTCCTCGACGAGCGCGTAGCTTGCGGCTGCGACCGGAATCGACAGTGCAACAGTCACCGTCAAGATGAGAAGGAAATGACCGGTGAACGGGATGACCCCGAAGACCGGGAAAACCATCGCGAGAATGACCAGGTGCCAGATGAAGATACCGTAGGACCATCGGCCCAACGCCAGCGTCACCGGATGTTCGAGGATCGCGTGTCTACGATGTTCGCCGGCGAGAACCAATGGAGCCAGCAACGCCATCGCCAGGACCGCTCCCAGCGCGATCTTGACCTCGAACTGCCACGGTTCCGGCCGGACCAAACCCTGCGGCCCCGCTAACGGCGTCACCGACGCAACGAATGCGGCAACCGCGATCGCACCGATCACCCGCGAACGGGCCGCCAATCGATGGAGCCACGTCTCCTGTCTCGTCGAGTATTCGGCGAGGATCATTCCCGCCGCGAACCACGGGATGTAACCCGGCAGCCAATTGTCGTGGTGGATGGCGTCAGGCGTCGAAATCGGTATGAAAGCCCACGACAGACTCAGGATGGACGCCGTCAGCAAGACTGGAATGCGGTACCGCGCGGCCTCACCGCGCAGGCCTGCCATCAGCAGTCCCACGACCGGCAACATCAAGTAGAACGCCACCTCGACCGACAGGCTCCACATCTGAGTCATGCCCTCGGTCAACGTCAGCGGAACGAACACCTGCGTCAACGTCAAGTTCGACGCCCAGACCCGCCAGCTGCTACCGGCGTTCGGCAAGAAGAGAAGAACGAGCGTCACGACGACCCAGTACGCCGGGAGAATGCGGACGGCGCGGGAGAAGAGATACCTCGTCACCGGTGGGGCATGCCCCTGCCCTCGTGCCTGCGCAGCGTGAGGCCGCCACAGCAGAAAGCCGGACAGCGCAAAGAAGATGGCAACGGTCAGATCGAAACGTCCCCAGATTCGGCCCATGATCGGCGAACTCGCTGCACCGGTCTGAAACGCGACGTGGGTGACGATGATACCGATCGCAGCGAACGCACGCATTCCCTCGAGGGACGGAATGAACCCACGGAGAGGTACGACGGAGCGAGGCAGCGACTCGGTGGGCGCAGTCGATTCGGGGGGCGTAGTCATTGCATATCCAGTGAAGCATCCCGCTGTGAAACTTGACCATCGTCGGGCGTGCCCGCGACCACAAAGCGTGATCACTGTTACTGTCACCTGCGACGTGGCGATACCAATCGGACACTCCAGGAACGGGCTCTGCACTGCCCAGACCTGTCGGGGGTGGAAGCAGTGGGGCGCCAGGAACACGACTAAGGAGATTCTCACATGGCGGAGCGCTCAGGGCCGAGCCGGATTCTTGCCCTCGTACTTGTAGGCTTGGGCGCATTCCTGCTGGTGGCAGCGATTCTCATCCCGACGTACACGGTGCCCCGCCTCGAGAAGACACCGCTGGATCTCGAAGTGACCACGGTGTCCACCGGAACTGGCAGCGTGCTCAACGCAGCGTCCCTCGCATCAGGCCAGGCCCAGGTCGACCAGAACGTCCCCATGGTGTCGCAGCGATTCGTCACCGTCGAGGACCCGTCGAACGCCGACGAGATCACTCTTCAGGCCGGACAAACACTTCGCCGCAGCGACAAGCAGGGTGACAGCGGACTTCTCACCGCAAGCGTCGACCGGGTGACCATCGACCGCGTCACGTCGATGCCCGTCGAGAATCCCGTCGGCACCATCCAGGTTCAGGGCGACAAGCCCGCCGAGGAAGTTCCGCACACCGGACTCCAGTACAAGTTCCCGTTCAACTCCGAGCAGAAGTCGTACCCGTACTTCGACGTCAACGCCCGCGCTTCGAAGGACATCGACTTCGTCGAAGAGACCGAGATCAACGGTACGAAGGTCTACAAGTACGAGCAGACGGTCGGCCCGGTCGACCTGTCCGGTGTCGTCAACCTCCCGACCAACAAGGTGACTCTTCCGGCTGCTACCTGGGGAGTCGAGGGCGGCGACACTCCCGTCACGATGACTCGCTGGTACGAGAACAACCGCACGGTGTGGGTCGAACCCGAAACCGGTGTGGTCGTCAAGGGCGAGGAGCAGATCCACCAGTACTACTCGCGCACCGCAGGCGAGGCCGAGGTCGATGTACTGAAAGCGCCGATCACGTTCGACGAGAACACCGTCGAGTACCAGATCCAGCAGGCCAAGGACGGCCAGGACAAGATCTCGCTGTTCGGACGCACGATCCCGATCATCGCCGGCATCCTCGGTGTCATCGCATTGATCGCCGGTGTGCTTCTCGGACTTCGCGGCGGCACCGGCGGACCCCGCCATCCCGCACGCACCAGCGGAACGCGTCCGACGAACGACGGCGGCGGTGCAGCACCGGCCGAGCCCCGCGATCGCGACTGGACGACGGATCAAACCGAAGTCATCCCAAGGACGAACCTCTCCAAGGAATAGCCCGAACGGTCGACGAATGGCGCGGCCCTACGGGGTCGCGCCATTCGTGTATCGGGGGGTGCACGCAGCGGGCTGCGTGGCTACCGGCGATCCGTCAACGCCACCACGCACACCACTGCGGTGGTCGCGGCAGCTACCGATACCGCAATGACGACGAACTGCTCCAGCGTCGACGCCACCAGCGTCAGCAGCGCGACCTCGACTGCCAAGCCGAGCCACGCGACGAGTGCGAGCATCGTCCGTTCGCCTGCGATAGCCCACAGCAGCGCACCCTGCAGCACGGCGAGGCACGCGCCCTGCATAGCGAAGATCCACAGGTAGCTCTGCACGGCCGCGTAGTCCTGTCCGGCTAGCACCGTGACCAGACCCGAGGCCACCGCAGCACCGAGGACGAGTGCCGCGCCGATAGCTGCGACGACCGCCAGCGCCGAACGCAAGGCGCCCGCAGAGTGATCGGGATTCGCCATTCGCGGGTAGAGCACAACCCCGACAGCCTGCGGCAGCCAGAATGCGGCCTTGGTGGCCACGGCACCGAGCGCGTAGATCCCGGCATCGCCCTCGCTCAGCCCGGCGCGCGCGAGGATCAAGTCGACCGAGGAGAGCAGAATCAGGACCAGCTGTACTTGCGACGCCCTCAGTACGGTTCCGACGCCTATGCGGACATCTCCTGTACCGACAGTTGCGCCTCGATCGAGTACCCGCGCACCCGCTGCGACCACTCCGGTGCCGACCGCACTCGCCGCCAGGACAATTCCTGGTCCACCGCCGAGGAAGAGCACCAACACGGCCGGAACCACTTTGCCGAAGCCTGCCGACGCGAGCACGACGCTCAAACGACCGAACCGACCCGCTCCCTGCAACAGCCCTTGTTCCGTCGCGAGCAGCACCAGAAGAGGGGCTACGACGAGGGCCGACATCGTCGCCAGCACGCTCGTGTCGAGTGCGAATGCCGCCACCGGCGACACCAGCACCGCGAGCACGGCAACCACCGCCGCACACCGGTAACCGAGAGCGCGCAGCGCGCGACGACTGCGCCCACGCACGAGCTCACGTGCGACGACCGATTGCAATGCCAATGCAGGCACCGCCAGTACCAGCTGGGCCGCGAGGAGACTCGCGAACTCGCCGTAGCGCTCGACGCCCAGGATCCGACTTGCCGGCAGGTGCAACAGGTACGACGCGATGTTGGCCGTCATGGATCCGATCGTCACCATGGTCATCCCGGCCACGGCAGAGACGGAGACGGCGCGAGTCGGCATGCGCCCACGGTATAGGGTGCCGATCATGGCGTCGTCGAGGTCCGGGTGGGCGGCGCCCTTGTACAGCCTGATGTTGTCGATTCTCGTCCTCGGCCCACTGCTCGGTCCCGGGTATCTTCTGCTGCGCGACGCCGTCAGTACCCCTCGGTCCTACTTCACGGATTCGGCATTGGGGACCACCGACGCTGCAGCGCGGGCGGTACCACAGGATGCGCTGATCGCTGCACTGTCGACGGTGTTCGACGGTGGTGTCGTCGTCAAAGCGATTCTGCTCCTTGCGTTGTGGTTGGCGGGCTGGGGAGCTGCACAGATCTCGCGCACGCTGCTCCCGACGGCCGGCACACCTGCTCCGCTGGTTGCGTCGACGGTCGCCATCTGGAACCCGTATGTGGCCGAGCGTCTCTTGCAGGGGCATTGGAGTCTGCTCGTCGGTTACGCAGCTCTTCCGTGGACTGTGGTCGCCTCGGTGACGCTACGACGCACCGGCCGATGGGGTTGGCTCGCAGTGTGTCTCGCAGCAGCAGGGATCACGCCGACCGGCGCTATTCTGGCCGCGATCACCGCCCTGATGTGCGGCATTGCCCTCCGTGCGCGCAGAGCTTTCGTCCTACGTGACTACGCGCTCATCGGGTTGATCTTGGCCGCCTCGTCACCGTGGCTCGTCGCGACCGCCGTGTCGGGAAGCGGTGCGACCGGCACCGACCCTGCCGGCGTCACTGCTTTCGCCGCACGCGCCGAACCAGGTCTGGGGACGCTCGGCAGCCTCGCTGGGCTCGGCGGGATCTGGAACTCCGACGCGGTCCCCGCCACTCGGACAACCGTGTTCGCGGCCTTCGGGACCGCACTGCTCCTTGCTGTCGTCGCACTCGGGCTCGCGCCGCTGTGGCGACGACGACGCAACCCGATCATCAAAGGCACGGCGCTTCTCGCAGCCGTCGCGATCGCAGGACCTGCACTCGCCGCCACCGGCCCAGGACTCGCTCTCGGCGAATGGGCCGCGGTCGACGTTCCCGGCGCTGGGCTTCTTCGCGACGCCCAGAAGTGGGTTGCCCTGGCGATGCCGTTCTACGCCCTCGCCGCGGCTGCAGGCGTCGCGTGGGCAGGTGCGCGGCTGCGCAACCGCTGGCTCCCGGCAGTCGCGGCGGCCCTCGCCGTGGTCATTGCACTCCCAGACTTGATCTGGGGCGTCGGCGGCCAGTTGAAGCCCGTCCAATATCCAAGTTCGTGGTCGGCCGTCGCAGCCGAACTGGAGGATGCCGACGGGGACGTCGCAGTTCTCCCTGCCGGGATGTTTCGAATCTTCCCGTACAGCGGCGCATCCCCGGTACTGGACCCATCTCCGCGAATGCTGCCGCTCGACGTTCTTCAGACCGGAGAACTCGTCGTCGCAGGCGGTTCCGTTCGGGGTGAGGGGACACGGGCAGAAGCCGTCGAGCAGGTTCTGATGGCAGGCGGAAGTGCCACGGAACTGGCAGATCTCAGCGTCGGTTGGGTACTGCTCGAACGCACGACACCGGGCGAGCTGGGCGCGTCGGACACATCGTTGCATCAACTGTCCGTCGCGTACGTCGACGACGAACTCGCGCTCTATCGTGTACCCGGCGACATCCAGGGCAGCGAACCGACGAACAATCTGGCCGTCGGCGCGGCGCACCTTCTGTGGATCGCGCTATTGGTGGGCGGGCTGGGCTGGGCGATATTCCCTCGGCGATACAAGCCCTGAGACGTGCGTTCCCGCGACCGATGCCGCCAGGACTCGTTGCACACCGTGGGCGGTTTGGTCCCACGAGAACTCACGCGATCGAACCCGCGCCTTCTCGCCGAGATCGGCACGCATGTCGTCGTCGAGCAACAGCTCCGCCACTGCATCGGTCAGCGCTTCGACATCACGATCCGCGGCCTCCGAGCCC
Organism: Rhodococcus sovatensis; assembly: GCF_037327425.1. Lineage (NCBI taxonomy): Bacteria > Bacillati > Actinomycetota > Actinomycetes > Mycobacteriales > Nocardiaceae > Rhodococcus > Rhodococcus sovatensis. The sequence goes on along the minus strand of NZ_CP147846.1, from coordinate 5,241,296 downwards.
ACCAGAACACCCGTCACGCCGTCGATGATGGAGTCGGTCAAGCCTTTCGAACTGCGATAGCCGACCGTGGGCACCCCGTGCTGTGCGGCCTCGACGACGGCGAGTCCCCACCCCTCTTTACGGGACGGCATCACGTGCACCCAGGAGCGGCCGAGCAATTCGTGCTTGCGAGCCTCGTCGACGTGGCCGTGAAAAGTCACGGCGCTGGCGATGCCGAGCATCTCGACACGCTCTCGCAGATTGTCCTCCCACCAACCGCCACCGATGATGTCCAGGTGTAGGCCGGGCACCACGAAGCGAAGCGATGCGACAGCCGCCAGCGCATCCTCGATCTGCTTGTGCGGAACCAACCTCGACAGGACCGACAACGAGGGATGCGGAGTCCTGCGATCCACGACGGAAGCCGTCGGTATGGCGTCGGCACCGTTCCGTACCACGGCAACTCGTTCCCGATCGACCCCCAACGCGACCAGCTCGTCCGCCGACGGCAACGACACCGTCAAATACTGGCTACGACGATGCACTCGCGGAGAGACAGTGCTCTCGAGCCACCACCCGAGCTTCGCCATCAGCGGCCCCGCGACGGGCCACTGCTCGCGGTGACAATGGTGTACGAGGAGGGTCACCGGCGCGCCCGCAACGAGGCGCGAGAAGAACGGGATGCCGTTCTGGGTGTCGACGACCGCATCCGGACGAATTCCACGGAGAGACCCGAAGCCGAGGCGCCCCGCGGCGATCGCAGCCAAAGCTCGCGGATAGACACTCAGCCGCCCGCCGGCCCGACTGATGCGAATACCGTCGACGACTTCTTCGGCAGGCGCTCCCGGATACGACGCCGTGCGCAGAGTTACCTTCACGCCACGGGCGGCCAGGCCAGCACCGACCTGCTCCAGATAGCGTTCGCTTCCACCGCCTTGAGGGTGGCCGGTATCGCGCCAGCAGAGCAACAGCACCTCGCGCACGCTTTCGTCCCCCATCACAGCAATGAACATGAACTTCGAGACACCCTAGCGGTTCATCCGGCCCCACGGCGCTCCGACATGTACCGCTCGCCTACTCTTCTTCCTCGTGCGACTAGCGTGGAATGGCTCTACTGGCGGCAGCTCCGCCGTCACCAAGCTATTCGGTAGGCGCGCCACGCTGCGCAGATCCGTCAGCCTGCTACGCGACTTCGGCCACGAACAGTCCGCGCCCGACATCTTCTACGGCGCCCTCGCCCGCGATTCCGTCGAACTCATCGGCGACCTCTTCCGGGGCCTGACGGGCGAGGAACTGCAGGGCCGCGTCGTGCTCGACGTCGGCGGTGGGCCGGGTTACTTCGCCGAGGTATTCCACGACAGCGGCGCACGCTACGTCCCCGTCGAACCCGATGCCTCGGAAATGCACGCCGCAGGCCTGTCGGTCCATGGAAGTGTGCGCGGTTCGGGGATGGCGCTTCCGTTCCGAGACGACAGCGTCGACGTCTGCTTCTCCTCCAACGTCGCCGAGCACGTCCGCGAGCCATGGGTCATGGCCGAGGAGATGCTCCGAGTCACCCGCCCCGGCGGAATGATGGTGTTGTCCTACACGCTGTGGTGGGGCCCGTTCGGTGGCCACGAAACACGCCCCTGGCACTATCTGGGCGGCGAGTACGCGGCCAAGCGATACACCCGCACCCACGGCCACGAACCCAAGAACCGATTCGGCGAATCCCTCTTCGATATCGGCGCCGGTGACGGATTACGTTGGGCACGAAACACTCCCAACGGAGAACTGCTCGCCGCATTCCCGCGATACCACCCGCGCTGGGCATGGTGGATCATCAGAATCCCAGTACTCCGCGAACTCCTCGCAAGCAACCTCGTACTGGTCTTCCGCGCCCACTGACACAGCCCATTCCACAGGCTCCACTCCCGGGTACGTTGGAACGATGACAGCGCTGGCACTGGATATCGGGGGAACCAAGATGACCGCGGCCGTCGTCGGCGACGACGGCAGGCCCGGGGAACCCCTGACCGTCCCGACGCCTGAGCGCGGAGTGTGGAAAGCGTGCTCGGAACTGCTCGGCGCAGTAGCAGTCGGCACCGACATACAGGGCGTCGGCATTGCCTGCGCAGGCCCGGTCGACACCACCGCAGGGGTAGTCGCGCCGATCAACATCCCGGAGTGGAAGGACGGCTTCGACCTGAACGGTGCCGTCGGCAAGCTCTTTCCCGACGCTTCGATCAGCGTGGCCATGGACGGTGGATGCGCCGCGCTCGGAGAGCACAAGTTCGGTGCTGCAGTCGGCGTCGACGACGTCCTGAGCTTGGTTGTTTCGACTGGGATCGGCGGCGGACTCGTGTTGGGCGGCGAGATCGTGGGCGGTCGAAGCGGCAACGCCGGCCACATCGGCCACATCGTCGTACCCGGTTCGACGACGCCATGTACGTGTGGCGGACTCGGCTGCGTCGAGACCGTGTCCAGCGGCCCCTCTGCCGTCCGCTGGGCACAGGAACAGGGTTGGACCGGTAGCACCGGTGCCGAACTGGCGCTCTCCGCGAGGGAGGGTGACGTCGTGGCGATCACCACGCTGCAGCGGGCAGGCGTTGCGCTCGGGCAGGCCATCGCGTCGGCCGCCGCACTCGTCGACGTGAATCTCGTCGTCATCGGGGGAGGATTCGCGCAGGCCGGGCCGCCGCTGTGGGATCCGATCCAGGAGTCCGCGGCTCTCCATGCGCGCCTTCGATTCCTCGATGGCCTCGAGATCGTCCCGGCGAAGCTCGGGGCTGTCGGAACCCTCACCGGGGCGGCCATCCTCGCCGTGGGTGCGGCTTCACCACCGTAGGTTGCGGTGGCCGGTCCGCATGAAACTCCTTCCCAATTTCTGGAACGTGTTCTAGTCTCGTTCCATGACGGACTTCGACAAGTTGTTCATCGGCGGCCACTGGTCAACGCCGTCGACCGAGGAGACCCTGGAGGTCTTCTCCCCCGCCACGGAAGAGCGGGTCGGCAGTACCCCGGTCGCCGCTCCGGCCGACATCGACGCCGCTGCGACCGCAGCGCGTGCGGCCTTCGACTCGGGTCCATGGGCCCGCACCACTCCCGCCGAACGAGCACAAGTTCTCGCCCGCGCTGCCGGATTGATCGAAGCGCGTAGCGCAGAGTTGACCGCGGTGATCTCCGACGAGATGGGCGCCCCCTATTCGATGGTGGGGATGCTCCAGCAGACTCCCGCGCTCGCGGTACTCAACTACTACACCGAGCTCGCCGGCACGTTTCCATGGAAGGAGACCCGGGTCGGCGCATTCGGCCAGACCACGGTCACTCGCGAACCCGTCGGCGTCGTCGCCGCCGTCATCGCCTGGAACGTCCCACTGTTCCTTGCCGTCAACAAACTCGCACCTGCTCTGCTCGCCGGCTGCTCGGTACTACTCAAGCCCGCACCGGAGACACCGCTCGGCGCGAACCTGCTTGCCGACATCTTCACCGAAGCAGGCGTCCCCGAAGGCGTCCTGTCGGTTCTCCCCGGCGGCGCCGAGACCGGCGAATACCTGGTCTCGCACCCTCTCGTCGACAAGGTGACGTTCACGGGAAGCACCGCAGTCGGACGATCGATCGGAACCATCGCGGCTCAGCAGCTCAAGCGTTGCTCCCTCGAACTGGGAGGAAAGTCTGCAGCCATCCTGCTCGAGGACATGGACATCCCCTCGACCATGCCGATGCTGTTGATCTCGGGTCTGATGAACAGCGGGCAGGCATGCGTCGCGCAGACGAGAATCCTCGCGCCACGGTCACGGTACGACGAGATTCTCGACGCCATGGTCGCGGGTGCCGGCTGGATGAAGGTCGGCGACCCGAAGGATCCTGCCACGCAGCTGGGTCCGTTGATCTCAGAGAAGCAGCGCACGCGCGTCGAAGGCTACATCGCGAAGGGCAAGGCCGAAGGTGCGCGCGTCATCCTCGGCGGCGGACGGCCGGAAGGCCTGGACACTGGGTGGTACGTGGAGCCGACTATCTTCGCCGACGTCGACAACTCGATGACCATTGCTCGCGAGGAAATCTTCGGACCGGTACTGGCCGTCATACCGTACGACTCGGAAGACGAGGCCATCAAGATTGCCAACGATTCCGACTACGGCCTCGCCGGTTCCGTCTGGACCACGAACATCGATCACGGACTCGAAGTAGCCGCGCAGATCCGCACGGGGACCTATGCGATCAACTGGTACGCCTTCGATCCGAGTTCACCGTTCGGCGGGTACAAGAACTCCGGCATCGGACGCGAAAGCGGCCCCGAAGGTCTCGACGCCTACTGCGAGCTCAAGTCGGTCCTCATGCCTCCGGGGTATGTGAGCTGATCCAGCTCGTCAGCTCCACGAAAGCCCTTGACAACACTGACGCCGCCGCCCAAATCGATCGGGCGGCGGCGTCAGTACTGGTAGCGCTTACGCGCCCAAACGCTGCTTCAGCGCGTCGAACTCATCCTTGATGCCGGTGGGGAGCTTCTCGCCGACGAACTCGAACCACTCCTCGATCAGCGGGATCTCGGCCTTCCACTCGTCGACGTTCACCGCGAGTGCTTCTGCGACATCCTCGACCGTGGTGTCGAGTCCGGAGATGTCGAGTGCATCCGCCGTCGGAACGACACCGATGGGCGTTTCGACGCCTGCAGCCTTGTGCTCGATGCGCTCCACGATCCACTTCAGGACGCGTGAGTTCTCGCCGAATCCGGGCCACAGGAAGCGCTTGTCGTCGCCGCGACGGAACCAGTTGACGTAGAACACCTTCGGCAGCTTCGAATCGTCTGCATTCTTGCCGAGGTCGATCCAGTGCTGGAAGTAGTCACCGACGTTGTAGCCGAGGAACGGCAGCATCGCCATCGGGTCGCGGCGGATGGTACCGACCGTGCCCTCTGCTGCTGCAGTCTGCTCGGAACCGACGGTAGCGCCCATGAACACGCCGTGCTGCCAGTCGCGTGCCTCGGTGACCAGCGGGACGGTCGTCTTGCGGCGTCCACCGAACAGGATCGCCGAAATCGGCACACCCTTCGGGTCGTCCCACTCGGCCGCCATCGACGGGCACTGAGCCATCGGCACGCAGTAGCGCGAGTTCGGATGCGCTGCATCGGTACCCGACTCGGGTGTCCAGTCGTTGCCCTTCCAGTCGATCAGGTGATCGGGAGTACCTTCCAGGCCCTCCCACCACACGTCACCGTCGTCGGTCAGACCGACGTTGGTGAACACCGAGTTGCCCTGATCGATGGTCTTCATCGCGTTGGGGTTCGAGTCCCAGTTGGTACCGGGTGCGACTCCGAAGAAACCGAACTCGGGGTTGACGGCATACAGGCGCCCGTCCTCACCGAAACGCATCCAGGCAATGTCGTCACCGATGGTCTCGGCGCGCCATCCTGGGATGGTCGGCTGAATCATCGCCAGGTTGGTCTTGCCACAGGCCGACGGGAACGCCGCAGCGATGTAGTACGCCTTGTCCTCCGGCGAGATCAGCTTGAGGATCAGCATGTGCTCGGCGAGCCAGCCCTCGTCGTGCGCCATCGCCGACGCGATACGCAGCGAGTAGCACTTCTTGCCGAGCAGGGCGTTGCCGCCGTAGCCCGAGCCGAAGCTCCAGATCTCGCGATCCTCGGGGTAGTGCGTGATGTATTTGGTGTCGTTGCACGGCCACGGCACGTCGTCCTGGCCTTCGGCGAGGGGAGCGCCGAGCGAATGCAATGCCTTCACGAAGAATCCGTCTTCGCCGAGCTTGTCGAGCACAGCGGCACCCATGCGCGTCATCACGCGCATGGACACGACGACGTACTCGGAGTCGGTGATTTCGACGCCTAGCTTCGGATCCTCGGCGCCGAGCGGGCCCATGCAGAACGGGACGACGTACATGGTGCGTCCGCGCATGCAGCCGCGGTACAGCTCCGTCATGAGACTGCGCATCTCCGACGGGTCCATCCAGTTGTTGGTCGGTCCGGCGTCGATCTCGCGCTTGGAACAGATGTAGGTCCGCGACTCGACACGAGCGACGTCCGACGGGTCCGAGTTGCCGAGGAACGAGTTGGGCTTCTTCTCGTCGTTGAGGCGGGTGAAGGTGCCAGCATCCACCAACTGGGTGGTCAGACGCTCCCACTCTTCGTCGGAGCCGTCAGCGAAAACCACACGTTCCGGCTCGGTGAGTTCTGCTACCTGCTGCACCCATGCAAGGAGTTCCTTGTGCTGGGTGGGAGGTGCGGCGTCAGTGCCGTTCAAACCGGGAATGGTCGCTGAGGTCATCTAACTCTCCTGGGGTGGGCCGGAACCAGAAACGACATCCAACCACTGGGGGGCAGAACAGCGGTTGGAGCAGATCCGATCATCCCCTCTCGGTGGGGAGCTGCCCGATCACTCGATCTGCGTATACCGCATCATAGACGGTTACGTCAATCCGAGGACAGGGCGCCGGGTGTCCTGGCCTTAGGTTAACGCTGGAAGTTCTCAATCCGGAATCTGGGTGTTGTCCGATAGGTCACAAGAACGATTCAGCTACCCGCAAGTAGGCTCCCACAGGCCCCGAGCAGCGCGAATTCCTTGTCAGGACATTACGTACTGGGTGCTCCAGCTCACTCGAATACGTCCCCGGACGAAGCCTGCTCCCACCTCGACGTGCCATCGGCAGCCCGAAAAATCTCCCATGTCTCGTAATGCCCACCACGTCCGACGGTGGTGAACGTATCCATCACACCATCGGCGTCGCGGTCTCTGGCGACCGTCATTCCCGCCTCGGTGTAGCTCGTTCGCGTTTCCTCGTATCCGTCTCCGTCGACGTCGAACATCTCGACCGAGTCCACGGCGCTCCCCAACGACTCCCCATCGTCTGCATGCGCATGACCCTCATCAGAAAACACATCGCTAGAAAACACGTCGCCGAGATCCATCATCCGCACTCCGATCGTCCAGCCACCCGACAGAACTGCCACCTTCTTGGTCAGACGCACGGACAGCGCCTCCGGTTCCATGCTCACCGGGTTACATGCCCGCCGACGCAGCTACCTCTCCGACGGCTGATAGGCGCTGCGGATGGGGCCGCCGAATCGCTCGATGCCACGATCAAGAGTCGCCAGGTCGCGGTCGCACCCAGCCAGGACGGCAGCCCGACGCTCGGCCGCCGCTCGCAGTTCGGACTCGACGCGCTCCAATTCTGTGTCCGCCGAGAGCGCGACCGAGCGCGAGGTCTCGTGGGTGGCAGCGGAGAACGCCGTCTCGGTCGCGAGAATCCGAGCCAGAGCCCCTTGTTCGAGTCCCGATCGTGCCGAGGCGGACACATCGGCGACCCAGGTCCGCAGATGCGCTCGGTCGGCGACGAGTGTTCGAGATCGGACCAGCCACCACGCACTCACGGCGCCGAGGACCAAGGACACCGGTATCACAGCGATGTCGAGTGCCGGAACCACCGACAGCGGTGACATGACGATGCGCCCCAGCCCCACACCAGCCGAAGCGCCGACAAGGATCATCATCTTGTCCTCGACACCTCGGCTGCGGACTGTGGGCTCCGCGCGGTCGACGATCAGAGCCCCCGAAGGTGGAGGTTCCGCTGACAGCGCGAGTTCGATGTCGACAGCACGCAGTCGTTCGATTAGTCGGGAATCTACGCTCGAAGCCACCAGTGCGAGCTGATCGGCCAGCTCGACGTGCAGATGCCGCAGTCCCGCCCGCCCTGCGGACTCGATCGCTCCCCTCGCCGACACTGCGTATCCGCGGGTCGCGTCGTTGATGTCATGAATGGTCTCGGAGCGTGCGAGTTGCATTCTGCTGCGCAGTGCGGCGGAGCGTTCCGCGCGCGTCCTGTCTCGAACATCGACGAGGCGTGCGCGTTCGGCACGCAGTCCCGCAGTGTTCGAGACGCTGGTCACCGCCCGCGCCTTGGCGAGGATTTCCTGTCTGGCACCGGCGGCAGCGTCCCGAACAGCGGCGTTGTACTTACGCTCACGCAACACATCTCGGTGTTGTGTGAGGGCGCTCTCGACGAATCCGTGGACATCGACGATCCCGGACTCCTCGTACAACGTCGAGCGCATCCTCGGGTCGACCGCGATACGAGCGCGCTCCGCGAGTGTGGCCGACGTCGGCCAGAAGGACGCATCGACCGCACGGGGGACGTACTCGGCGATGGACGCTGCCACGGCCCGCTGCACATCCCGCCAGTCCCGGTGTACGTCGATCTTGTTGACGAGCAGTCCGGTCGTCGTGGATTCGAGCGCCGATGCAAGATCGGTCAGCGCTCGCCGCCCGAGAGGTGCGGACGCGTCGAGCACGAACAGCACCACCGCTGCCGACGCCACGTCGGGGGCGCGTTCGAGCCGCGAACCTGGCAGTAGGTCGAGTTCGGCTTCGATCGACGACACTCCCGAACCACTCGTCCCGGCGATGAACACGCCAACCGGGTCGGCCTCCCGGGCGGACGCGATGGAATCCACGCCTGGTGGAAACCACCGCTTGACGACGCTGTCCATGTCATTGGGGAGGTCGATCATCGCTCGCGCATTCGCAGGTATCCCCGGGTGACAGCGAGGGCAGCCCGTGCTCGAGCCGGCTCGTCGGTGCTCTGCCATCGGCTCTGCCAGTGCTGGGCTGTGCTGAGGGTGGGGAGCTTTTCTTCCGGCTCGCCGAGCGCGCGTAGCGCCGAGCGCATCATCGCGACGACAGCCTCGTCGGAGCCCAGGTAGCGCTCGAGCTCGGTCGCGTCGGGATGCTGGGCAACGAGTTCGGTGAGCCGGTGCAGCAATTTCCCCTGGCGATCGATACGGACAGTGTCGACAGCCCGGCGCACCGCTCGAGCGACAGCGTCGACCCCACTTCTCTCTGCCAGCAGCAGCCGCAGCGTTGCATCATCGGTATCGGGATTGACCGTGAGCGTGTCGACCGCGATTCGCACTCCGCAGGTCTCGACCTGTTCGAGGAGTTCCACTCGCGCCTGCCTCGGCATCTGAAGTGTTGCTCTGACGAAGCGTTCGGGCGTCAGCAACATATCCGTGGTGACGGCATTCGCGGCCGGTCGCAGCAACCCGAACGAGGACGGGAGCCCCCGCATGACGCTCGCTGCGATGGTCGCCATGAGCGGATACACCGGTGCGCCGACCACGGCCGACAGTCTCTCGATCACTGTGTCGAGGTGATCGATCGTGTCTGCTTTGGCGAGTACGAACACGACTTCGGTTGCCGGCGCCACGGCATCGATGTCCGCTTGATGAGCTCCGCTGGCCAACACGTGAACCAACACATCACCGTCGAGGACGGGATCCGGAGACCATGGAACATCGATCGATGCGGCTTCCACGATGTCGACGCCGTCGATCCGTAGGTCGTGATGCGCGGTGAGCACCGTCCGTACCGAGGACTTCCCTACTCCCGTGCGTCCGGACACCTGCACTCGAACCGCCGAGAAACACCGGTCCGCAGCATCGCCGATTGCGCGTCCGAGAGCGGTGCCGTGCTCCGCTAGCCCCCGAACGATCGCCGAAGACACGCCATTGTTCGCCTCGTCGTTCACGCGATTCCCCACCCCTAGATCGTTGTAGATCCTTTTCGACCGGTCCCCACCCGTCGCGCTGCGCAATTCTGGCACAGATGACCGACAGAAGGCCGGAGAGAAGGCAGCTGGCCTGCGTAGACATCAGAAGTCTCAACTTCAACTCGAGACCCACCTGTCACACACTCGCCCGATGCGCGACAATGGGTGAGTGAACGACGCACGGAGCAGCACCCAACACCTCGATTCGGCACCTGACGACGCCCAAGGCGTCGAGCCTGAGCAGGGCGCCGAGCCTGAGCAGGGCGCCGATCGAGGCTCGCGGCTCTACCCGCGCGTGACCAGCTTCCGGTCGAGGCGAGGCGCGCTGACCGATGCCCAGCAACAGACGTGGGACTCTCTGTGGCCCCGCATCGGGCGCGACGTCGCCGACGACCGTATCGACGTCGACGCCTGGTTCGGCCGGACGGCGCCGACCGTTCTGGAGATCGGATCCGGTACCGGCACGGCCACGACGTCGATGGCCAAGGCCGAGCCGCACGTCAATCTGATGGCCGTCGAGGTCTATCGGCCCGGTCTCGCGCAGACGTTGCAGCAGATCGAGCGCGAAGGTATCGACAACATCCGCTTGCTGCGCGGCGACGCGATGGATGTACTGGAGAACATGCTGACCTCCGAGTCCCTGACGGGCGTCCGCGTGTTCTTTCCGGACCCGTGGCCGAAGGTGCGTCACCACAAGCGCAGACTGCTGCAGGGACCGACGTTCGCGATGATCGCAGATCGACTCGCACCCGGCGGGGTTCTGCACGTGGCCACCGACCACGCGGAATACGCAGAGTGGATTGCCGAAGCAGGGAACGCTGAGCCCGGATTGACCGTTCTCGACTGGAAATCTCCGATGACACACGAGCGGCCCGTCACCAAGTTCGAGGGCAAAGCCCAACTTGTAGGCAGCTCGGTGACGGAGCTCGTATGGGGAAAGAGTCCACGATGAGCTTCAACGAAGAGCTACCCGAGGCCACGGTTGCGCCCCTTCCTCACATCGACACGGGTGATTCTCGTCACACCAAGCGCGTGCTACTGGTCTGGGACGCACCGAATCTCGACATGGGCCTCGGCGCGATCCTGGGGGGTCGACCGACGGCTGCGTATCGCCCCCGATTCGATGCGCTGGGCCGATGGTTGCTTCAACGCACCGCTGAACTCTCGGTTACGGAGTCGTCGACACTCGAACCCGAGGCGACGGTCTTCACCAACATCGCCCCAGGTAGCGCCGATGTAGTTCGACCGTGGGTAGAGGCCTTGCGTAACGTGGGCTTCGCGGTATTCGCGAAACCGAAGGTCGACGAGGACAGTGACGTCGACGCCGACATGCTCGACCACATCGAACTGCGCAATCACGGTGGCGGGCTTGCAGGCGTCATGGTCGCGTCCGCGGACGGTCAGGCGTTCCGCGAGCCGCTGGAAAGCATTGCTGCAACCGGCGTGCCCGTTCACGTGCTCGGATTTCGAGAGCATGCGAGCTGGGCAGTCACGTCGGAGACGCTGACGTTCCTCGATCTGGAGGACATCCCCGGCGTCTTCCGTGAACCTTTGCCGCGGGTCAGTCTGGATTCACTGCCGGACGAGGGCGCATGGTTGCAGCCGTTCCGCCCACTGTCCGCCCTGCTCGTCGGGCGCCAAGGAGTTTCGTAGTGTTCGCCAGATGGGGAGATCTCGTCTACCGCTTGCGGTTCACGGTCATCGGAGTAATGGTGGCCGGCCTTCTGGGCTTCGCGGCGTACGGACTCGACCTCAGCGACCATCTGAGCCAGAGCGGCTGGGACGACCCCGGTTCCGAGTCGGTGGAGGCTGCGCGTCTGGCCGACCAGGCGTTCGGGCGTGACAAACAGGGCGACGTGATCGTCCTGTACACCGCACCCGAGGGTGAGACGGTCGACGATCCCGAGTTCAACGCCAAGGTCACCGACAGTCTCAATTCACTCGTCTCCGACAACCCCGATCAGATCGAGAAGATCAACGGCACCTACTTCAAGGTCGACGGCGTGGTCAGTGCACCCGCACTGGCGACGGTGGACCGTACGCACGCCATCGCCAGCATCGCCATCGTGGGTGCCAACGACACCGAGCTGACCAACAACTTCCAGGCCGTCAAGGACGTCTTCTACATCGATGGTGTCGACGTGCAGGTGACCGGTCTGCAGGCTGTCGCAGGAGCCCTGCAGTCGACGATGGCCGGCGACATTCAGCGCATGGAACTGCTGGCCATTCCGGCCGTCGCAATCCTGCTGTTCTTCATCTTCGGCGGTGTGGTCGCGGCCGCGCTCCCGTTGATCGTCGGTGGCCTGACTGTCGTAGGCGCCAACGGAATCGTCAAGGTCTTCACCAACTTCACCGAAGTCAACAGCTTCGTGGCACCGGTCGTTTCGCTCGTCGGGCTCGGCTTGGCAATCGACTACGGGCTCTTCATCGTCTCGAGGTTCCGCGAGGAACTCGGTGACGGGTACTCGACGCAGCAGGCGGTGCGCAGGTCGGTCATGACGGCCGGTCGAACCGTTGTGTTCTCGGCGACGATGATCGTCGCCAGCCTGGGCGGTCTGCTGCTCTTCCCTCAGGGATTTCTGAAATCCGTAGCCTATGGATCCATCGCGACGGTGGCGCTGGCCGCACTGACAGCGATCACGATCCTGCCCGCGATGCTGGCAATCCTCGGACCTCGCGTCGATGCCCTCGGGCTCAAGTTCATGCGCAAGACCAAGTCGTCCGAGGAAATCGAGAACGGCATGTGGGGCAAGTTGACCAGGTGGGTCATGCGCAACCCACTCAAGGTCACCATCCCCATCGTCCTCGGCTTGGTACTGCTGACATTGCCCGTGGGCAACATCAAGTTCGGTGGAATCAACGAGACCTACCTGCCGCCGGACAACGTCACCCGGCAGGCACAGACCGAGTTCGACACCTTGTTCCCCGGTCAGCGCACCGAGCCGATCAAGGCGGTCATCGAGAACGCTCAGGGCGCGAATCTGGCTGCGATCACCAGCCAACTGAACCAGGCGCCCGGGCTCATCGAGAAGTTCTCGCCGACGGGCGCCAGCAAAGACGGAATCATCGTTTTCAAGGCCGGACTGGTCGACCGGAACGACTCGACACCGGCCATCGACTATCTGCGCAGTATCGACGTCCCCGAGGGCGCGACGGTCATGATCACCGGTACGCCCGTCATCGAGCAGGACTCGATCGCGGCATTGATCGACAACCTTCCGCTGATGGCGATTCTCGTCGTGTTCATCGTGACGCTCCTGATGTTCTTGACCTTCGGATCGTTGGTGTTGCCGATCAAGGCCGTCCTCATGACGACGCTCGGCCTCGGTGCGACGATGGGCATCTTGACGTGGATATTCATCGACGGCAACGGCGCCAGTTTCATGAACTTCACGCCCGGTCCGATCATGGCTCCGGTTCTGGTGCTGATCATCTCGATTGTGTTCGGGTTGTCCACCGATTACGAAGTGTTCCTGCTCTCGCGCATGGTGGAAGCCCGAGAGAAAGGCGCGAGTACCAGCGAAGCCATCCGCGTCGGTACCTCGCATACCGGGCGCATCATCACCGCTGCGGCACTCATTTTGATCGTTGTGACCGGAGCATTCGCGTTCTCGGATCTGGTGATGATGAAGTACATCGCCTACGGCATGATCGCCGCACTCATCATCGACGCCACCTTGATCCGGATGTTCCTCGTGCCTGCGACCATGAAACTGCTCGGCGACGACTGCTGGTGGGCACCTGCGTGGATGAAGCGTATCCAGCAGAAGCTCGGCCTCGGCGAGACGATCCTCGAGGACGAGCTCATGCCGGCAGACGTCCCGGAGCTCGCAACCGTAGGCGGGGTTGCACGTACCACCGTCGCACCGCCGATACGGCCGGCGGCGCGCCCGAGTGAGCCACTCACCGAACCTATTCCGGTCGTCGCACCGGTAGGTTCGGGGCCGATTCGCGCCACTCACGTGGCCAAGGAAGACGAGCGTCGGTCGGCAACGGGTAGGCCCGCGCGCGCCCCGATCGTCGACCAGCAGGCGGAGCCGGCGTGGCGGTCGCAGCAGCCTGCCACACGTGAGCCCCAGGTTCCGCCCGCAGTGTCCACCCCACATGGGGTGTCGACCCCACAGGCAGAAACGACCCCACCGGCACGACCGGCTCCGCAGGCGCCCCCGGCACCGGCGCAGTCCCCTGCTCGCGAGCCCGCGCGGTCGAACGGTCATCGCACGCCCGTGCCGGATCCGAGGTCCATCGAGAGCTGGCTCGCAGATCTCCGAGCACCATCCGACAAGCCCCAATCCGAGCCCCAGCGTTCAGTAACACAGCGTTCAGAAGTACAGGGCCCGGAGGTGCCCAAGGGTTCCGATAGCGACAGTCCTGTCTCGAGCGGAACATCGGCACGGAACGGGCACTACTCGCCCACCGTCAACGGGTCGGGCAGCAACAGTTCGGCCACCAACGGCCGTCAGCCCTACGGCACCGGCTCAGCTCCCGGCGGCCCCGACCGCAGTGCCAGCAGACCCACGCCGGACACCGCTGGCTCGAACAGCAGTCCAAGGCCCGGGGGCATTCGCGGATACTCGCAAAGTGCCGGTAGCGCGAACGGTGGCAACGATCCACGAGTGAGACCGGACAGCCCCACTGCAAACGGACATGGGTCGAGCGGGCATGAACAAGAACGACTTCCGAGCACACCCCGTGCCCGCTACGACATCTCGACGCGGAATGCGCCTCGCAACCCGACGCCCGAGGACGCGCCGAACCGATCACGATCGGGTGGTGCAACACCGGATTCGACCGCTCCGCAACCATCCCGTCGAGCCGCCGAACCCGACGATGCAGACGCCACGGCCGACAACGACAGCGGCAAGCACCGCGGCGGTGACGGTCGACAAGCACTGAGCGTCAGCGAATTGCTTGCGCGGGAGCGACGACAGTAGATCGACGCGCTGGTCGGTCGGCGGCCGCAACACCCTCCGGTAGGGTTCCGATGCGCGAACCTCGACGACGGATCTTGGTTCGATGCACCGCCAGCCGTCCGACAACTTGCGAGGAGCAGCCTGAGTGTTCGCCACCTGGGGAGATCTCGTCCACCGCTGGCGCTACACAGTGCTGGGCGTCATGATTGCCGGCTTGTTGGCGATGGCCGGATACGGAGTGGGCTTCGAAGACCATTTGAGTCAAGGTGGTTTCGACGATCCCGGCTCCGAGTCAGTCGAAGCCGGCATTCTCGCCGACAGCACCTTCGGCCGAGACACACAGGGCGACGTCATCGTGCTGTACACGGCACCCGAGGGCAGGACCGTCGACGATCCCCAATTCAGCGCTGCAGTTGCCGACAATCTGGAAACCCTTGTCGCCGAACATCCCGATCAGATTCTGAAGATCAACGGCACATACTTCCCCGTCGAGGGCACGCTCAGTGTTCCCGCGCTGGCGACCGCGGATCGACAACATGCCATTGCCAGCATCGCGATCGTCGGCGACAACGACACAGAGCTGACCAACAACTTTCAGGCCGTCAAAGATGTCTTCTACATCGACGGCGTCGACGTGCAGGTGGCCGGTCTGCAAGCAGTGGCGGGCGCCCTGCAGTCGACAATGTCCGAGGACATCCATCGGATGGAAATTCTCGCGATTCCCGCGGTAGCGATACTGCTGTTCTTCGTATTCGGAGGTGTCGTCGCCGCGGCACTTCCGTTGATCGTGGGCGGTCTGACGGTCGTCGGCGCCAACGGAATCGTGCGTGTGTTCACCAACTTCACCGAGGTCAACACATTCGTCGCGCCGGTGGTGTCGATGGTGGGCCTCGGTCTTGCGATCGACTACGGCTTGTTCATCGTCTCCAGGTTCCGTGAGGAACTCGGAGACGGACGGTCGACCCGCGACGCAGTGCGGCGTTCGGTCATGACAGCCGGCCGCACCGTGGTCTTCTCGGCAACGATGATCGTCGCGAGCCTCGGTGGGCTACTGGTGTTCCCACACGGATTCCTGAAGTCGGTCGCCTACGGATCCATCGCCACGGTCGCACTCGCTGCACTGACGGCGGTCACCGTTCTCCCTGCACTGCTTGCGATCCTCGGCCCGCGAGTCGACGCATTCGGATTCAAGTTCATTCGGAAGACCAAGTCGTCCGCGGAGATCGAGAACGGCATGTGGGGCAAGCTGACCGAGTGGGTGATGCGCAGGCCGATCAAGGTCGCTGTCGTCATCGTGCTCGGGTTGCTCGTCCTCACGCTCCCGGTCAGCAAGATCGAATTCGGCGGGATCAACGAAACCTATCTGCCACCGGACAACCCGACGCGCGTCGCCCAGGAGCAGTTCGACGAATTCTTCCCCGGTCAGCGCACCGAACCGATCAAGCTCGTCATCCAGGGTGCTCAGGGCGCGTCCCTCGGGCAAATCACGAACCAGGCGAACGAGGCCCCGGGCCTTATCGAGAAGTTCACACCCGAGGGGTCGAGCAAAGACGGGATCATCATATTCAAAGCCGGACTCGAAGATAGAAACGATTCCGCCGAGGCCATCGAGCACCTGAGAAGCATGGAAATCCCGGACGGTGCAACGGTGTCAGTCGCGGGGACGCCTGCCATCGAGTACGACTCGATCGCTGCACTGGAGGACCGTCTCCCGCTGACGGCGCTACTCGTCGTGTTGATCGTGACGCTGTTGATGTTCCTGACCTTCGGCTCGCTTGTGTTGCCCATCAAGGCCGTGTTGATGACCGCTCTCGGCTTGGGCGCGACAATGGGCATACTGACCTGGATCTTCATCGACGGCCACGGTGCGAGCCTGATGAACTTCACGCCCGGCCCGATCATGGCGATGATTCTCCTCTTGATCGGTGCCATCGTGTTCGGATTGTCCACGGACTACGAGGTTTTCCTACTCTCCCGCATGATCGAAGCGAGAGAGAAGGGGGCCAGCACAACTGAAGCCGTGAAGATCGGTACCGCCCATTCGGGCCGGATCATCACTGCTGCTGCGCTCATCCTCATCGTGGTGACCGGTTCCTTCGCGTTCTCCGATCTGGTCATGATGAAGTACATCGCCTACGGAATGATCGCTGCCCTCATCATCGATGCCACCGTGATTCGAATGTTCTTGGTGCCCTCGGTGATGAAGCTTCTCGGCGATAGCGCGTGGTGGGCTCCGAAGTGGATGAAGCGAGTTCAGCAGAAATTGGGACTGGGCGAAACGTACCTCTGATCCGTGCGCGGAAACCCACAGCACAGCATGGTTTTCCGCGCACAGTCGTCAGCTCGCTGCCCGATCCGCGAACACCTTCGCGTATCGCGTTCCGGCGAAGAGTAGAAGCAATCCGACGACGATGAACGCGCAAACACGGAACAGTCCGTCGAGCGCAACCAGGTCGAAGAGGAACAGCTTCGCAACGGATGCCGCCGTCAACGACAGGCCAGCCAACAACGCTGTGTGAGCATACTTCTCACTACGCAATCCAAGGACCAACAGCGCCATCGCTACTGCCATCCATTCGATCGTGGCCGCGCAATGTCCTGCGACGAATCCCGTCATACCTCCGATTGCCACAAGTCCGAGTGCAACGGTCGCCGATGTCAGCGCGTACAGCGACACAAGGCCGGCCCCGACCCAGAACGCCTGCAGATTCTTGTCAGCGATTTTCAGCTGTGCAGCGACGTACACCAGGCCCGCCGCGACCGCCACCAGTAGCAATCCGGCGAGAACGACACCGAATTCATCTACCGCATAGCGTGAGTCCGTGATCGAAGCCGGGGGTGACACGACGACATATCCGAGCGCCCCCAAGGCGGCGAACGCTACGCCGACGAAGTAGGCCAACACGGACGACGTGCGATACGCGGCGACCACCAACACCGCGGCAACCACGAGCAGCGCGAGCGGACGGAGTTCGACCGACGTCGGGACCAACACTGCCTGCAGAAGTGCCAGTGAACCGACCACCGCAAGGACGATCTTGGCGCCGGCGGGGAGCCACGTGCCCACAGCGATCACCAGCAGACATCCGAGTGCCACAAGACCGTGCACGAGCGTTGCAGTCCACGGCTCGAACAGAGCACCCACGACCAGGACCGGAATCGCCGATGCCGCCATCATCGCTGTCGCCATGACATCTGCGACGTTGCGACGCAACAACTCCACCGAACTACCGATCCCAAACGTGGCGACGATGGCAGACACGATCAAAAGCGGTATCGCCTCCGATACGGACGCACCCCAGTTCTCCGCTTGCGCAATTCCGAACAGCGTGACGAGGACGACCGGCAGCGTCCGTGCGCCCGACAATATCGGCCAGTCTCGGCCCAGTTGCGCCGCGAAGCTTGCGATGAAGGTTGCCGTGAAGAATGCGATGAGCGACAAAGTGACTCCGCCGGTTACCACGGGCGCACAGATCGCGACCCCGATCAGAATCAGTACCGCCATCGGCTGCGACCGCCACGACACCGCAAGTGCGACGCCTGCCGCCGCGATTCCGAAGGCGGCGATCAATCCGATGACCGGTTCGAGCCATTCGTAGAGGACGGTCACCGCCACGACATCGAGGTAGAGACCCGCGATGCCAGTCGCAGCAGTCGCTATTCCCCCGATTCTGCCGCCTGACTTGCCGTAGATCCGAGACCCGATGTACACCAGCGCGATCGAGAACACCGCGCCCGCGCCGACTCGAAGTTCCGGGCCGAACCATCCGGCTTGTGCCGCGAGGACGAGCAACATGACCACACCGATCAGGGTGACGCCTGCGCCTGCGACGGCCAGAACACGGCTGATGACCCCGTCACGTTGCCACCACGGCTCGGACTTCTTCGTTGATGTCGCCCGCCGCGACGGTGCGTGTGGCCTCGGCCGAACTGCCGGCGCACGTGGAGGCGTCGGGGGTTGCTGAGGCTGGGCTTGTTGGGGCTGGGCTTGTGGGTGGGTCTGCTGTGGGTGTGTGGGTTGTGGGTATGCGGGTTGTGGGTACGGGGGCTGTGCGTGAGCTTGGGGGTATGGCGGCGCTGGATGCTGCTGCACAGGCTGGCGCGGTACCGGCGCAACGATCTGCGCCTGGAGAACGCCAAGATCACCCGATACCCGACGCATCTGTTCGCTCAGCGTCGCGAACTGGCTCGCGAGGCCTGAAATCAATCGCGGATCTATCGCTGGTGTCGTCATACATCGATACTTGCCGTCCGCGTCTCCGAAGTCGTGAGTAGTTCTACCCCCTCGACCCGAGTACTTCCGCCCGCATACGTTCGGGCATCCACATCGCGTAGGCGGCCTCAGTGCCCGAGCATTCTCCGAATTGACGTGCCGAACGGATGCTTGGCGGTGACGGACCCGAACCGAATCTTGCCCCGCACGACGACGTGCAGTGGACCGATGGGAGGACCGGTACGAACTTTGTTGCTCGCACTTCCACCGACCGTCTCGACGGCATTGAGATCGACGGTCGCCTCCTGCGGCACGATGATAGAGAGGGTGCTGCAGTAGTCGTCGACCGTCACCTCGACCACCTGACTCGACATGATGGCCTGAGTGAAGTCGAGGGTAACGGTCGACATCTTGCTCTGAATTCCGAGCTGCGGTGGAACGTGCCACGGGCCTTTGCGTGTGACTGTGGACATCGTGCCGCGGACGATGTCGTTCGTGCTCGACTGTGTGCTGTGAGGGCGCGAGGTGTAGCCATGCGGCGAGTAAGACTGTGATGCGTAAGTCTGCGGTCCGTACGACTGCGCTGCATGTGGCTGAGCTGCATGTGGCTGTGCAGTAGGCGGGGACGGTTGCCAGCTCGGCGGTCGATGCTGCTCGGCGATCTGCATTCCGGGAAGGTCGGCGAGGACGGAATTGAGTTCACCGCGAGTCTTGGCCGCGAGAGCGGTGTCCATCCGCTCGGTGAACTCACCGAGCGACAGCATCCCCTGCCCCACCGCACGCTGCAGCAGCTGACCCACGTGTTCCTTCTCTGCGTCAGACACCCGCAAATCCCTCGCCTCCATGCCCCAAGGATAGGGGGCCATGGGCGTGGTTGCCATGTTCGAGGACCTCGAGCATTCCGTCGACCGACGCGGGCCAGCCGAACTGCTCGGCACGGGCGCGGGCGGCAGTTCGGCCGGCGGCATTCGAGAGCTCGAAGACCCGGGACAGCTCCGACGCCAATCCACCTGCGGTGTCGTCGAAACGCCCGCCGCATTCGGAGGTCACGATGTCGGCCAGCGCGGACGATTTCGACACCACCACGGGCGTCCCGGAAGCGAGCGACTCCAATGCAGCAAGTCCGAAGGTCTCGTGCGGACCCGGAGCCACGGCAGCGTCCGCGGATGCCAGGAGTGCCGCGAGCTCTTCGCGTCCGTGGACGAATCCGAGAAATTCGACCGGCAGTCCGCGTGCTCGGCGTTCCAATCCGGATCGCCTCGGCCCATCTCCCGCGATCACGAGCCGCACATCGATCCCTGAATCAACCAATGCTGCAACCGAATCGATGCTGCGATCGACACGCTTCTCCACCGACAGGCGACCACAATGCACGAGCAGTCGTTCGGCGTCACCGTGCCAGGGCGAGCGAAAGCCGTCGACACTCGACCCGCCGTTTCTCGAATTATCGATACGACGCGTCGGATGAAAAATATCGAGATCGACACCGAGGGGGACTTCGGAAACGTTGCGGGCGCCGATGCGCTCGAACTCACGCCGAGCGAATGCAGTAGTGCAGACGACCGTGTCGTAGGAGTCGGCCGTCCGTCGGTTTGCGACGTCGGCGAACGCCCGAGCGACCGCGTGTGGGAACACTTGCCCGAGCAATCGATCGAGCCGTTCGTGCGAGATCATGACGCTGTGCACCCCTCGGCGTGACGCCCAGGCACCCATGCCACGAAGCGTCAGTCGATCCGATACCTCGATTACATCGGGACGAAGAGCCGCGGTGATGTCGGCGGTGGTACGTGGATCTACCGCACGGTACCCACCGGTGAACGGAATCTTCCTCGCAGGCCTGGTGATCCGCAGAACCCCGGAAGGCAATACCTCCTCGGACGCGACCGCACCCGGTACGACGAGGGTCACCTCGTGGCCGCGTGCTGTGTATCCCGCGCCCAATTGATCGATCGCGGTCCGCAACCCACCCGAGCGCGGACCGTAGAAGTTCGCAAGTTGCACGATGCGCATTGCAGCGAGTGTGACGCCGCGGCGTTACCACCCAGCGACGAGGAAGCGAACAGTGTCGACGTTGTCGGTGTCGATCGGGTTGCCTCTGTGACCGTTCACGACCCTCGAGCCGGGAAAATGACCGCATTCTGCGTTTTTTTCGGCCACTCGTCGGGTAAACACACTCATGGAGTTCACAATCGACGCGGTGGGATCCGCACCTGCGGGAGCCGTCTGGGAGAAGTACATGGACCCACGACAGTGGTCATCGTGGGCAACGCAGATCGTCGGCGTCGACTACTCCGAGGAGCGAATCACCGCCGGAACGTTCGGCCGCGTCGAGGGCCCACTGTGGATTCACGTCGACTTCGAAATACTCGACGTCGACGAGTCCGAGTGGATGTGGACATGGAGCGCGTGGTGGAAGCACCGACGTGTCGGGCTGACGTTGACGCACGGCGTGGCGTCGAGGACGGATGGGTCACGGACCTGGCTGAGAATCTGCGGTTCGCCCGCCCTCATCATCCCTTACCTGCCAGTCGCCAAACTCGCGCTGATGCGGTTGGTCCGGCGCTGAATTACTCCGATGCTGGATTACTCCGAGCGCGTGATCGTCTTCGGGTCGGACGGGTCGCCGCCGACGTCCTCGGGGTCAGGCGTCGGCAACGACTGAGAGTCGCCTGCGCCGTCCAGATGGCTGTCGAATTCAGCGATCGCTTCGCGGAGCTCGTCCGAGCTCTGGGCCGTATCGGCGTCGGTTCCGCGAGTCTTCTCGGTGGGATCGACGGTCGTGTCGACGGGCTTGTCGGTGTCGGTCATGAGTTGGAGAGTGCCCCGACCGCTGACCTCGCAAACCGAAGTTCACAACCCCTGTTCGATGGCATAGCGCGTCAATTCGACCCGATTCGCCAGTTGGAGCTTCCGTAGCGTCGCCTGCACGTGGTTTTCGACGGTTCGGTGACTCAGAGTCAGCTTCGTTGCGATCTGCTTGGAGCTCAACCCCTTTGCGACCAGCCGTAGGACCTCGGTCTCCCGATCGGTCAGAGTAGGACGAGCGATCGACTCGTCGACGGCAGGTGCGGAGGAGATTCGCCGGTACTCGCCGAGCACAAGCCCTGCAAGACCTGGGGTGAACACGGCCTGACCTGCTGCAGTAGAGCGAACTGCCTCATACAACTCTTCCGCAGACGCGCTCTTGACCAGGTACCCGGTGGCACCTGCCTTGATCGCATCGAGCACGTCCTCGCGTTCGGCCGAGGCGGACAACACCAGGATGCGACTGTCCTTCGAGCCTGCGAGCACCTCCGTGGTCGCGTCCGCGCCGTTGCCGTCGGGCAGATGCATGTCCATGAGTACGACGTCGGGCTTCGTCGCGGTGGCACGCCGCCCCGCCGCCCCGACACTGTCCGCTGTCGCCACGACGTGAAATCCGGCCGCCTCGAGGTCACGGGCGACTCCGTCACGCCACATCGGATGGTCGTCGACGACCATGATCGATATCTGCTTGTCAGTCACTTCGCGATCCCTTCGGTACCCGAATTTCCCACTCTGTTCCGGCACCGACGGCCGTGTCGAGCACTGCCGTCCCGCCGATGGCCTCGACCCGACCGAGGATCGACTTCGACACTCCCATACGGCCTTCCGCTTCGGCCGCAGCCAGGCGTCCCGGTGCGATACCGAAACCGTCGTCGCGGATACTGACGATGATCTCACCGTCCACGTCTTCGAGCAGAACGTAGGCGCGGGCACCGTCGCCCGCGTGCAGCGCGACGTTGGACAAGGCAGTCGCGACCACCGCCGAAAGCTCCTCTGCAACAACTCTGTCGACCAGTACGGGGTCCGGAGGGGCAGACACCGAGACGGTGGTGCTCCCCCGGGGACGCAGCAATGAACGCAGGTCGACTTCCGCTTGGGTCGCGTCGACTCGGTTCGCCTCGCCCTGTTCGGAGATGAGCATCCGCAGAGCTACTTCCTGCTCACCGGCAAGTTCAGCTAATTCCCCTGCTGCCCCGCCTATTTCAGAACCGCGCCGACGAACCAACGCGAGCACCTGCAGAACACCGTCGTGAACCTGACGGGCGAGCCGCTCTCGCTCCTCGGTGATCGCAGCCAGCCGCACGGCGCGTTCGAGTTCGGCGTGTGCACGCCGTGCGGTGTTGCTGGCCAGGCCGAGAGCGAGACCGACCGACACCAGGACCGGCGCGGTCGCGTCTGTCCACAGATCGAGATCGATCTGGTCCCGTACCACCGCGCTCACGGCGGACAGAAGGATGCCCGACGCGATTCCCCCCTTGGGTCCGAACAGGATTGCCGCCGAGATCACCGCGTTGGTGGACCACAGTGTCGTGGGGAGTGTCTGGTGGTTGCTGTACCAGTCGTAGTCCGAGACCAGGCGAGTCGACGCCATCAAGCCGATCACGACGAACTGGTCGGCCAGCACGACCTTCCACCGCGGCACGCTCGCGCGGGAGAGCAGCACAGCTGACAATCCCGTCCAGACGGCCATCAAGGAGACGAAGAACCAACTCAGCCGGACGTTGCTGTAGTACCCCATGGACGCGATCTGATAGCTGACGGCATACAGCAGCGTAACGAGCCGCAGAGCCTGCGACGCCCGCCACAGCGGAGTGACAGCGTCAGTCATCGTCCGGCTTCTTCAGCGACCCCGGGTCGAGTTCACGGTTGCGCGCATGCGGGCTGTCTGCGGTCGCCGGGAACAGCGGTTTCGAGGGGTCGTTCTCCTCCAGTTGCTCGTATACCTCGTCCGGATCCTCGGCGAGCAGCGAGCGAATCGCAGTGTTGAGCACCGCAACGATAGGAACGGCAAGCAGTCCGCCGACGATGCCTGCCAACAGAATTCCTACGGTGATCGCCAGAACCACAGCCAACGGATGCAACCGAACCGCACGACCGAGCAGAAGTGGTTGCAGCACATGCCCCTCCAGCTGCATGACTGCGACCACGATCCCGAGCGTGATGAGCGCGGTGAGCAACCCCTTGGTCACCAGAGCGATGAAGACCGCCACGAATCCGGTCAGGAATGCACCGATGATCGGGATGAACGCGCCGATGAACACCAGCGACGCCAACGGCAGCGCCAACGGCACGCCGAGAATGGCCAGGCCGGCTCCGATTCCGATGGCGTCGGCCGCCGCGACCGCAACAGTCGCGCGGACGTATCCGACGAGCGAACCGAAACCTTGACTGCCTGCCAACCGAATTCTGCGTCGTGCAGCCGTCGGCGCAAGCCTGGTGACGAACTCCCAGATTTGATCTCCGCCGTACAGAAAGAAGATCAGAATGAACAGGGTCAGGGCGGCTCCGGTGAAGATTTCACCGATGACGGTCGCCGTCGTCAACGCTCCGGACGTGACTGCGGCCTGGTTGTCCTGAATGACTTTGACGAGGTTCTCGCTCGCCTGGTCGATTTGATCCTGGCTGATGTGCAGCGGACCGTCCGCCATCCATTCCTGAACGCTCTTGATCGACGTCGTGAATTGATCTCCGAGCGCAGGCAGGCCCTCGATGAACTGTTCGACGACGAACGTCATGATGCCCGCGACGACGCCGATGCTCGCGATGATGGCGATGACGACCCCAGCCGCCCGTGGCACTCCGCGGCGCTGCATCCAGTCGACGATCGGTACCAACATCGCCGACGCCAACAATGCGAGGCCGAGGGGGATGATGACGATGTCGAGCCGCGCGACCATGTAGCAGAACGTGATGATTCCAGCGAAGATGACGAGTAGCCGCCACGTCCACTCGGCGCCCACCCGGACGAGCGGATGCACCGAATCAGCGGCCGACGAACGCCCCTCGAATGCCCCCGAAAGTGCGTTTGACGCTTCTGCCTGCGGCTCGCGTTCGGTCACCCGGTAAATTTAACCTGTGCTGGCATCTTTGAGAGCGGTCTCGCTCACTCTGAAGAGTCGCTGGCCGCTCTATATGCTCTCCATGCTGCTGTCGAATCTCTTCGGTGCGGTGCTCGTGTTCGCGTTCGTGCGTTACGGACTTCCCATCGAGGAATCGCAGTCGATCGTCGCGGATCGGGTTCGCAACGTCTACATCTTCGGCGCCTACCTAGTCTTCGCAGGCGCCGTCAGTCTCTACTACGCGGCCCGGATGCTTCGATCGGTCATCCGCTGGCAACTGCGCGGCGGTCCCCCGACTCGTCGGGAACAGATGACGACGCTGCATGCGCCGCTGCGTCAGGCCATCGTGCACCTCGTCCTGTGGATGATCGGCGGTGTCCTGTTCGTCGTGCTCACCGTGACCGACATGCCGTCGCTGGCGATCGCCGTCATCGTCACCGTTGTCATGGCCGCGACAGTGACGTTCGGCTTCACCTACATGCTCGGTGAGCGGATCCTGCGTCCCGTGGCTGCCATGGCTCTGAGCGAAGGTCGCTTCGACCGGACCATGACGCCGGGAGTCGGCACCAGAATGGCAATGACCTGGGGCTTGGGCACGCTGATGCCCGTCATCGGGATCATTTTGCTGTGTGCGACACAGCTGACGACCGATCTGGTCTTCTCCACCGATTCGCTCGCCATCGCGATCATCCTGCTCAGTGTTCTGGCGATCGGGCAGGCCTTCATTCTGTCGATGCTCACCGCGAGCCAGATCTCCGATCCGATCCGCCAGCTGCGTCGCGCCATCGAACGTGTCCAGCGCGGCGACAACGACGTCGAGGTCGACGTCTTCGACGGCAGCGAGATCGGTCGA
This sequence comes from Rhodococcus sovatensis, assembly GCF_037327425.1. Classification (NCBI taxonomy): domain Bacteria; kingdom Bacillati; phylum Actinomycetota; class Actinomycetes; order Mycobacteriales; family Nocardiaceae; genus Rhodococcus; species Rhodococcus sovatensis. The sequence goes on along the minus strand of NZ_CP147846.1, from coordinate 5,215,937 downwards.
CTACAGGTCGGCTTCAACCGCATGATGGAGGAATCCGCCGAGCGACGGGTTCTGCGCGAGCTATTCGGCCAGCATGTGGGCGAGGACGTGGCGCGCCGCGCATTGCAATTCGGTACCGAATTGGGTGGCGAAACTCGCTTCGTCGCGGTGCTGTTCGTCGACATGGTCGGTTCGACCGCGACGGCGTCCGAGCGTCCGCCGGGAGAGGTCGTCGTCCTTCTCAACGAGTTCTTCCGAGTGGTCGTCGATGTCATCGACAAGCACCACGGTTTCGTCAACAAATTCATGGGCGACGCTGCTCTCGCCATCTTCGGTGCACCCCTCGATCGCCCCGATGCACCGACCGCCGCGCTCGCCGCAGCCCGTGACCTGCGGTTCGCTCTCGACGACATCACCGGGCTCGACATCGGCATCGGCGTGTCCGCCGGCCTCGCGGTCGCCGGAAACATCGGCGCAAAGGAGCGGTTCGAGTACACGGTCATCGGCGATCCGGTCAACGAAGCATCGCGATTGACGGAATTGTCGAAGCTGCGTCCGGGCCGTGTGTTGGCGTCGACCTCCGCTCTGTACTTCGCCAGCGACGAAGAGCAGGAGCATTGGGAGCTGGGCGATCGGGTTCAACTCCGTGGCCGGCGCAGGCTTACCCATCTCGCCTGGCCGGTCGAGCACCCCTGAGCCTGCGGAGTGACCGAGGTTCTCGAGCGGAGCCTGCGGACTGAGCATGGTTCTCGAGCGGAGCCTGCGGACTGAGCATGGTTCTCGAGCGGAGCCTGCGGACTGAGCATGGTTCTCGAGCGGAGCCTGCGGACTGAGCATGGTTCTCGAGCGGAGCCTGCGGAGTGAGCATGGTTCTCGAGCGGAGCCTGCGGAGTGAGCATGGTTGTTGTGGTTACCCTGTCATGGTGGCCGAACCGAGATCCGAGCACGCGGCCGGCGGTCCTCGCACGAGGAACCGCCTCCGTTGGCTCAAGTGGGTTGCCGGGATCGCCCTGATTGCACTGCTCGTAGGCGAGGCAATCTATCTGTGGCCGCGTTTGCACGAGTCGTGGCAGGCGCTCACCGAAATCCACTGGGGTTGGCTCGCGGTATGCATCGTCACCCAGGCCGTGTCCTTGAGCGCGTTCGGCCGGGTTCAGAAGCAATTGCTCCAGGCCGGTGGCGTGCGGGTTCGGCAGTCGAAATCGCTGTCGGTCATCTACGGCAGCACCGCGATGTCCCTTACTCTTCCCGCCGGCCAGGTGTTTTCGACGGCGTTCACATACCGGGAGACCAGGCGTTGGGGTGCGAGCCCGGTCGTGGCGTCGTGGCAGCTCGCCATCTCCGGCGTCATCGCGGCAGCCGGTTTGGCTGTCCTCGGTGTCGGCGGCGCATTGCTCGTCGGCGGGTCGGTCAATACATTCACACTCGTCCTACCGATCGCGGGAGTGCTCGCGATCGTGTTCGCCGTGCGGTACGTCTCCGAGCACCCCCAGTCGATTCGCAGCGTGGCACGGTGGGTGCTGCACAAGGTCAACGACGTTCGGAACCAGCCACCCGACGCTGGCCAGGGCCGGATCGACGAGGTCATCGAACAGGTTCAGTCGGTTCAGCTCGGTAAGCGAGACGCGGGGCTCACACTGTCCTGGTCCGTCGTCCACCGACTCGCCGACGTAGCGTGCCTCGGAGTCGCGTGTCTCGCCGTCGGTGCCGAACCACGGTTGTCCGGCCTGTTGTTCGCCTTCGCCGCAGCCAAAGCCGTCGGTTCGGTCCCCCTGGCGCCGGGCGGACTCGTGGTCGTCGACGCCACTCTCATTGCACTCCTCACCAGCGCAGCGTCGATCAGTGCATCCCAGGCCGTCGCAGCCGCATTCGTCTACCGGGCCGTCAGCTTCATCCTCGTCGCAATCGTCGGCTGGATCGTCTTCCTCGTCCTGTTCAGAAACCACCGGCATGAGGACCTCGAATACGACATAGCCTTCGAGCAGCGCGAAACGAAAGAGCTGCAGCGTGAGGCGAAGAACGCTCGTACGGACGCCGAGTTCGGCGGGGACGGCAGCACTCACCGCGAGCCGCAGAATCCGGGAATCGACAAGACGGATCCCGAGCCGGCGTGATCAGCGGTCGGTGCTTCGGTGTGTGCACACCCTTGGAGTGACCGAATGAGTCGTTCGCTCCCAGCCGGAGACCGAATCAGTCGTTCGGTCACTCTGAGTGACCCAATGAGTCGTTCGCTCCCAGCCGGAGACCGAATCAGTCGTTCGGTCCCATAACCGGGACCGGCTACTTAGCCAGAGTCATGATCTCGGCCCCGTGATCGGTGATGGCGACGGTGTGCTCGCTGTGCGCGGTCCGGCAGCCCGTAGAGCTTCGGAGGGTCCAGCCGTCGTCGTCGGTGACGAGTTCGGCGGTGTCGGCCATCACCCACGGTTCCAGGGCGAGCATCAGGCCGGGACGCAGTGTGTATCCGCGGCCCGCCCGGCCGGTGTTCGATACATGCGGGTCCTGGTGCATCGTCGACCCGATACCGTGGCCGCCGAACTCGGTGTTGATCGGATAACCCGCCGCGCTCAGGACGGAGCCGATGGCATGGGAGATGTCGCCCATGCGAGCCCCAGGTCCGGCGGCCGCTATTCCCGCCGCCAAGGCACGTTCGGTCGCGTCGATGAGTGCGACGCTCTCCGCCGGCTTGTTCTCGCCGACGATGAAGGAGATCGCGGAGTCCGCAGCGACACCTCCGAGGACAACGGCGAGGTCGAGCGACAGCAGGTCCCCGTCGGCGAGCTCGTAGTCGCGCGGTAGCCCGTGGAGCACGGCGTCGTTGACACCGGTGCAGATGTAGTGCCCGAAGGGACCACGCCCGAACGACGGCGCGTAGTCGACGTAGCAGGATGTCGCTCCAGCCGCGACGATCATTTCCTTGGTCCACCGGTCGATGTCGAGCAGATTGGTGCCGACTTCCGTCCGCTCCTTCATCGACTGGAGGATGCCGCCGACGAGAGCTCCTGACTCCTTCGCCTGGGCAAGCTGGGCGGAATTCAGAATCTCGATCATGCGACGCCTCCGAAACAGTCGAATAACTATACCGGCCGAACTATACCGACGACACGGAATAGATGCGGACCTCGGTCCGTTTATGTACAATACAGATTGAACCTTCAACCAATCAGGAGTTGCCATGACCACCGCTATCGCATTGCCCGAACTCTCCGCAGGAACCTGGAACATCGACCCTTCTCACTCGACCGTCGGTTTCTCCGTGCGCCACCTCATGGTCAGCAAGGTCCGCGGACGCTTCCAGGCATTCACCGGCACCATCACGGTCGCCGAGGACGGCACCCCGTCGGTCAACGCCGAAATCGACGTCACCTCCATCACCACCGACAACGAGCAGCGCGACGGCCACCTCAAGACTGCAGACTTCTTCGAGGTCGAGAAGTTCCCGACCGCAACGTTCACCTCCACCTCGGTCAAGGCCGACGGAAGCGACTTCGTTGTGACCGGTGACTTCACCCTCCACGGCGTCACCAAGTCCATCGACCTGAAGCTCGAGTTCAACGGCGTGAACCCAGGCATGGGTGCAGGCCCGGTTGCAGGGTTCGAGGCCAGCACCACGATCAACCGTCGCGACTTCGGCATCAGCATCGACATGCCCCTCGAAGGCGGCGGCGCAGTCGTCGGTGACAAGATCGCCTTGACGCTCGAGATCGAAGCCGGATTCGCTTCCTGATCAGCCTTCCCACGTGAATGTGCCGCCGCGTCAGTTCGATTGACGCGGCGGCACATTCATATCGTCCGGGAACTAGAGTAGGGCCGGTGAGCAGCCGCAGACCCGTCATCGCCGCCGTCATCGATCTACTGTTCGTCGTGATCTTCTGCGCCATCGGCCGCCGAAGCCATGACGAGGCAAACGCCGTCGCCGGACTCGCCACCACTGCATGGCCGTTCATCATCGGCGCACTAGTCGGCTGGGTCGCGACGTGGGTGCTGTACCGGGACAAGTTCGACGCCTACCTGATCATCCCGACGGGCGTGCTCGTGTGGGTATGCACGGTCGTCGCCGGGATGCTCTTGCGCGTGGTCAGCGGGCAAGGAACGGCCGTCAGCTTCATCATTGTCGCGTCGACTGTTCTGGCTGTGTTCTTGTTGGGCTGGCGAGGGCTGGCAAAATTGTTACCTGCCCCGAAAAACTGAGCTGATCTGCGCCATTTCGCCGCGTAAGTCTGGGACAGTTCACTCATGACCGACGTGCAGAGCAAGCAGGACACCGCGTTCTTCGGGCAGCCGTTCGCGCTGGCAAACCTCTTCGGCGTAGAGATGTGGGAACGATTCTCGTTCTACGGGATGCAAGGCATCCTCATCTACTACCTCTACTACTCGACCGCAGACGGCGGACTCGGTATCTCCGAGGCCTCGGCGACGTCCATCGTCGGCGCCTACGGCGGCACGGTCTACCTCTCCACAATCCTCGGCGCATGGATCGCCGACCGGCTTCTCGGATCCGAGCGCACGCTGTTCTACAGCGCTGTGATGATCATGTTCGGCCATATCGCCCTGGCCGTTTTGCCCGGATTCCTCGGTGTCGGAGTCGGATTGGTTCTCGTCGCATTCGGCAGCGGCGGGCTCAAGGCAAACGCGACGTCACTCGTCGGCGATCTCTACGACGAGAAAGACAATCGCCGCGACGCGGGGTTCTCCATCTTCTACATGGGAATCAACCTCGGCGCCTTCATCGGACCGTTGCTCACCGGGTTGGCCTGGGACACAGCCGGATTCCATGCCGGTTTCGGAATTGCCGCGGTGGGAATGGCTCTCGGACTCATCCAGTACACGATCGGCCGAAAGCACCTACACGGCATCGGAGCGGTTCCATCGAATCCGTTGCCTGCGAGCGAGCGCCTCCGGTGGGGCGGTATCGCCGTCGTTGCAATCGTCGTCATCGCATTGCTGTCCGTATTCGGCGCCATCACGGCGTCGAACATGTCCGACATCGTCGTCGGCGTCACTGTCGTCGCCGCTGTCGGCTACTTCGCGCTCATATTGTCCAGCAAGCGCATCACGCAGATCGAGCGTAGACGGGTCATCTCGTTCATTCCGATGTTCATCGCCAGCGCAGCTTTCTGGTCCCTCTATCAACAGCAATTCACCACGGTCCCACTCATCGCGAACAGCAGCCTGGACCGCAACCTGTTCGGCTGGGACTTTCCACCGAACTGGGTGCAGTCCATCAATCCGATCTTCATCATCATTTTTGCCGGTGTGTTCGCGGCGGTGTGGACAAAGCTCGGAGACCGGCAACCGTCGACTCCGCTGAAATTCGCAGCGGGTGTGTTCATCATGGGTCTGGCGTTCCTGGCCTTCGTGCCCTCCCTCGCCGGAAGCAGCATGCCGTTGCTCGCCCTCGTCGGCATCCTGCTGATGTTCACGTTGGCCGAACTGTTCCTGTCGCCGGTCGGCCTATCCCTCTCGACCAAGCTTGCTCCGGAGAACTTCCACACTCAGATGGTGGCATTGTTCTTCCTGTCCGTCGCGTTGGGCTCGGCAATGGCGGGCACCCTGGCCGGCTACTACGACGAGGATAACCCCGATCCGTTCTTCTACAGTGTCGGCGGAGCATCGATTGCCGTCGCTGTCCTGCTGCTGGCCGTGACACCGTGGATCAAGAAGATGATGAGCGGAGTCCGATGAGGGCGCCTATTTCCACATCAACCAGGCGGCCAACCCGAGACCGAGGATCCCGACGGCGGTACGCAGCACCTTCGGGGGAATGACCTTCACCACGGGCGGCCCGCAGTAGCCGCCCGCGAAGGCTCCGATCGCGAGAGCCAGTGCCGCAAGCCAGTTCACGTCGCCCGAAAACGCGAAGATGATCGCCGCGACGGCGTTGGCAATGCCGAGGAAGAAACTCTTGAGGATGCTGACGCGCCAGATGGAGTCCGAGGTGCAGATCAGCCCCAGTGCAAGGAAAATCACGCCGGCTCCTGCCCCGAAGTAACCTCCGTAGATGGCGACGAGGAACAGCGAGATCGGATACAGCGTCGGGAATTCTTTGTCGCCGGCCAGATTTCGGATGCGTGGTTGCAGCAGTAGAGCGACGGCCGCGAAAGCGACGAGGTAGGGGACGACCGCCTCGAAAGAACCTTCCGGCGCGACCAACAGCAGAATCGCACCAGCAAGACCACCGAAGGCCGAGACGATCGCGAATCGGATCAGCTGTTTTCCGCCCCTGGCGATTTCGCTCGACGCTTTGGTCGTTGCCCCGACGCCCGCCGCCACAAGCGCAACCGTGTTCGTGACATTTGCCGCGACCGGCGGTACGCCTGCGACGAGCAAAGCCGGATAGGACACCAGCGATGCGAGACCGGTGACGAACCCGACGAGACCGGCGAAATAACCGGCGACGACGAGGAGTCCGAATTCGAGCAGGGTCACAGAGAACAAAGCTACCGGGAGCGCAGCCTGCGGAGTGACCCGCGGGGGCAGGAGCGCAGCCTGCGGAGTGACCCGCGGGGGCAGGAGCGCAGCCTGCGGAGTGACCCGCGGGGGCAGGAGCGCAGCCTGCGGAGTGACCCAGATAGGCCGCGAGCGGTGGCCGGTGGTTATTCGGCGGCGCCGGAGTCCATTTCGCGGAGTAGCCGGGTGCTCATCTTCACGGCCTGGTCTGTTCCGTCGGCGTCTTCGATGTAGACGGCGAAGGCCAGGTCACCTCTGTTGGCGATGAACCAGCGGTCGTCGCCGCTGTTGCCGGCGAACCCGGTGAGACCGTCGTAGGCGTCGAGGCCCTCGTCGTGCGCCGAGCTCTGGAACATTTCGCGTAACTTCGCCAACGCGTCCGGGGGGATCGACGACGCCTCCGTGTCGGCCACCGCTGTCTGTCCTACGACGATCGATGGAAGCGGAGCGCTGCCTCGTGACACCGCTGCGCCCATCTGTGCTAGTCCGAACGGTGTCACGACTGCCTCAGTCGTCTCGTGTCCGACCGTGCGGAACCGTTCGATCGCAGCGCTTCCGGATGGGAGTTGTCCAGTGAACGCGTCGAGTCCCGGCATCGAGTAGTTCACGCCGATACCGAGCGCTGTGGCGTCGATGCCGTCGACAGTGAGCAGATCGGATGCCGATCCTGCCGGATACATTCCCGAGAATGCGATCTGACCTTGCTCGTTGGCGTAGCTGTTCTGCGCTGCGGCGACGATCGCGCCGGTCGACGGGACAATTGCCACGATCGAAGCAGGTGTACCGACGCTGACGACGGCCTCTTCTGCGGCGAGCTGGATTCGAGGATCGAGTGTCGCGTGCAAGTCGGGACCACCCGGGCCCTGGAAACCCGCCTGACGCGTCAACGATCCGTCGGGTCCGATTACGTCCACGGCCCATCCCGCGGTGGCATCACGATTCTGCTGCCACGCATTTCGAAGTGAATCGAGCAGCGGGGACGTAATTCGCCGGTCGCCGGCGATCAACTTCGGGGTCTGGGCGACGACCACACCCGGAATGGCCCGCAGGTCATCCTCGAGGACGGCGAAATCGTCGTCGCGCAGGTTGACAGCGAGGATCGAACTATTCGGAGATGCCGCGAGGTCTGAGAGCAGCGTGTCCGCGGTGATCAGCGGTGCGACGACATCGATGACGTCGGCGAGCTGTGCCGCAGACGCCGCCGGGTCCGGCATCTGGGCTGGATCGAGAAGGATCGCGTTGATCGTTCGCTCGTTCATCAGCACGTTCTGCGCCGAGTCGAACACCAACGGGGGCGCAGCATCGGTACGTACGTACCGCACGCTTCCACCCGGCGGTAGATCCGGTGCGAGAACGTCTGGTTCCCAAGCGATTCGCCACCCGACACTCAGCTTCTTCGCTGTGCCGCGGGTCGAGTACTGCCAGTCCTTGCCTTCGCCGAAGTTCCACCCACTGTCGACGGTGAAGAACCCGGAGTCGCCAGAGAGATCGATGAACTGCCCGAGTTCGAAGTCCCCCGTCGACGCACCGTTCGCCGACAGTCCGTCGAACATCTGAGTCAGGCTTGCTGCCGCGGCGTTGGGGTACGTCGTCAGCGCTGCGGCTGCTTGGATGTCGTGGTCGTTGAGGGCTGCGACGAAATCGTCGACGACTCCCTCGGCCTCACTCTTCGGGTCGTCGATCGTCCAGAACGCGACCGTCGACGTCAGCACGAGGCTCGCCCCCACAGCGACCACGTAGCGGCCGCGAATCCGGCGCACAACCGGCCTCCCCATAGAACTCATGAGTCACAATATTCACTGTAGTCACATAAGTAACAAGCACGGTATTCACACGCTACGGTCACGATTTCGCTACGCGGCCTCGGTGTGGGGCACAGACTCGCACCGAACGACTCATTCGGTCACCACCGCCGCCGAACGCGCACCTTCCAGCACACGCCCACGTTGCAACCTGCGCCCCGGCTGCAACCTGCGCAACCAGGTCACCGCACCCGAACCCGCACCGAACGACTCATTCGGTCACCACCACCGCCGAACGCGCACCTTCCAGCACACGCCCACGTTGCAACCTGCGCCCCGGCTGCAAACTGCGCAACCAGGTGGGACTACCGCAAGAACCGGCCCGCGGCTTCGAGGGCCGGCGCAGAGCTCTCACCACCCGCGACGAAGACCGCGAACGCCAGATCGCCTTGGATGCCGACGAACCAGCCGTGCGCCCCCTCGTTGTTCGGACCGAATTCGGCGGTACCGGTTTTGCCGAGCAGCCCCGGGATGTCCTGAAGCTGCGTAGCGGTCCCACCCGTGACGGTCTCGCGCATCATGGTCTTGACCTGCTCGGCGACCACCGCATCGACGGGCGCAGGCGTCACGTCGGCGACACCGGGCTGCCCGCTCACAAGGGTCGGAGCCTTCAGTGAACCACCGGCAATCGACGACGCCACCAACGCCATCCCGAACGGGGACGCCGTCACCTGCCCCTGCCCGATCGCTGCTTCGACACGAGCTGCGGGAGTGTCGGCGACGGGCACGCTACCGGTGACCGTCGTCAGACCCGGTGTCACGTAGTCGACGCCGAGCCCGTACTGCTGTGCGGTCAGCTGGAGCGCGTCCGCCGGCAGTCCGACGCCGAGCCGCCCCATCGTCGTGTTGCACGAGCGCGCAAAGGCGGTGTGCAGCGGAACATCACCGAGATCGAAGTTGTCGTCGTTCGGGATCTGACGCCCCTCGATGTTCTCGGTGCCCGGGCACGGCAGGATCGTGTCCGGTGTAGCGATGCCGGCGTCGAGCGCAGCGGACGTCGTCACGGTCTTGAATGTCGATCCCGGTGGGTACAGACCGGTGAGGGCGATGGGGCCCTCGGCGTCTGCCGCTGAGTTCTGGGCGACAGCCAGTACGTTGCCGGTGGACGGCTGCAGAGCGACGATCGCAGACTGCTGCGGAAGCGAAGCCAGTGCGTTCTCGGCTTTGATCTGTAATCCGCTGTCGAGTGTGGTCGCGATGTCGGGTGCCGGGCTCGCATCGACCCCTGCCAGCTGCTCGACGGATCCGTCCGCTTTCAGAGACTGAATCGACCAGCCCTTGTTGTCGTCGAGCTGAGTTTGCCAGAGATCGGCGACCCCGGTGAGCGCGGGCGAGGCGAGGGCGCGGTCGGTCGTCAGCAGACGAGTTTGTGGGGCGAGTGTGACTCCGGGCACTGCCGTCAGTTCCGCGGCGATCGGGTCGAGGTCCGACTGCCGAAGCGAGACGAGCGTGACGGAATTGCCCTGCGACTGAGCCTGATCCGCGGCAATGGATTGGGCAGTGATCGTCGGGACGATCGGCGTGAGGTACGACGCCACTACAGCGGGATCAGCCGTCGAATCGACGTTGACCAGTGTGACGACCTGCTGCGACATCAGCTCGGCGCCGGTTCGGTCGAACACTTTGGGCGTCACGAGCGCATCGGTCGAGATGTAGCGGACAGTCGAGTCGGCAGCGAGACCAGGCGCGAGCACCGCCGGGTCCCAGTTGATCCGCCAACCTTGGTCGGTTTCGGTCGCGGTGGCTGTGGTGTCGTACTGCCACTGCTTCGGCTCGCCGTCGGGCTCCTCCGTCCCGTCCGTCGTAGTCGAGAAACGCCATGTGGCATCCAGCGTCACCGATCCGCCCTCGTCCGAAGCCGATTCGACGGCGAAGTCGGGAGTCGCGGTGACAGTCCCGCTTGCGCTCAACCCGTCGTACAGCCCGGCCAGCGCTGCCGACGCAGCGGCCGGATCGGTCGTCAGCGCGGCCGCCGCATCAGCCGAGCCGCTGTTGATCGCGTCGACGAACTGCTCGGCGGTGGTCTGCGGTTCGGGCGGGCCGTCGTCTCCGCAGCCTGCCAGGACCAACGCCCCGACGGCGACGAGGGAGGAAACCGTCTTCTTCGATGTGCGCACCCGTCCGATCATGCCTGAATCGTGGCGAAGTGATGAACAACGGTGTAATCACGTAATCAGGAACTGAAAAGGAGTAGTCATGAGAAAGTTCGGAAGACCAGGCGGATGGCAGCAGGCCGATGTACCCGACGCGTCGGATGCGCCCGAGTGGTTCGGCGGCAGACTTCCCGAGAACTGGTTCGCCGGTGCAGCCACTGTCGAGGTGGACCGCGAGGAAATCGTTGTGATCGGTGAACTCCCCATCGGCGACGACGAGGGATCCGCGGCAACCGAGGGCCGGATCGCTCGATTCCGCGAGACCACACGTCAGGACAGAATGCAGATCGCCGACGAGGCCGAGGCGCGCTACGGCCGCAAGGTCGCATGGGGAGTGACCGTCGACGGGGAGGCCGTGCTCTTCACGCACCTCGCTGTCCCGGTCATGACGAGACTGCGCCAACCGGAACGGAAGGTGCTCGACACACTCGTCGACGCAGGGGTCGCGCGATCACGTGCAGATGCATTGTCGTGGGCGGTCAAACTGGTCGGGGAGCACACTCAGGACTGGCTGGGCGAGCTGCGTGAGGCAATGACGAAGGTCGACGACCTGCGCAAGAAGGGCCCGACGTCGTAATTCGGTTGCATGCTGCCGGTGATCCCACCTAACCTGGGAATTACCTTGTCGTCGACAGATTCGGAGAGGCCGTTGCTCGTTTAGAGGTTTTCACGCATGCCAGCACGCACGCACACCTCTGGAGCAACCTTGTCTACTTCACCATCCCTGTCCATATCCGGTCTCGATTTCACCTGGCCCGACGGCAGTCCGGTATTCGACGCACTCGATGCCGTATTCCCCACCGGTGCAACAGGTCTTGTCGGATCGAACGGCACCGGCAAATCGACGCTGTTGAAACTCGTCGTCGGAGAGTTGACGCCGACGCGCGGGTCGATCACGATTCCCGGCACTCTCGGCTACCTACCGCAGGATGTCGCGCTGCGGCCGGGTAGGCGCGTCGACGAGGTCCTTCGTCTTCGTGAAATCCGAGAGTCTCTGCACCGCATCGAATCCGGAGATTCGACCGAGAGTGACTTCGCGACCGTGGGGACACAGTGGGATGTCGAGGAACGCGCCGTGGCACTGCTCGACCGGCTCGGACTCGGCCATCTCGTCGCCGTGCCTGCAGATCTCGATCGGGTTCTCGGAACGCTGTCCGGCGGCGAATCGATGCTGCTTGCTCTGACTGCTGAACTGTTGGCCGAACCCGACGTCCTACTGCTCGACGAGCCGACCAACAACCTCGATCTGCATGCGCGCGCACGCCTCTACGAGGCGATCGGTGCGTTTCGAGGTGTACTGATCGTCACCAGCCACGACCGCGAACTTCTCGACGCCATGGATACCATCGCCGAACTCAGAGCCCACCGCGACGGTCCTACGCGACTGCGGATGTTCGGCGGGAACTACACCCACTATCGAGCCGTCGTCGATGCAGAGCAGGAGGCAGCCCGGGCCGCGGTGAACGACGCGAAAAACGATGTGCGCAAGCAGGAGCGGGAGCTGGTCGAGACGAGGACCAAGATCGACCGTCGAATCCGATATGGCCAGAAGATGTACGAGCAGAAGCGTGCGCCCAAGATCCTCATGGGCAAGCGCAAGAGAGCCGCGCAGGTGTCGGCGGGCAAACTGCGCAACACCCACCTCGAGAAAGTCGACGATGCTCACGACGTGCTCGCCGCCGCCGAGGAGCGGCTACGCGACGATCGCGAAATACGCGTCGCGCTGCCTGCGACGAAAGTTCATGCCGGACAAGCGGTTGCTCACGTTGGAGATCTCGAGATCGTCGGGCCCGAACGGATCGCGCTGATCGGACCGAACGGAAGCGGGAAGACGACACTGCTCGACACGATCGACGCTTCGGGGCCGGCCGTGCCGTGGCGCTACCTTCCGCAACGACTCGATGTCTTCGACGAATCACGCACCGTCGCAGAGAACGTCGCCGACGTCGCGGAAACCGCGTCGAACGAGCAGATTCGAGCTCAGCTCGCTCGATTTCTGTTTCGTGGCTCCGACGCGGACGCGGTCGTCTCGACGTTATCGGGTGGTGAGCGATTGCGTGCGGCGTTGGCACGGATTCTTCTGGCCGAACCAGCCCCTCGACTGCTGATGCTCGACGAGCCCACCAACAATCTCGATCTCGTCAGCAAGGCACATCTGACCGAGGCGCTGTCGAGCTACGAGGGAGCTCTCGTCGTCGTCAGCCACGACCTGCCGTTCCTCCGCGAACTGCACCCGACGCGGTGGATCGAGCTCTGACGCACTTCGCGCACCCCGGCCTGCGCATCGTCTCGCTGTGAGGTCGATACTGCAACGTATGTCCTGGACGAGCGGTCTCGGTCGACTGCCGGGTGTCGCGACGGCCCGCGCCTACCGCCGGGAATGGTTGCGAAACGACATCACGGCAGGGCTCGTTCTCACGGCCCTGCTGATTCCGGCAGGAATGGGGTACGCGCAGGCAGCCGGGTTGCCTGCATACGCAGGCCTGTACGCGACGATCGTGCCGCTGCTCGCATATGCAGTCGTCGGGCCGTCGAAGATTCTCGTCCTCGGTCCGGATTCATCGCTGGCGCCTCTCATCGCCGCAGCGATCGTGCCGCTGGCCGTCACCGACGATCCGGCGAGCGCGTTGGCCCTGGCCGGCGTCCTCGGCGTCCTTGTCGGCATCATCCTGCTGGCCGGCGGTTTCCTACGGCTTGGTTTCGTCACCGCACTGCTGTCGAAGCCCATTCGACTCGGCTACCTGAACGCGATCGCGCTCGTCGTCATCGTCGGTCAATGTCCGAAGCTGCTCGGTTTCTCGGTCGACGCCAGTGACCTTCTCGGACAGATCGAGCAGACCGTGCGATCGGTCGCCCTCGGCGGCGTCGACCCCGTCGCAGCGGCGGTGGGCATCGGCTCGATTGCCGTCATCGTCGCATTTCGTCGTTGGCTTCCCCGTGTCCCGGGAGTTCTGGTCGCGGTGATCGGAGCGGTCGTGGCGTCCGCTGCGCTGGATCTCACCGACCGAATCGACATGGTCGGCGCATTGCCGACAGGGTTGCCGCTGCCCTCGTTCGGCGGCGTCGACTGGGGAGACGTCGCCGCGTTGATCGGGCCGGCTGCGGCGATCGCCCTCATCGCATTCGCCGACACAGGAGTTCTCTCCCGAACGTTCGCAGCCAGACGCGGTGACGATGTGGACGGCAGCAGCGAGATGAAGGCGATCGGTGTCGCCAACGTCACCGGTGGATTGTTCGGTGGTTTCCCCATCTCTGCCAGCGGATCACGCACGCCGGTAGCCGAACAGAACGGTGCTCGAACACAACTGACCGGTGTTGTGGGCGCGCTCGCGGTCCTCGTCTTCGTTCTCGTCGCCCCCGGCGTCACCGCTTATCTGCCCGACGCGGCGCTCGGGGCAGTGGTGATCGTGGCGGCTACTTCGCTCGTCGACGTGAGCGGAACAGTACGAATGTGGCACCTGAGTCGCGTCGAATTCGCCACCGGTGCAGCAGCGTTCCTCGGGGTCGCACTCGTCGGGGTGCTGGAGGGCATTCTCGTTGCAATCGGTCTGTCCTTCGTCGCCGTCGTGGCGCGTGCGTGGCAGCCGTACCGCACGGAACTCGTTCGTACGCAGCACCGCCCGGGATTCCACGACGTTCAACGCCATCCCGACGGTCACCGCATCCCTGGACTCGTCCTGCTCCGATTCGACGCTCCGCTGTTCTTCGCCAACGGTGAGATCTTCGATCAGTACGTACGCTCGGTCGTCGACGCCGCCCCGACACCCGTCGAGTGGGTTGTCATCGCAGCCGAGCCCATCACCGGACTCGACACGACCGCCGTCGACGAGTTGGTCGACCTCGACCGATTCCTCCGAAGTCGAGAGATACGGCTGGTCTTTGCCGAGATGAAGGGCCCGATCAAGGATCGGCTCATTCGCTTCGGTGTCGGCGGTAGGTTCGACTCGACGCGCTTCTACTACACCGTCGAAGCCGCAGTGAACGCGTTCGAGCTGAGATAATCACCGTCGTGGACTACGCAGTGAACCCGGACGACGGCACTCGGATCGCATTTCAGGTCGTGGGCTCGGGCCCGCCCCTCCTCCTGGTGCATGGCAGCCTGTTGACGCACGCGATCTGGCGGACGTTCGGATACGTCAGAGCACTGCGTCCATCACGCACGCTGATTCTCCTCGACATGCGCGGCCACGGCCGCAGCGACAAGCCGCACCAGGTCTCGGCATACCGAATGGAGTCGATCGTCGGAGATCTCGTGGCGGTGCTCGATGCCGCCGGTGTGTCCAGCGCCGACTACTGGGGCTACTCGTACGGGGGACGCGCCGGATTGACACTGGCTGCCCGCGCACCGGAGAGAATCAACAGCCTCGTCGTCGGCGGCGGTTCCCATGGCCCGCAGCGCGGGGCATTCGATCGGCTGTTCTTCCCCGGATGCGCGGACGTGCTCGCAGAGCACGGAATGGGAGGGTTCCTCGACGAGTGGAACAACCACCGACTGTTCCCGGTCGACGCCGCGACCCGAGCGGTGTTCTCCGCCAACGATTCCGATGCGATGGCCGCATACTTCCGCGCATCCGATCTCGAACCCGGGCTTTCGGACGGCGATCTCGAGCAGTTCGATATGCCCAGCCTGTTCTACGTCGGCTCGGAAGACCGCACCAGGCTCGACGATTCACGTTCAGCGGCCCGGCTGGTCCCGCGCGCCGAGTTCCATCTCATCGATGGATTCGACCATTCCACGACGCCCGCCGCGAGTGCGGAAGTGTTGGGCGTCGTTCAGCCGTTTCTCGAGCGCAATGTCCCGTCTTACTTCAACCCCGCGAACTGATCGTCCCGCCACTCACCGGACAACACCTCACCTGAATCCTCACGCGCCCGCAGCTCCACCCGTCGAATCTTGCCCGAGATGGTCTTCGGTAGCTCGAAGAACTCGATTCGGCGCACACGCAGGTACGGCGCCAGATGCTCGCGTGCGTACTTCAATATTTCGAACGCGGTGTCCTCGTTCGGTTCCCAGCCCGCAGCGAGTGCGACGTATGCTTTCGGAACTGCCAGGCGAGTCTCGTCGGGGGCGGGTACGACGGCAGCCTCCGCCACCGCTGGGTGCTCGATCAACACGCTTTCCAGTTCGAACGGCGACACCTTGTAATCCGACGCCTTGAAGACGTCGTCGGTGCGGCCTACGTAGGTGATGTAGCCACGCTCGTCACGGGAGGCAACGTCTCCGGTGTGGTAATAGCCGCCTTTCATCACCTCCGCGTTGCGTGCCGGATCGCCCAGATATCCGGTCATCAGGTTGTACGGCTTCTTCGCCAGATCCAGACAGATTTCACCTTCGTCGGCTTCCAGTCCGGTCACCGGGTCGATGATGACGACCGGGACGCCGGGGAGGGGGCGTCCCATCGATCCGAACTTCAGCTCCGAACCAGGCGTATTGGCCACGAGCGCAGTGGTTTCCGTCTGGCCGAAGCCGTCGCGGATGTTGAGCCCCCACTCCTTCTGTACGTGCGAGATCACCTCGGGGTTCAGGGGTTCACCCGCTCCGATCGCTTCACGCAGCGCTCCCCCACCGCCGGAGATATCCGCTTGAATCAGCATGCGCCACACCGTCGGTGGGGCGCAGAACGTCGTCACCTCGGCGCGACGGATCTGACCGAGGAGGGCTTTGGCGTCGAAGCGCGTGTAGTTGTATACGAAGATCGTGGCCTCGGCGATCCACGGCGCAAAGAAGCAGCTCCACGCGTGCTTCGCCCAGCCGGGTGAACTGATGTTGAGGTGCACGTCTCCCGGTTGGAGCCCGAGGAAGTACATGGTGCTCAGGTGGCCGACAGGGTAGGAGACCTGCGTGTGCTCGACGAGCTTCGGTTTGCTCGTCGTTCCCGAGGTGAAGTACAGAAGCAGCCGGTCGTCGGGTGACGTGACGGCCTCGAACGGCTCCGCATCCTGCACGTCGTACGCAGCATGGAAGTCGGTCCATCCCGGAACGTCGCCGACGGAAATCTTCAGATAGTCACCGGGAACGTCGTCGAATTTCGCTGCATCCACTGGGTTGACGATGACAGCTTTGGCTTGCCCGCGCTCGATACGATCGGTGAGGTCGGCGGAACCGATGGCCGTTGTCGTCGGCATCAGCACAGCCCCGAGCTTCATGACCGCCAGCATCGATTCCCACAGCTCGACTTGGTTGCCGAGCATCAGCACGACGGCGTCGCCACGGGAGATCCCGAGCGAGGAGAGCCAGCGACCGACCTGGTCCGAGCGTCGGGACATGTCGTCGAAGCTGTATTTCGCCTCCGAGCCGTCTTCCTCGACGATCCACAGAGCAGTTCCGTCGTTGTCACGCGCGAACGCGTCGAACCAGTCGATCGCCCAGTTGAAGTTGCCCTCGAACGTGGGCCATTCGAATTTCTCCAAGGCGGTGTCGTAGTCGCCGTGGGCGCCCAGCAGGGTGTCCCGTGCCTGCTTGAACCTCGCGAATGCTGTTCCGTCCGTCATGGTCACTCCTTGCTGTGGCGCACATCTCACTGATCGACCACGGTATGGACCTCGGCTACGGGCGCGCTACCCCCGGATGGGGGCATGAGCACCGGTCGACGCGGCGGCCCGGACTGGGCCTAGTGGCGCGGTTAAGTGCACGGGAGTGCCCCCCCCCCCCCCCCCACTGGGGGCGGAGCCCCCAGGTAGACCTCGCTCAGATCCGCGCACCGGTCTCCGGGTGGAACAGGTGAATCGCGCCCTCGAGTCGGGTCAGGCCGATGCTCTCGCCGATCTTCGCCGGCGCCCGCACTGCGGACCGAGCAACGAGCGAAACCGGTCCACCGTCGAGACCCTTCACCTTGGGATCGTCCAAATGCGCGTACAGGTACGACTCGCTGCCGAGCTCCTCGATGAGATCGACCTTCCCCTCGAAGCCCTCACCACCGCCGTGCACGATGCCGAGCTGCTCGGGGCGCAGTCCGACCGTAACCTCGTCGAGCCCCAGGCTCGCAAGCTTGGTGAGTTCATCGCGCTCGAGCGGCAGCAGGAACTCCCCGATCTGAACTCCACCGGAGCCGATGGGCACCGTCATCAAGTTCATGGCCGGTGATCCGATGAAGCCGGCGACGAACGCATTGACCGGGTTGTCGTACAGATCCGTCGGGCTCGCGAACTGCTGCAGCTTGCCGCCGCGCAGAACTGCGACGCGGTCCCCCATCGTCATGGCCTCGACCTGGTCGTGGGTCACGTACACGGTGGTGGTGCCGAGCCTGCGCTGCAACGCCGCGATCTGAGTACGCGTCTGGACACGCAGCTTCGCGTCGAGGTTGCTCAGCGGCTCGTCCATGCAGAACACCTGAGGTTCACGAACGATAGCGCGGCCCATGGCAACTCGCTGCCGTTGGCCACCGGAAAGCTTGCCCGGCTTGCGGTCGAGGTACTCGGTGAGGTCGAGAATCTTGGCGGCTTCGGCAACTTTCTGCTTGCGCTCCTCGAGCGAAACGCCGCGCATCTTCAAGGCAAATCCCATGTTCTCCCCGACGGTCTTGTTGGGGTAGAGCGCATAGTTCTGGAACACCATGGCGATGTCGCGGTCCTTCGACGGAACACCGACCATGTTCTTGCCGCCGATTTCGATTGCACCACCGTCGATCTCCTCCAGCCCGGCGAGCATACGCAGAGCGGTGGACTTTCCGGAGCCGGACGGTCCGACGAGGACGACGAACTCACCGTCCTGGATGTCGAGGTCGAGCGAATCGACAGCGAGCTTGTCGGCACCTTCGTAGACGCAGGATGCCTTCTTGTACGTGATTGCAGCCATGACTTGTTTCTCCTGAGTTTCGAAAGGCCGAGTTACTTGATGGCACCGAAGGACAGACCGCGCACGAGCTTGTTCTGCGCAAACCATCCGGCAAGGACCACAGGGAGTGCTGCGAACGTCGCAGCCGCGGACAACTGGGCCCAGTACAGGCCCTGCCCGGTGATGAAGCCGACGAGGTAGACCGGGATCGTCTGGGCCTGAACGGCAGTGAGGTTGACGGCGAAGAAGAATTCGTTCCACGAGAAGATCACGCAGATCAGCGATGTCGCCGCGATACCGGGTGAAACGAGAGGCAGGATCACCTCGCGGACCGAGGTCCACAGTGATGCACCGTCCATACTCGCGGCCTCGAGCAGTTCGCTCGGCACCTCGAGGAAGAACGAACGCATCATCCACACCGCGATCGGCAGATTCATTGCGGTGTAGAGAATCACCAGCGTCCAGATGTTGTCCAGCATCCCGATATCGCCGACGATCACGTACAGGGGCACGATCGCCGCGACGACCGGGAGCATCTTGGTGGAGATGAAGAAGAACAGCACGTCCTTCGTCTTCTTCACCGGCCTGAGCGAGAGGGCGAACGCAGCGGGAACACCGAGCAGCAGAACGAGCAGCGTCGAAACGATGGTCGCGAACGCCGAGTTGAGCAACGCGGTACCGATTCCGCTTTCCAGCACCCCGCGGTACTGATCGAGGGTCGGGGTGAAGAACAGCTTCGGTGGGTCGGAGTAGGCATCGGCCTCCTGTTTGAACCCGGTCAGAACCATCCACAGCACGGGGAAGAAGAACACGATGCCTGCCACCCAGGCCACGACGGACCAGATTGTTCCCGTTCCCCAATTGCTGCGGCGTTTGATCGCCACGCCGTCAGATGTCTGCGGTGTCGATTTCTTGGACTTGTTCGTGGTCGCGGTACTCATCACGCCGCCTCCTCGTTTCCACTGAAGCTCTTGAAGATCAGTCTCAAAGCCAGGGTGCTGACGATGATGGTGGCCACCACGGTAACGACGCCCATGGCTGCGGCTTGACCGATGTCGAAGCCGAGGAACGCACGTTGGTAGATGTAGAACGGAAGGTTCGCCGACGCGACTCCTGGCCCGCCCGAGGTCATCATGTACACGGCGTCGAATGTGTTGACCAGGTAGATCGCGCCGAGGACGGCACCGAGTTCGATGAAGCGTCGTAGATGCGGGAACGTCAGTTCACGGAAGAGTGCGACCGGCCCTGCGCCGTCGACTCGAGCCGCCTCGGAGATGTCTTTCGGCATCGACTGAAGTCCGGCCAGGATCAACAGCATCATGAACGGGGTCCACTGCCAGATCAGGTTGGCCATCACCGCAGGCAATGGGAACCGCGAGACCCAGTCGATCTGGTCCACCCCGAACGGACTCAGCACGAAGTTGATCAGCCCGAAGACCGGGTCGAACATCGTGGTCTTCCAGATCAGCGCACCTGCAACGGGAGTGATCAAGAATGGGGTGATCAGCAACGTGCGAATCAGGCTGCGGCCGATGAACTTACGATCCAACAGCAAAGCCAGGAACAGCCCGAGAATCACCGAGATGATGACTGTTCCGACGATCATGATCACGGTGTTGAGCGCGACCTCACGGAACTGACTGTCTCGGAAGACATCGACGTAGTTGTTGAGCCAGTTGAACTCTCGTGAGCCCGGCCGGACGAGATTCCAGGACTGCGTCGAGTAGTACAGCGTGAACAAGAACGGAATCTGCGTGACGACTATCGCGAACACCATCGCCGGCAGCAGCGGGCCGCGTCGACGCCACCCCTCCGCCTTGGAGACGGTCCTTCGCCTCGGTACGAATTCTTCGGAATCGGCGTCCGCCGACCTCGTTTCGGTGGTGGTCATCCCTGGCCCTCCTGGTACGTCTTGCCGACCACTTCGGCGTACTGCTGCGCTTGAGCGAGCGCGTCCTGGACGCTGATTCGTCCTGCCACTGCTGCACTGATCTGCTGACTGACACGAGTTCCGAGATCCTGAAACTCAGGAATGGTCAGGAACTGCACTCCGGTGTAGGGAACTGGATCGACGGTCGGATCGTTGGGGTCCGCGCCGTTGATCGAGTCCAACGTCACCTGGCCGTACGCAGCCGACGCTTCCTTGTACTCGGGAATCTCGTAGGTGGACAGTCGGCTTCCGGGTGGCACTCGCTCCCAGCCAAGCTCGTTGCCGACCTTGTTCAGGTATTCCTTGCTGGTCATCCACGACACGAACTTCCAGGCGTCGTCCGGGTTTTCCGAGGTCGTCGGGATTCCGAGAGCCCAGGAGTAGAGCCAGCCGTTGTCACCCTTGGCTTCGCTCGGCGCCTTGGCGTAGCCGATCTTGCCGACGACATTGCTCGACGTCGGATCCTCCAGGACCGAGACGGCGGAGGTGGCGTCGTACCACATCGCAGTGTTGCCCTGCGACAGCTGCGTACCGCATTCGCTGAAACCACTTGTTGCTGCGCCTGCTTGACCGTGTTCGCGAACGGTGTCGACGTAGAACTGCACTGCAGCCTCGGTTTCAGGGCTGGTCAGCTGTGCATTCCAGTTCTCGTCGTACCAGCGTCCGCCGAAAGCGTTGATGACGGTGTTCAACGGCGCGAGTACCTCACCCCAGCCGGGCTTTCCGCGTAGGCAGATGCCGGAGACATCGTCACTGTCCAATGCGGCTGCGGCGTCGGCGACTTCCTGCCAGGTTGGCTCCTCGGGCATTGTGATCCCCGCCGCTTCCATCAAGTCCTTGCGATACATCAGGAACGAGGATTCACCGTAGAACGGCACCGAGTACATGCTTCCCTCGTAGGACAGCGATTCCTTCAGCGTCGGGATGAAGTCGTCCTCGTCGTACCCCGGCGTGGCATCGGCGTACTCGGAAAGATTGGTGAGCCAGCCGTTCTCGGCCCATTGCGGGGTCTCGAAGTTGCTGATCATCACTACGTCGAACTCACCGCCACCGGTGGCGACCGAGGCTGTGATCTTTGCGCGCGCCTCGTTCTCCGACAGCGAGACAAACTTCAGATTGATCCCGGGATTTTCGGCCTCGAATGCTGGCGCCAGGGAAATGGCGTCGGACATCTGCGAGTTCGAGACGATGGCCACGGTGATCGTCGTACCGTCGCCGTCACCGCCGAACGACCCCGCGCCGGCACAGCCGGACAGCACCAAGGTCGTCGTAAGCGAAGCCGCGACAACCACTTTCGGGAGTACCCTCATGTTACGAACCTTCTTTCGTATGCGCCATCAACCAACGCGCGCTTTCGATATCGGTCACCAATACGGTGGCGAATCCTCCGCGCAGCGCGCCGAGAATCGCCTGATGCTTCTTCTTCCCACCCGAGATCAGAATCGCCCGGTTGCAGTCACGGATGGCGTCGAGACCAACCGATACGGTGCGCCCAGGCAAGGATCCTTCGGTCGGAGTGCCGTCGGGACCGAAGAACCTGCCACCTATCTCGCCGACAGCGCCCAGGTGGTGCAGCTCATCGAGAATCTGAACGTCGAGGAAGCTGCCCTCGAAGAGCGTGGTGGACGTGGACACGGGACCGAGGCCGTACATCATCACGTCGGCCTCGGTCCCGGCCTGCAGGGCGCGTGAGATCACCGAATCCTGTTGCAGAGCAGTCACTGTGGCCGGGTCGGCGTACAGCGGAGCATTGAGGCGAACCGGCCTAGCCTGCAGATATTCGGCGCACCGCCCCAGGGTGTATTCGACGCCGGTCTGGTAGTCGGCCGCACTCATCGAACCGTCGAGCTGGACGACCTGGGCACATTTCACACCCCGAGACCTCAGCGAATGCGCGACGGCAACCGTCTCCGGCCCCCACGTGAATCCCAGGGTGTCGGTTGCACCCAGTCGACGCGAGAGCATTGCAGCAGCCGCACGTCCGAGAGAGCCGTAGCCGTTGTCGGTGCCGTCGATGACATCTGGAACCACCAGCGCCTCGGTGAGACCGAATGCGCGTTCGAGATCACGCTCGATATCGGCGTGGACGGTGCCCTGGAGTTCGTCGGGCACATTGATCTCGATGGTCACCAGCCCGAGGGCCCTTGCCTTGGCGACGAGCCTGCCCGCGGTGGGACGCGAGACACCGAGCTTGACCGCGATCTCGGCCTGTGTCGCTCCTTCCAGGTGATACATCGATGCGGCACGAAGAGCGAGCCGCAGGTCGTCGGTGCTTTTCGACGACCGCTGCGGGCCCGGCACCTCTGGAACCGTTGTGGTCACGACCCGCTCCCTTGACGTCGACCACTCTGAGCAGATGCTCATAGTGTGTTCTTCTGCTCACTAAGCTAACATCAAGGTGTGATCTACACAACACCCACCGATCGAAGGGATCCCGTGTCACAGTCGATGCAGGTCAGTGTTCTCACCGGGCCGCAGGAGATCCGTTTGGAATCTCGGCCGGTTCCGACTCCCGCTGCCGACGAGGTTCTGGTTCGCGTCACAGCGGTCGGCGTGTGCGGTTCGGACGCCCACTACTACCGCGAGGGACGCATCGGAGACCATGTGGTGAACGGCCCGTTGGTGTTGGGTCACGAGGCCGCGGGCGTCGTCGTTGCCGTCGGTTCGGCCGTGGCAGACACTCGAATCGGGCAGCGCGTGTCCATCGAGCCGCAACGCCCGGACCCCACGAGCTCGCAGTCGCGCGCCGGCCGATACAACCTGTGTCCCGCGATGGAGTTCTTCGCGACGCCGCCGATCGACGGCGCCCTGGCCGAGTACGTCCTGATTCAGTCCGTGTTCGCCCATTCGATTCCCGACGAGATTTCCGACGAGGCGGCCGCCCTCTTCGAACCGTTGTCCGTCGGTATCGCGTCGGCGCAGAAGGCGTGCATCACCGCCGGGTCGAGCGTCCTCATCACCGGCGCCGGTCCGGTCGGACTCGTCACCGCTCAGGTCGCCCGCGCATTCGGCGCAACTGAGGTGATCGTCTCCGACATCGACGAGAGCCGACGTTCCAATGCGTCTCGCTTCGGCGCGACTCGCGTCGTCGATCCCGCCGCGACCGACGTACGGAACCTCGAGGTAGATGCGTTCATCGACGCCTCGGGCGCACCGCGAGCCGTCGTCGACGGCATTCACGCGGTCCGCCCTGCCGGTACCGTCGTACTCGTAGGCATGGGCGCATCGGACTACGCGCTGCCGATCTCGCTGATCCAGAACCGCGAGCTCGTTCTGACCGGCGTCTTCCGCTACGCCAATACCTGGCCGATCGCCCGGGAACTGGTGCTCGCCGGACTCGTCGATCTCGACTCGATGGTCACTGCGCGCTTCGATCTCGCGGGCGTCGAGGATGCACTGAACGCCGACACAGTGGCGGGAAGCATCAAAGCTGTTGTCATTCCCGGATTCACGAAGGAGCACGACGCATGAAGTTGAACTCGCACAACCTCGACGACTTCATCGAAGATGTCGCAGTGCCGACCTACGATCGAACCGAGGTGACAGTCGGGATCGTCCATTTCGGGGTCGGCGGCTTCCATCGCGCTCATCAGGCCATGTACGTCGACCGCCTGCTGCAACAGGGTGAGGCGTCGCACTGGGGTATCTGCGGCGTCGGCGTCCTTCCCGGGGATCGGAAGATGAAGGACGTCATGGATGCGCAGAATTGCCTGTACACGTTGACCCTCAAACATCCCGACGGGACGTGGGACACTCGCATCATCGGCTCTATCGTCGAATACCTGTTTGCGCCGGACGACGCCGAGGCAGTGATCGAGAAGATGGCGTCCGAGTCCGTCAAGATCGTCTCACTCACGATAACCGAAGGTGGATACAACTTTTCGGCCACGACGGGTGAATTCGACACCGAGAACCCTGCGATAGTTGCCGACCTCGCAGACGGTGCAACACCGTCGACCACGTTCGGATTGGTCGTCGAGGCGTTGGCGCGACGCAAGAATCGTGGTCTGCAACCGTTCACGATCATGTCCTGCGACAACATCGAAGGCAACGGGCACATGGCGCAGTCGACGTTCACCACGTTCGCGCGCCTGCGCGATCCAGCTCTGGCGGAGTGGATCACGGCCGAGGGTGCATTCCCCAACTCGATGGTCGATCGCATCACCCCCGTCACCACCCCTGAAGTGATACAGGGACTTTCGGATCGATACGCGATCGACGATCAGTGGCCGGTAGCCGGTGAACCGTTCACGCAGTGGGTACTCGAGGACAACTTCACGCTCGGCCGTCCGCCGTTCGAGGACGTCGGAGTACAGGTCGTCGACGACGTCACTCCGTACGAGCTGATGAAGCTCCGGCTGCTCAACGCCAGCCATCAGGCACTCTGCTACTTCGGTTACCTCAGCGGCTACCGGTTGGTGCACGAGGTCGCGCAGGATTCGCTGTTCGCCGAGTTCCTGCTTGCATACATGAACACCGAAGCAACGCCGACGCTCGCGCCCGTGCCCGGCATCGACCTCGACGAGTACAAGAAGACGCTCATCGAGCGGTTCTCCAATCCGGAGATCCGAGACACCGTGGCGCGGCTGTGTGCGGAATCGTCGGATCGAATTCCGAAATGGGTCCTACCTGTGATTCGACAGAATCTAGAGACCGGTGGCGAAATCGCCCTGGCCACTGCCGTCGTGGCCAGTTGGGCTCGCTACGCCGAGGCCGTCGACGAGCAGGGGCAGCCCATCGAGATCGTGGATCAGCTGAAGGATTCACTCGTCCCACTCGCCCGCACACAACACGAGAATCCGACGGCGTTCATTTCCAACCGCGCTGTCTTCGGCGATTTGATCGACAACGAGCGCTTCGTCGCGGAGTACACGAAGCAGCTCGAGTCGCTGCACCTCAATGGTGCCCGGGCGACCCTTCAGTTGCTGCGCGCCTAGAGCGATCTCTCGCCTGCCCGTCACTGTTGCTGGGGCGTAACTTGTTCAGGAATGAAAGTCGCGTCGTCCCGCGGCCCGCTCGATATGCAAGCACGCAAGCATAGAAGGCTGCGGGGGCACGATCACTACGACTCGTGGTCGCGGAGTTGAGGGGACGTCCAGCTGCGCGGCAGACGACCGACCGCCGGACGCAAGAGCACGACGAACAGGGACACGAGCAGGACGGCCAGGGCGAACCCGGAGGCGACGTCGTGCAGATAGTGGACGCCTGCGGCCAGGCGGGAGACACCGACCAGCAGCGCGGCAGGGACCGCGAACCAGGCGGTGCGGGGCACGGAGACGATGCAGGAGGTGGCGAACGCGGCCGCCAGGACGGAGTGATTCGAGGGCCAGGACCAGTCCCCGACTTCGGGGCAGGCCAGAGCTGTGGCCACGTCCCACACGCGGCAGGGGCGTTCCTCGCTCACCAGCAGCTTCACAGCCTCGCTGATCACGTAGGCGATGATCGCGCCGACGCCTCCGCACACGAGCCGCCAAAACGCGGCACGGTCGCGCACCAGGGACCAGAGGGCAAGAAGCCCGGCCAGGGCAACCAGCGCGAGCAGCCCGTAAGAAGCCACGTCCGCGACAACCGAGGCTGCCGCAGAGCCCGCGACAGCCGGGGCGACGGCGAGGTATAAGTCTGCACGTACCGGCCAGGCGAACACGGCCAACAGGGCGAAGAGCCCGGCAATAGGAAGAGCCCGGGCGAGGACGGGCAGAGAGTTCTGAGGCATGTCTTCGACGCTAAAATTCCGCTAGTCCTCGCGAATCAGCCCCACGGTGGCGGTTCTCTACGACCTGGGTCGCAGGCGGGTTCTGCAGATGTCGTACCCGAGGCTGATCCGGATGCGGACGAGACCCAGCAGGATGGATGGCATGACCTCCTCTACGCACACCGCGCTCAGCCTGCTGGGCGTGATTGTCGTAGCCGCTGTCCTCACGCTGCACGCACCTGGTCCGTGGACGACGCTTCTTGCGATCCTGACGGCTCTCGTGTTGGGTGCTGGCCGGCACGGGGCTCGCTGGCTGATGACAGCGGCAGTCGCCGGGACGATCGGGACGGCGTTGATCGCGGCGGCCGGGCTTTCCTCTTGGGCGGAAGGGGCGCGGGAGCTGGTGTTCGCGCTGGCCTGGGTAGGGCTGCCGTGGTTGGCTGGCCTTGCCTGGCGGCTGCGTTCTCAGGTCCGGGCCCAGGCAGCGGAGCAGGCGCAACAGGAACGGCAGCAGCGCCTCGAACGGGAGCAGCGGGAGCGCGACGCAGAGCGTTTGGCGTTGGCAGGGATCCTGCACGACGACCTGGGGCATGCGCTGAGCCTGGTCGCACTGAACCTGGGGAAGCTCGAGCTGGACGAGTCTCAACATGATGCCGCACGGAAGACCGTGGAGACTGCGCGCGAGCAACTCACCGACGCGGTCGGCCGGCTGGGGGCCTCCGTGCGAATGCTGCGCAGCGGGCAGGTGTCCGGTCTGGCCCCTCAGAGCGAGGCAGATCTGGCAGGCCTGGTTGACCAGTTCCGGGCCGCGGGGGCGACGGTCGTTCTCGAAGGCCGCACCGGCTCCGGTGCCGACGAGTCCAGGGTCGTGAGGGTGGTCCGTGAGGCGCTGACGAACGCGGCCAAGCACGCTCCGGGTGCCGCGATCACCCTGAATATCGAGACCACGGCCGACGGGACCGCACGGGTGAAGGTGACCAACCCAGTGGCCGCTGCAGGATCGGAGCCCGGTACGGGGTCTGGTACCGGGCTGAGCGCCCTCGAGCAGGTTCTCACGGACGCCGGCGGTGCTCTCGAGGCTGGATTGCGGGACGACGTGTTTCGAATGGAGGCTCTGGTGCCGCCCGTCGATCACCGGGCAGTCGCCCCAGAGCCGGAGCGGCGTCCCGTCCAGGTCGGACGGCGCACGATGCTCATCGCTGCCGGCCTGGTGGTGTGCTCGGTGGTTGTGCTCGGTGGGCTACAGCTCTTCGCCCAGGCCGAGGCACGTCGTGCTCTGCTGCCCGCCGAGGACTACGCACGTTTGATCCAGGGCATGTCTCGCTCGGACGCCCAAGCCTTGCTGCCCGACCACGAGCTCCTGCCTGTCCCGTCCTCTCCGGCGGGAGTCGAGTGCCACGACTACGCCGTAGAGTCTGACTGGCTGGCAGACCAGTCCGGCGACGTCTACCGAGTCTGCTTCGTCGGAGACCGCCTGGCCTCGACTGCGCTGCTGGCCAGTCAGGGACGATGAGTGTTGTGGAGAATATTGCTGTGCGCGTCCTGGTAGCTGACGACGAGCCCCTGGTGCGAGCCGGGATCGTCGGGCTGTTGGGCACCGACCCCGGCATCGAAGTCGTCGCGCAGGCCGGCGACGGTCAGCAGGCCCTGGACGTACTGCGCTCCCGCCGTGTCGACGTCGCTCTGCTGGACGTGCGGATGCCTGGAACCTCGGGACTGGAGGCCCTGGCCCAGGCCCGGCGCGAGGGCCTCGGCGGGCGGTACGTGTTCGTCACGACGTTCGGCGAGGACGAGTACGTCTCTCAGGCGATCGTGCTCGGGGCCGACGGGTTCGTTCTGAAGGCAGGAAGTCCGCGCGAGTTGCTCATGGCCGTCCACGCTGCGGCATCCGGTGGCGCGTTCTTCTCCCCAGCCGTGGTCCGCCGGGTCCTTGAAGAAAGCCAGATCGCCGGGTTTGGTCAGGCCCAGCAGGCCCGCACGCTGTTCGACCGGCTGACCGCCCGTGAGCAGGACGTGATCCGACTGGTTGGCAGGGGCTGCTCCAACGCAGAGATCGCCGCCGACCTGTTCATGGCCGAGGCCACGGTCAAGACGCACATGACGTCGATCTTGAGGGCCACAGGCGCACGCAACCGGGTCGAGGTCGCGCTCGTCGCGGTACGCGCAAGCGAGGCCTGACCATCACTGAACGGCGCTTTCCAGGTGACCGAGCGCGCTCGATCTCGTTGTAACCGAAGCCACGTCACCACGAAGTACCAGGTGTCACCGAACTGTGCCCGGTAGTCCCGCATCTCCTCGGCATCGAGGTGGGCGAAGCGCCGCTCGTACGACAACCGACCGACAGAGAACCATCGCAAAGCGAACGAGTGCCGCAACATGTGCGCGGTCGCGGCCAACCCGATCGAACCTTCACGCTCGACCCGCCGGTGTGCGGTGACGAACGTGTGCTGCCAACCGTGCGGTATCCGCGGCATGCCGTCCTCGTTCACCCACAGCGACGCCGGGCTCAGCCCGCCGGCATCGTCGTGGAACCGATCCAGCCGCGCGGCCGGGTCGAGGGCGTCCAACGACACCACGGATTTAGCACCGCTGCGGTCGCGGAGTTCGAGCCGGCGGCCACCGAGCATACGAATCACTATCCGGCGCTCCAGGATCCATCCGTACGCAGCAGAAACGGTTGTCCCGCACGCGTCCCATGCCATCGGGCCCACTCCCACAACGAGGGCAACCCCGCCAGCACCGGATCGTCGACGACATCAGCCGACGAACCGGCTGGATTACACCAGAACACCTGCCACCGACAAAGACCGACCATTGCGAACCACCGTATCGGCAGGCACCACGCTGACGACCCGAAATCAGTCAAATCAATTGCAACAACAACACTTCACTGGCTAGAGACCTTCGGCTCCGTGCCCCAGTGGCTCGGTTGGGGCCCCTCGGGGACACTCAACCGTGCCACTGGGGTGGCTCCTACTTGCCGAATTCGGCCGTCCCGATGGTCCAGGCCTTGGCCTGATCGCTGAGGGTGAAGCCGAGACCGGGCCGGTTGGAGAGATGCATTCTGCCATCGCGGGTTTCGAGGTGCTCGTTGAACAGCGGGTCGAGCCAGTCGAAGTGTTCGACCCAGGTCTGCAACGGGTAGACCGCCGCGAGGTGCAGGTGAATTTCCATCGCGAAGTGCGGTGCGAGCTGCAGATTGTGGTGCTCTGCGAGGCCTGCAAGCTTCATGAACTGAGTGATGCCGCCGATGCGCGGAGCGTCGGGCTGGAGGATGTCAACCGATCCTGCTTCGATCAAGCGGATATGCTCACCGACGCTGGCGAGCATCTCACCCGTCGCAATCGAGGTGTCGAAGTTGCGAGCGAGCATCGCGTGCCCTTCGGCGTCGTACGCGTCGAGCGGTTCTTCGATCCAGACGAGATCGAACTGTTCGAGGATGCGGCACATGCGGTTGGCTGTCGGTCGATCCCATTGCTGGTTGGCGTCGACCATGAGCGGTACATCGTCGCCGAGGTGCTCACGAACGGCCGTGACGCGCGCGATGTCTGTTCGCCAATCTGGCTGGCCCACTTTGAGTTTTATGCCGCCGATACCTGCTGCCAACGATGCGGTGGCGTTGTCGAGCACTTCCTCGATCGGCGTATGGAGGAAGCCTCCGGAGGTGTTGTACGTCTGTACCGAATCGCGTGTCGCGCCGATGAGCTTGGCGAGCGGCAGCTGCGCACGCTTGGCCTTGAGGTCCCACAGCGCGACATCGATGGCCGCAATCGCCTGCGTTGCAACGCCACTGCGCCCGACCGACGCCCCGGCCCACTGCAACTTGGTCCATATCTTGCCGATATCGCTGGGATCCTCACCGATGAGTACCGGAGCGATCTCTTTGGCGTGCGCGAACTGCGCGGGGCCACCGGCACGTTTGGAGTAGCTGAAGCCGATGCCTTCGTGGCCCTGCTCGGTCCTGATCTCGGCGAACAGAAAAGCGACTTCGGTCATGGCCTTCTGCCGCCCGGTCAGCACTTTGGCGTCACTGATCGGGTTCTTCAACGGCAATGTGATCGACGACAGAGTCACGTGCGCGATCCGGTCGATCGTTGCGTCACCCGAAGCGAGGGCCTTGATCGCGGCGTCGGGAGCGGTGAGGCCGCTCGTGGGCTTCGAGGCTCTTGTCTCTACGTCGATGGACACTGCGGCTAGTCTCCCTTGATCGGCTGTGGTGGTCTTTGTTCACACGCTATTCCCGAGATCCATTCAAGTCCAAGACTTTTTGTGGATGCATTGATTCAACAACGGCATCACCCAGAAGTGGCACGGTTAAGTGCCCCCTGCGGGCTGTTGCTTTTTGAAGCCAACCGGTTCTGAGGACCGCGAACTAACGCTCTCAGATCGACGGAGAGTGGTTCGAGGGATCAAATCACTCTCCGTCGATTGGCCAACAGTCGTGATTCTCAGGCTTGGCTTTCATTTTGCAACAGCCCGCCTGAGGGACTCAACCGTGCCACTGAGGCCGCAGGACTCAACCTTGGCACTGAGGCCGCAGGACTCAGGCCGCCAGAACCTTCCTGCCCGCAGCGAGGATCTGCTCCAGCGCAAACTTGTCCTTCTCCGTAGCGTCGGTCAGCGGAGCGCGGACGGATCCGGCGTCGATGCCGCTGAACGTGACGCCTGCCTTCACCAGCGCGACGGCATATCCGGGCGTGGTGTCGCGCAGACGGACCAGCGGATGGAAGAACTCGCGATCCAAGGCCTCGACCAGTTCGGTGTTCCCGTCTTCCAACGCCCCGTAGTACGCGAGCGCCACATCGGGCGCGAACGCGAATGTCGCCGACGAGTACAGCGTCACCCCGATACTCCGGAACGCCCGCTGCGACACCTCCGCGGTCGGGAGGCCGTTGAAGAACTGGAACTCTTTGTCGCCGATACCATCACGAATGGTCCGAACGATCCTCGACGTCAGATCCAAATTTCCGACGCCGTCCTTGAACCCGATCACCTTCGGTAGCAGTGCCACGGCAAGCGCGCTCGCCTCGGTGAACTGCCCGTTCGCCCGGTGGTAGACGATGACCGGAAGTTCGCTGACATCCGATACCTGACGTACGTACTCGACGAGTCCAGCGGCGGGCGACCCGACGAGGTACGGCGGAAGCAACAGAATGCCGTCCGCGCCCGCCTCCGATGCGATCGTCACCAGTTCCTTGGCGATCGGCAAAGCCCCACCGGCTCCGGCGAACACCGGGACGCGGCCGGCGACCGCTTTCACCGTCGTTTCGACCACGACACGAAATTCAGCGGGCGACAGCGCATGGAATTCGCCTGTGCCGCAGGCGGTGAACACCCCGCCGGGGCCTGATGCGACGCCTGCCTCGATATGGGCGGTCAAAGCCGCGGTGTCGACATTGCCGTCGGTGTCGAACGGTGTCACGGGAAAGAACAGAACTCCAGCAAGCATTGTCGTCACTCCTGAGTGAGGCTGCCGTCGATGCGGCGCCAGATCTTGTCGGGGTTGCCGTCGGCGATCGCCGACGGAAGTAGTGCAGAGGGCACGTCCTGATAGCTGACGGGCCTGAGGAACCGATCGATCGCAAGGCTGCCGACCGAGGTCGTGCGGGAGTCACTCGTCGCAGGGAACGGTCCGCCGTGCACCATCGCATGACCGACCTCGACGCCGGTGGGCCAGCCATTGAACAGAATTCGGCCAACCTTGCGTTCCAACTTCTCGACGAGCACTTCGGCATCGGGCAGGTCGGTGTCGGTGGCATGGATGGTGGCGGTGAGCTGTCCTTCGAGACCCTTCACTACATCCAGCAATTGATCGAGGTCCTTGCACCGGACTACGAGTGACGTAGCTCCGAACACCTCCGCGTGCAGCGATGGGTCGGCCAGAAAGTTCTCGGCATCGGTGACGAGGAGTTCTGGTACCCCTTGGGACACGCACGAACCAGGTTGCCCGGTAGCGACGGAGTCGACGTCCCCGTGGTTTCGGAGCGCCTTCTGTCCTGACGCGTAGGCTGCAGCAATTCCCGGTGTCAACATCGCGGCCCCGGTGGAAGAACCGACCGCGTCCGACGCAGAGCGGAGGAACTCGCTCAGTTCTGCACCCACGACGGCGAACACGAGGCCGGGGTTGGTGCAGAACTGACCGGATCCGAGCGTCAGCGATACCGCGAAGCCTGCCCCCAAAGCGGCCGCGTCGGCACACAACGCGCCGGGCAACAGAAAGACCGGATTGATGCTGCTCATCTCCGCATATACAGGGATAGGAACGTCGCGTCCTGCTGCCGCCCGCGCCAAAGCCATGCCGCCACCGCGTGATCCGGTGAATCCGACGGCGGCGACGGCCGGGTCGGTGACGAGTTCGACGCCGATGGTCTGGCCGAGTCCGTAGATCAGTGAGAACGTGCCTTCGGGCAGACCGTGTTCGACGACGGCAGCCGCTATCGCCCGGCCGACCAACTCGGACGTTCCGAGGTGGGCGTCATGCGCTTTGACGATAACTGGACAGCCGGCCGCGAGCGCCGACGCCGTGTCGCCTCCTGCGACCGAGAAGGCCAAGGGGAAGTTGCTGGCCGCGAACACGACGACCGGCCCGAGAGGTATGTTGCGCAGCCGAATATCGCTGCGCGGAGCTGGTTTACGATCAGGCTGCGCGGGGTCGATGCGCGCACCGTTCCAGCTTCCTTCACGGAGTACTGCGGCGAAGAGCCTGAGCTGACCGGTGGTGCGTCCACGCTCACCTAGTAGCCGTGCTCGTGGCAGGCCGCTCTCGGCGGACGCTCGGTCGATCAATTCGTCACCGAGGTTGTCGATGTTGTCGGCGATGGACTCGAGGAAGCGAGCTCGTGCTTCCGACGTGGTCCGACGGTAGATGTCGAAGGCCTCGTCGGCCAACGCGGTGGCGTCGCGCACGTCTTTCGAGGTCGCGTAATGGAAGGTAGGCCCGAGAGTGTCGCCGGTGGACGGGTTCAGGGCCTCGATGGCGTCGCCTGCACCCGTTCTAGCCCTGCCGCCCACCAGAAATTCGCCGGTGATGGATGTGTTGATTGCCGTGGTCATCGAATGCTCCTAGTCGACGAGGCGTTCGCCGGTGACGGTCGAGAACAGGTGAGTGCGCTCGGCCGCGTAGGACAGGGTGATCTTCTCGCCGCGACGAGGCGGGATCCGGCCGTCCGCGCGGACGACGATGGGCTGCTTGGTCCCGTTGATGTCGGCCTGCCCGTAGACATAGGCGTCGGCGCCGAGCTCTTCCACGACGTCGATGGTGACTTCGAGGCCCGGTCCGGTCGTGAGTTCGAGGTCCTCGGGACGGACACCGAGGGTGACCAAGCTTTCGCCGATACCCGCGACGGCCGCGCGCGGAACGGGGACAACCTCCCCTCCGAAGCGGACCCCACCGTCGACGAGAGGCAGTTCGAGAAGGTTCATGGCAGGCGAGCCGATGAAACCGGCGACGAACACGTTGTTCGGGTGCTCGTACATGCGGCGCGGGGTGTCGCACTGCTGCAGCACTCCGTCCTTGAGGACGGCGACGCGGTCACCCATCGTCATGGCCTCGACCTGGTCATGGGTGACGTAGACGGTGGTGGTCGCCAGACGCCGCTGCAACGCCGAGATCTGCGCGCGAGTCTGCACACGCAGCTTGGCGTCGAGGTTGGACAGCGGCTCGTCCATGAGGAAGACCTGCGGCTTGCGGACGATCGCACGTCCCATCGCAACGCGCTGACGCTGACCGCCGGACAGTGCCTTGGGCTTGCGATCGAGAAACTTGGTGAGGTCGAGGATCTTGGCGGCATCCTCGACGCGACGCTTGATCTCGGCTTTGTCCTCACCTGCGATGCGGAGTCCGAAGCCCATGTTCTCCCCCACGGTCATGTGCGGGTACAGCGCATAGTTCTGGAAGACCATCGCGATGTCGCGATCCTTGGGCTGGAACTCGGTGACGTCGTTGCCGCCGATCGTGATGGCGCCGCGATCGACGTCTTCGAGACCCGCGAGCATTCGGAGTGACGTCGACTTGCCGCAGCCCGACGGTCCGACGAGGACGAGGAACTCGCCGTCCTCGATGGCGAGGTCGAGCTGGTCGACAGCGGGCTTGTCACCGCCGGGGAAGAACTTGGTGACGTTCTCGAACGCAACAGTTGCCATGATGGGTGTGCTCCTTCACCGGCAGGAACGTGCCGGACGATCCGAGTCAGGTGTTCATGTATGTGAACTTAGGTCAAGATGATGACTTCGTTTCGAACTATGCACTAACGTGATGCGCAGCACAAGACTTTTCGACGAGAAGCGAGGAAACATGACACGGCTTTTGATCACCGGCGCCGCCGGAAACATGGGAAAGATGCTTCGCCCGTTGCTGCGTAGACCGGATCGCCCACTTCGGCTTTTCGACATCGCCGAGATCAGCGATATCGATTCCGCTACAGAGGAATTCGTCCAGGGATCGGTCACCGACCGGGAGGCCGTGGCCCGCGCGGTCGACGGCGTCGACGCCATCCTGCACCTGGGCGGACTGAGCACCGAGGATTCCTGGGCCAACATACTGTCCGTGAACGTCGACGGATCGCAGGCCGTCTTCGAGGCCGCAGTCGCGCACGGGGTCACCCGAGTTGTCGCCGCGTCGAGCAATCACGCGGTGGGTTTCTGGACGCACGAAGAAGCAGGCGGCGAGGCCTTGGCCGGTGACGTCGGGCCTCGTCCCGATGGTTTCTACGGCTGGTCGAAAGCTGCGGTCGAGGCACTGGGGAGGCTGTATCACGACCGCTTCGGCATCGACGTCGTGAACCTCCGTATCGGATCGAGCTTCGAGAAGCCGCCGAACTACCGCGGCTTGGCCAGTTGGATGTCGCCGGCAGACACAGCGCGCCTCATCGAGGCATCACTGTCCGACAGCGCCAAGGGATTTCACACCGTGTGGGGAATCTCGAACAACTCGCGCGCCTGGTGGTCGGGTGCACAGGGTGAAGCGATCGGTTACGAACCCCAGGACGATGCAGAACAGTTCGCGGAGGAATTCCTCGCCGAGCACGAATGGACCTTCGACGATCCGATCCTCCAGCGCGTCGGCGGTGCCTTCTGCGACCATCCCCTCGGTCAGCGCATGCGCTGAGCAGGCGGTTTTGGGGGTTTGCCCGGGGGTGACCGAATGTCTGTTTCGGTCACCCCCGGGGTGAGCGAATGTCCCATTCGGTCTCCGGCAGTGAACGAATGTCCGTTTCAGTCACTCAGAGTGTGCGAATGTCTCTTTCGGTCACCCAAGCGCTAGCGAATGTCTCTTTCGGTCACCTCCGAGGCGAGCGAATGTCCCATTCGGTCACCTCCGGACCGCCGCTCTCCCCTCGCTAGAGCGTGTCTCCCAAATTTGAGAGGTGCTGTCAGCGATGATATTTCGATGACGCGCGTGGGAGTGATCAGTGACGAGTTCTGGGAGATCGTCGAGCCAGTGATACCCACCGACGTGGGAAAACGTGGGCGGCGGTTCGCCGAGCACCGGCGAATTCTGGAGGGCATCGCATACCGATTCCGTACCGGGTGTCCGTGGCGAGATCTGCCGGAGGACTTCGGTCCGTGGCAGACGGTGTGGAAACGCCACCACCGATGGTCCTTCGATGGCACCTACGACGAGATGCTTGCCGCGGTGGCCGAGGTGTTCGGTCTCGACCCGGAAGAACTCGACGGCGATATCGGGGCGGTGCTCTCGATCGACTCGACCAGCGTCCGGGCGCATCAGCATGCGGCCGGTGCGCGAGCCGACACTCTCACAGGGGGCCTTGTCGAATTACAAGAAATCCGTCGACGAACCCGCTGACCACGCGTTGGGTCGATCTCGCGGAGGATTCACCACGAAGATCCATGCACTGACCGACCTGACGTGCTCGCCGGTGACGATGCTGCTGACCGGTGGGCAAGCCGGGGACAATCCACAGTTGGTGCCGTTGCTCGATGCCCACCGAGCTGCCGGTGGGGACCAGGACTACCGATTGCTCGCCGACAAGGCGTACACCCATCCCAGTACCCGCACCGAACTGCGTCGCCGCAAGATCAAACACACCATTCCCGAGCGCAGCGACCAGAAGCAGCGACGGGCCGACAAGGGGTCCGCCGGTGGTCGTCCACCGGGTTTCGATCCGACGATGTACAAGCACCGCAACACCGTCGAGCGTGGCTTCGGGCGGCTCAAACAGTGGCGTGGTGTGGCCACTCGATATGACAAGTACGCCATGACATTCCTCGGGGGCGTTGTCCTGTGCGCGGCAGTTCTGCACTCCCGCAACCACAACCACCGCCCGGCGATGAAAACGAAAACGGACCCAATTTAAGAGACACGCTCTAGGCGTACTCGCGAACGATCGAGCCGAGGGCATCGAGTTGAGGCTGGTTGACGAGTCCGAGGTGGTAGAGGTGCAGCTCGTTGACCCCCGCCTCGACTGTGGCCGCGACGTGGGCTCCGACCTCGTCGAGCTTCTTCGGCGGCAGAACCGACACGTACGCACCGACGGCAACGTCCTCGCCGACCAGGGCGCGCGTCTTTTCCACGACAGACACCGTCTCGGCAGTCCCCGGCCATGCCGACACCAACACTGCGTCGATGTTCACAGCAGCGGTCGAGGTCAATGCGGGCGATGGGCCCGTCTTCCACGGATCAGGGTGTCCGTGCAGCGTGACGCGAACATCTGGGATCTCGGCTCGGACAGCTCCAAGAACCTCACCGCGAAGGAGGTCCGCGTCGGCATGCCGCACCGCCAACACAGCGGCAGCCTCGTCACCAGCAAGAACGTCATCGATCGTCGAGGAGGAGGACAACGTCCCGCCCGACAACGCGTCGATCCCGTCACGCAGCTTGGCGACGATCTTGTCCGAGTCGACTCCGCGCTCCGCCCAGGCCCCGAGCTCACGAGGGGTGCAGCTGATCGACATCAAGGTGTCGCCGATGCCGGGGTACGCACCGTCGGTCTTCTCGTGCGGGCCGACGTGCGCGAACCCCAGTTGACCGGCCGCCTCGATGGATACTCCGGCCAGTTCGACGCCCCGTACAGCTTCCGCGGCAAGGGTGCGTGCGTAGGCGACGATGTCAGGGTGACCAGGGGAAAGTGCATACGGGTAGCGGTCGCCAAACGCGTTGACCACAGTAGCGTCGGGATACGCGTGACCGAGAATAGTGCTGTGCGACAACACGATCCATGCGTGTACCGTGATACCTGCCGCGATCAACACTGCAGCGGCGTCGCCGAACGCGTCCTCGGCGCCAGCCCACGATGCCGTTCGAGCAGCAACGGCAAGCCCGTCCCATGCCTCCGAGCGCAATGGCCGATACAACGCCGCATGATGGGCGTCGACGACCTTGTGCGATGGGTGCAACGGTGTCGCGGCCCTGGTCGAGTGATAGCTGGCGGCAAGCGCAATCTCAAGGATGCCGAGCGCGTGCACGCGGTCGACGAAGTGCGGATCGCCGAGCACGTCCCATGGATATGCGTGCGCGACGATGCGATCGACAGAGGTCATTGAGCGGCCCTTCAGAGTATTCAACAGACAGAACGGGGTTCACACATGGGAACACATTCAGGCGTGAACTGTCCACGATCCGCGCTACGAACAGACATCCTGCAAGCCCTCGGCGCCAGTGACGACCTGCCCCAAGACCTTCTCGAGCCCGAATACGGCCCAACCTGGACGCGCGACGGCATCGATGGGGTCGAGCTGACGTGGACCGTCCCCGACCAGAGCACGGCAACCGAAGCATGGTTCCTGAAACCCGCAACGACCTGCAGCGGCGACCTGCCCGCAGTCCTCCTCATGCACGGTCACGACGGGACGAAGTTCTACGGCAAGGAGAAGGTCGCCGACGGTCCGGACGGGCCCGCTCCCGGCATCCCCGAACTGCGAAAACACGCGTACGACGGCCGATCCGTCGCAGCAGGGCTCGTCGCCGCCGGCTTCGCAGTGCTGGTTCACGACGCGTTCCCATGGGGAAGCCGCCGCATCCGATGGGACGAAATGCCCGAACGCGCGCGCAAGGCCGCCGATATGGACGAACGCCGATACGAAGCCGCCGCCCGCGAGCACGAACACGGCCTCGCCAAAGTTGCTGCGCTGACGGGATCCTCCCTGGCCGGGCAGGTGCTGCACGAAGACCTCGTCGCACTGAACGTCCTACGCAGCCTCCCTGGCGTCGACCCCTCACGTATTGCGACCACCGGGTTCTCCGGAGGCGGCGCACGCGTCACACACCTACTGGCTGCGGCCGAC
Organism: Rhodococcus sovatensis; assembly: GCF_037327425.1. Classification (NCBI taxonomy): domain Bacteria; kingdom Bacillati; phylum Actinomycetota; class Actinomycetes; order Mycobacteriales; family Nocardiaceae; genus Rhodococcus; species Rhodococcus sovatensis. Next base: position 5,177,914 of record NZ_CP147846.1, on the reverse strand, counting down.
GTGACGGCAGCCGTTGTCACCGCGATGACCAGCACGTTCATCGATATTGCCGACGGTCATGCCGACGACACCACCTGGCTGATGATCACTCCCGGCCTGCCGGCTGTGTGCGATTGGCCCGATGTGGTCGCGTCCGGATTCCCGACGCCTCTGCTGGTGCAATTCGCCCGGGACGACACACATTTCGGAATCGAAGGGATGCGCGATGCCGAGGCTGCACTCGAGCGAGCGTATGCAGGTACCGAAGCCCTGGTCACGCAGTGGTTTTCGCACGGCCATCAGTTCTCGACGGAGATGCAGGACGAAGTGGCCCTCTGGCTGCAGCGGCACGTATGACCGAGCACGCTTGACATGTCTTGTGACTGCCGTCATAGTGAATCGAAGAATTCACATAGAAGACGTGAGTTCATATATATGAACGGACGATGATGGGCGAGAGAGACCCGAACGACGCGCGTGCAGCGCGAACCTCGTGGATCACTCGCTTCGCGTTCGACTTTGAACCCAGCAGCCTCCGGCAAACAAGCCGAGACACAAGACCCCAGACCGCCGGTCCCCACCGGCCCGACATACTCGGAGCGTCCCTGAAATGGTCACCACCACACCACCGAGATCGGGAGGCAAGCAGGCGCCCGCCGCCCCAGCCCCGATCCGCAAGAAGCGCCGCATCTCGGCGCCGTACATCCTCATCGCCCCGGTTGTCGTTCTGCTCGCGGTGTTCATCTTCTACCCGGTCGGTAGCGTCTTCTACTACAGCCTTCAGTTCTACAATCCGACAACACCGTGGGACAACGGTTTTGCCGGCCTCGAGAACTTCAAGCTCATGTTCGCCGACGACGCCTTCTGGAACAGCTTGGTCGTCACGGCCAAGTGGGTTGGCGTCCAGGTCGTCTTCCAGCTGATCCTCGGTCTCGGACTGGCACTGCTCGTCAACGAGGTCTTCCGCGGACGCGGACTTGCCCGCGCACTGGTGTTCTCGCCGTGGGCCGTCTCCGGCGTGCTCACCACGGGCATCTGGCTACTGATCTACAACCCGTCGACAGGCTTGTTCAAGCTGCTCGGCAACATGGGCATCGGCGACGGTACCGCCGCTCCCATTGCAGATCCCGACACCGCGTTCTGGGCAACGAGCGTTGCTGAATTGTGGCGCGGCGTGCCCTTCTTCGCGATCCTGATCCTCGCCGAACTGCAGAGCGCCCCAAAAGACCTCTACGAGGCTGCGAACGTCGACGGCGCAAACCGTTGGCAGCGCTTCCGTTTCGTCACACTCCCGCACCTCAAGGCAGTCATCATCCTCTCGACACTGCTTCGCGGTGTGTGGGAGTTCAACAACGTCGACCTGCTCTACACACTCACGGCAGGTGGCCCAGCGGACGTGACAACGACACTGCCACTCTATGTTTCGCAACTCGCCACCACCGCCCAGGACTTCGGATACGGCTCGGCCCTGACCACCGTGGCATTCGTGATCCTGCTCTTCTGCTCGATCCTCTACTTGCGCCTGAGCAAGTTCAACAGCGACAAGGCCTGAGATACATGACCACTACAGCCGATCGACCGGTGATCACCTCCCCGGCAAGCGACTCCCACAACGAACTGCGCGTGCATACCAAGAAGCCTCGCTTCTTCAGCGTCGGATTCCCGCTCGCGCTCTACCTCCTCTTCACGCTCGTTCCGTTCTACTGGATGATCGTGTTCGCGTTCAGGCCAGCAGGCTCGAACAGCATGCTCCCCTGGCCCATCACGTTCGACCACTTCGACACCGTGTGGAACACCCTCGGCTTCAGCTTCTTCTTCAAGAACTCGCTCATCGTCGCGGGACTCTCGCTCGTCCTGACGACCTTCGTCGCACTCGCCACCGGATATGCGTTGGCGCGCTTCAAGTTCCGCGCCAAAATCCCACTGGTGATGGCGCTGCTGTGCAGTCAATTCGTACCAGGTGCGATGCTGCTGATCCCCCTGTTCCAGGTGTTCCGCGAGATGGGCCTGGTGAACAACCTCTTCGGCCTCATCGTCGCAGACACGGTGTTCCAGCTTCCCCTCGCCGCAATGCTGATGGCCGGTTTCATTTCGCAGATCCCGGTGGAGTTGGAAGAAGCAGCGATGGTCGACGGATGTTCGCGGCTCAAGGCATTTCGCCTCATCATGTTGCCGCTGCTACGGCCGGGGCTCATCGCCGTCGGTTCGTTCGCCTTCATCGGTAGCTGGAACAACTTCCTCTTCGGCCTGATGTTCATCAGCAGCCAGGAGAAGTTCACGTTGCCAGTCGGTTTGAGCTACACCATCGGCTCCTACAACGTCGACTTCGGTGTCCTCGCGGCCGGCGGACTCATCGCCGCAGTGCCCGTCGTAGCCGTCTTCGCCGTCATCCAGAAGTACCTCGTCCAGGGCCTGAGCGCCGGAGCGGTGAAAGGCTGATCATGAGAAACACACACCTGACCCGTCGGACGTTGCTCATCGGTGCCGTCGCTGCGCTCGTTCTCGCTGGGTGCAGCTCGGAGACCTCCTTGCTCGACGGCGCACTCGGCGATCCGAACAGCGGAACCCTCACCTTCTGGGACAACAATGCCGGCCCCGACCGAACACCGCTGTACGAAGAGCTGATTCGCCGCTTCGAGACCGCAAACCCCGGTATCGACATCGAGTACGTCGGACTTCCCTCGGACAGTGCTCAGCAGAAGTACCAGACGGCGCTTGCCGGTGGATCGGCCCCCGACCTCGGCATCGTGTCGACGGCGTATCTTTCCCCGCTCGTCGCGCAGAATGCAGTGATTCCATTGGACGACTTCCTCGCTGCGTCACCGAGGAAGGACGAGTACGACCCGAAGATCATCGAGTCCGCCAAGGAATCCGGCGGCGGCGATATTCTGTACGGCCTGCCGTTTACCAGTAACAACGCCACGCTCTGGTACCGCGCAGACTGGTTCGACGAAGCCGGACTCCAGCCTCCCGACACCTGGGACGAGTTCTACGAGGCCGCAGACGAACTCACCGACAAGTCCGCCGGCCGCTACGGCTTCACCATCCGCGGCGGCGCCGGTTCGATCTACCCACTGCTGCAGCATATGTTCGCCACCACGGGCATCGAGAACTTCTTCGACGGCAGCGAGTCGACGCTCAACCGTCCGGAGATGGTAGAGGCCATCGAGCGATTCGCAGCACTCTACGACGTCGACACACCCACTGCGGACGTCAACAACGGCTTTCCTCAGATGGTGGCCAGCTTCGGCGGCGGGTCGGTTGCAATGATGCAGCACAACCTCGGATCTCTCAGCAATCACAAGAAAGCACTCGGCGACAAGGTCGGTGCGGTTGCGCTCCCACTGGCGGACAACGGCGTTCGCACGGTGATGACGGACCCGTTCCCGTCGTACACCGTCTTCAAATCCAGCCAGCACCAAGCTGCGGCGTGGAAGTTCCTCGAGTTCATGACGTCTCCGGAGTCGCAGGCGTACTGGAACGAGAACGTCGGACAGATTCCGGTCAACACTGTCGCTCGTTCGGCGCCGTCGTTCCAGGCGATGCCGTCGGTGCAGGCAGCGCAGGCTGCACTCGACGATCCGAAGACCGTTCTCGTGACGCCGCCGGACTACTTGCCCGACTTCGGCAAGATCGTCCAGGTTCAGATGCTCGGCCAGTGGCAGAAGGTGCTCATCGGTCAGCTCAGCGCCCAGGATTTCGCCGACGACTTCGCCGAGAAGCTCAACCGCAGCAAGGCCAAATACGATGCCCGTCAGGGCAAATAGGGGATAAGACACCATGTCCAGCGTCATCACGGAAGTTGCCGTGCAGGTGTTCAAGACGGAGGCGCGCACTGCGGTCGACTCGTACGGACATCGTCATCCAGGGCCATCGATACAGACGACGCAGGCCGTGCTCCGTATCACCGATTCCGACGGAGTCAGCGGGTATGCACTCGGCAAGGCGAATTACCTTCGTCAGGATCAGGTGGAGCAGTCGTTCCGCGCAGTCCTGATCGGCACCGATCCATTGGCCCGCGAGGCGATCGAGAAGAAGTTCGCCATCCGGCAGCGCACCAAGGCCGTCGAACTGCCCGAGCACACGCTCAGCTACATCGACCAGGCCCTGTGGGACCTGGCGGGCAACAAGTTCGACACCCCGGTGTGGAAGTTGCTGGGCGCTGCGCGTTCGGAAGTGAAGGCCTATGCGAGCACGATGTGCGGTGACGAGACCCCGGGCGGACTGTCCTCACCCGAGGACTACGCGGCCTTCGCCGTCGAACTGAAGGCCCGCGGCTACCAGGGCATCAAACTGCACACCTGGATGCCGCCGCTGCCAGGGGCTCCCGACGTCCACCGCGACATCGACGCCTGTGCTGCGGTGCGCGACGCCGTCGGACCCGGTTTTTCTCTGATGCTCGACGGTTATCACTGGTATTCGCGTACCCAGGCTCTCACGCTCGGCCGTGAACTCGATCGACTGAAGTTCGACTGGATCGAAGAGCCGATGGACGAGTTCTCGCTGCGCTCGTACAAGTGGCTCGCCGACCAGATCGACACGCCTGTCATCGGGCCGGAGACCACACCGGGCAGGCACAGGTCGCGCTCGGAGTGGATCGTCAACGAAGCCTGCGACATTCTGCGGGTCGGCGCGATGAACGGGGGCGGCATCACGCCTGCTCTCAAGACCGTGCACATGGCAGACGGGTTCGGGCTCGACTGCGAGATCCACGGCAACGGTGCCCCCAACCTCGCACTCGTCGGCGGCGCGCCCAATATCCAGTGGTACGAGCGGGGCCTGTTGCACCCCCACACGGACTACGACTGGGTTCCGCCACACGTGAAATCCATCGTCGATCCCATCGACGAGAACGGCATCGTGCGCATGCCCGACCGCCCTGGCCTGGGAGAAGAGATAGATTTCGAGTACATCTCCGCCAACCTCGTTCAGGAATACTGAGCTACATGGCGTCCAGGGGTGTAACTGCGTTCCATATGAGGGACACTGTCCTCATGGTGAACGACGTCAAAGCGGTTACTCCCGGATCTTCTGGTCATTCCGCAGGCTCCACTCCCGGATCTTCTGGTCATTCCGCAGGCTCCACTCCCGGATCTTCTGGTCATTCCGCAGGCTCCACTCCCGACACCCAGCCGGTGAAGTCTGCCGAACGGACCATCCACATCCTCGAGACGCTGGCGGCCTCGCCGACGCGGATGAGTCTGGGTGAGCTGCAGGAGGCGTGCAAGTACCCCCGATCGTCCTTGCACGCGCTCCTGCGCACCCTGAAGGACCTGCGGTGGATCGAGGCCGACGAGTCGGGTTCGCGCTACGGCATCGGCACTCACGCCCTGTTGACCGGCACGTCGTATCTGGACAAGGATTCCGTGGTCGGGCGCGCCGCGGCGGTGCTCGAAGCGCTTCGCTCGGACGTTCGCCACACCGTTCACTTCGCGCGGCGCGACGAGGACCACGTCATCTACCTCGCCAGCCGAGGGTCGAAGCTGGAAGTCCGCCGAATGCACCGCGTCGGCCGCAAGTTGCCCACCCATGTCACCGCGCTGGGTCAGGCGTTGCTCGCGGAGCTCACCACCGACGAAGTCACCCGGCTCCTTCCGAAGACTCTGGAGCGGTACACCGACGACACCATCGTCGACCGCGACGCGCTCATTGCCGAACTCGCCGAGGTCCGCAGGCGCGGATGGTCACTCGAACAGGAACAGGGCACGGTCGGCGTCGTCTGCATCGCCACCGTCGTGCCGTACCGGATCCCCGCCACCGATGCGCTCAGCGTGTCCATGCCGGCGGAGGTGGCGTCGTATCCCGGAGAACTGGAGCGTATCGCCGGCGTCCTGACCACACACGCCGACGCCTGGGCTCGCGAACTCCGGACCGAAGGAGTGCGGTAGGCGCCTCCGCGCCAGTGGCACGGTGGGCGCTCCGCGCCAGTGGCACGGTGGGCGCTCCGCGCCAGTGGCACGTTTGAGTGCCCTGCAGGGGCCCTAATCACGCCACTGGTGGCGACGCCCGTCAGCCGGAGAGCCGCCCAATGTTTGCCGCCATATCCGCGACCCGCCCGACGAAGGTGTGGTGGGTGACGCCCGAGGAATGCGGCGTCATCAGGATGTTCTCCAGGTCCGCGAACGGCAGTGTGCTCGGCTGGCCGACACCATCGGCACCGGGGTACTGGTACCAGACGTCGATGGCGGCCGCCGCAATTACGTTTCGAGACAACGCATCGAACAGCGCCTGCTCCTGAACCAGCGGCCCCCGGCCCACGTTGACAACAATGCCGTCACGTCCGAGCCTTCCCAGCTCGTCTGCACCGATCATCCCGCGCGTCTTGTCGGTCAGCGGTGCAGACACCACGACGATGTCGGCCCAGTCCATCAAGGTTCCGAGCCACGACGCGTCAGCGCTCCACTCGAGACTGTCCGACGACGCATTGCCGCTGCCGGTGACGGCCGCACCGTGGGCTCCGAAGGCTTCGAAGAGCCTCCACGCCCGCTGACCGATGTGCCCGAATCCGACGAATCCCACCCGGGAGCCGTTGAGCGACAACGGTTGCGCGATGGACGGGTCGTAGACCGACGTCTGGAACACCCCGGTCCGCAGCGCACGATCCTGCGCCAAGATTTTACGACGGAGCATGACGGTGGCCGAGACGATGTACTCCGCGATCGACTGCTCGTGATGGAAGGTGTTGCACACCTGCACATCCGGTCCGAGACCCGACCGTTCGACATTGTCCGTTCCGGCCCCTGCGACGTGCACCATCTTCAATGCAGGAGCGGCGGCGCCCATCGCCGCGCTGAACTTGCCTCCGACGTACACGTCGGCATCGGCCAATTCGGCGATAGCTCTGGATTCATCGAAAGGGACGACCCACACAACCTCGGCTCGATCCGGCAACGCCTTCTCGAACTCGGCCCGGTGCGGCAGTACATTCCGATCGCCGACGACAACCTTCATCGCACGAGCGCTGGGCGCTTGCTGTCGAAGGCCCATCCATCGATCAGATACTGCATTCCGATGGAGTCGTCGCGTGCGCCGAGGCCCTCACGCTGATACAGCTCGTGTGCAGCGTCGACGCGGTCCCAATCCAGTTCGACTCCGAGGCCGGGCTTGTCGGGGACCGTCAGGAATCCCCCTTCGATCTCGAAGGGCTCCTTGGTCACTCGCTGGCCGTCCTGCCAGATCCAATGCGTGTCGATAGCGGTGATGTTCCCCGGCGCAGCAGCTGCGACGTGAGTGAACATAGCGAGTGAGACGTCGAAATGGTTGTTGGAATGCGATCCCCACGTCAGTCCCCAGGCGTCGCACAGCTGCGCAACACGCACGGAACCGTTCATCGTCCAGAAGTGCGGGTCTGCCAACGGAATGTCGACGGCGCCGGAGCGAATGGTATGGCCCATCTCCCGCCAGTCGGTGGCGATCATATTGGTGGCGGTCGGCAATCCCGTCGCGCGCTTGAACTCCGCCATCACTTCGCGGCCGGAGAAACCGCCTTCGGGCCCCACCGGGTCCTCGGCGTAGGCCAGCACATCGCGCAAACCGCGGCAGGTCTCGATCGCGTCCTTCAGAAGCCATCCGCCGTTGGGATCCAACGTGATTCGCGCGTCCGGGAATCGCTCGGCCAGTGCCGTCACGGCCGCAGCCTCCTCCGCCGCCGGGAGCACACCGCCCTTGAGCTTGAAGTCCTGAAATCCGTAGCGGGCTTGCGCGGCTTCGGCGAGGCGCACGACGGCGTCGGGAGTCAGCGCCACGGAGTGACGGATGCGTGACCACTCGTCGGAGCCTGCGGCCTCGTCCGCAGGTGTGCGGTACGCCAGATCCGTCTTGCCTGCATCGCCGACGAAGAAGAGGTAACCGAGCGCCTGAACCTTCTCGCGCTGCTGCCCGTCACCGAGCAATGCAGCAACACTGACGCCGAGGTGCTGACCGAGCAAGTCCAGCAAAGCCGATTCCACGGCGGTGACCGCATGAACAGCGATACGCAGGTCGAACGTCTGCGCACCGCGGCCACTGGAATCGCGATCGGCGAACGCCGACTTCATCGACGCCAAGATCGCGTTGTACTTACCGATGCTCGCGCCCTCGACCAGCGGCCGAGCATCGTCGAGGGTTTTCCTGATCGGCTCTCCGCCCGGAACTTCCCCGACACCGACATGGCCGTTCGAGTCGGTGAGAACAACGAGGTTCCTGGTGAAGTACGGGGCGTGCGCTCCACTGAGGTTGAGCAGCATGCCGTCGTGGCCCGCAATGGGAACAACCCGCATCTCGGTGACGACGGGGGTGGAGGTGTTACGCGCGTTCATGACAGAACCTTCCGTGTGCGTGACTCGGCTCACACGAACCCTAAGGTTTCCGGCCGATGCATGTCCAAGATTAAATAGACATCGATCGATGCTCGATGGGCATCGATACTCGGGGGGGGGCTCCGAACCTGAGTTTGGCAACCCTAAGATCGGACGGGTATGAGCTGAACAGTCTCCAGAAAGTTGCCCAGATGCCCCCGATCGCCCCGTCGGAACCGAGGACGTTCGACGCCGTCACCCTGTCGTCGTGGCATGTGACGCCCTCCATGATCCGCGTCCGTCTCGGCGGCGCCGGCCTGTCCGAGTTCGCGAGCACGGGCGTGCCCGACGAAAGACTTCGATTGATCTTCGACGACGACGTCGTGCGCAGCTACACCGTCCGACACTTCGATCCGGTGGGCCCGCACCTCGACATCGACTTCGTCGTGCACGACGGCGGAGTCGCCGCGGACTGGGCAATGCACACGCAGCCCGGTGATTCGATTCGCGTGTCCGAGGCCCGCGGATGGTATCGGCCGCCGGCCGACACCGAGTGGCAGTTACTGGTTGCCGATATGACCGGATTACCTGCGCTCACCCGCGCCCTCGAGGAACTCCCCCATGGCGCTCGCGCACACGTCATCGCGTCGATTCCGGGCCGAGAGGACGAACAGCACGTCTCGACCGAAGCCACCGTCACGTACCGATGGACGGACGAGCACGAGTTGCTCGATGCAGTTCGTTCCTTCGAAAGACCGAGCGGTATCGGCTACCTGTGGGCTGCAACCGAGGCATCCGATGCACGAGCGATCCGGAAGCTCTACCACCGCGAGTTGGGTTGGACACCGGACCGATTCGAGATCAAGGGCTACTGGAGGCGCAACAAGGAAGCCTGGCAACAACGGTTCGCCGAGGTTCGCGAGCACATCGATTTCGTCCGTGACCGCGCACTCACCGACGGTCTCAGCGGACACGAACTGACGCAGGTCGTCGACGCCGCCCTCGAAGAATCCGGCCTCTGACCCCACAACACATCAGGAGAAGACATGACCATCCTCACCGCCACCATGCCCGTCACCGACGATCTGAATCGCAGGAACTTCGGTGCCGCGGCCGGACTCGCGCTGGCCTCGCTACTCACCGCGTGCGCAACCGACAGCGACGACGCACCCGCACCGAACGACGCGACACGGACCCTCTCGACGCCCATGGGGGACGTCGTCGTCCCGGCACAGCCGACACGAATCGTCAGCCTCGACGCCTACGTCGGTTTGCAGACACTCGACGAACTCGGCGTTCCCGTCGTCGCGACCGGCACCTTGGGCGGAGGCATCCGCACGCTTGTGGGCGAGACATCTCAGCAATTGCCGTCCATCGGAGTCACCGCCCTCGGCGACGTGCAACTCGAGGCCATCGCGGCGGCAGCGCCCGATCTGATCGTCGGCCGTCAGCCTATCGGTGAGCCGTTCTACTCCGAACTGTCGACGATCGCGCCCACCGTGCTGATCCCGTTCACGTATTGGCGCGACCAATACATCGACGTTGCCGACGCGGTTGGCCGAAAGGACGATGCTTCGCAGTCGTTCGTCGGGCTCGACGGCCGCATCGCCGCCCTGCGAGCCGATGTCGCTCAGGCATGGCCGGACGGGCTCCGATTGTCCGTGGTACGCGTGTCGGACACCTCGGGAGACGTTCGGTCGTACAACACACTCGCAGCGTCGTCGACGTTCCTGTACGCGGACATTCTGTCCGGCGCAGGGATCTCCCCGACGGCCGACACCGCGCCCGGCGCAGACCCGACCAAAGTCAACGTCGCGGTCAGCTCGGAGAACCTTCCGATGATCGACGCCGACGTCATCGTCTACTACGTCGGAGCCGGTGGTCAGGCCGACGCGGGGGACGACGTGGAACAGTCGCTGCTGTCGAGTCCACTGTGGTCGACGCTGTCCGCGGTTGCCGGAGGCCGTGCCCACAGGGTCGATTCGGCGCCGTGGTTCGACGGGTACAACCTCGCGGCGGCGTCTGCGGTCATCGATGACCTGAGGCACATCCTGCTGTAGCTGAATCGATCGGCCGCCGCCAATGACGTGGATCACTGGCGGCGCCTCGATCGATACCGATGATGTATCGAAGTACCGAGTTTTTAACTTGGACATGTATCGATGCGGCTTCTAACGTCAATGCCCATGAGTCAGGCCTCGTCGAACATTCGCGAGGCCGATCGAATGAAGACGAAGGAGCACCCATGACAGCATCGTTGACGCAGTCCACCGAGTTGACCGGCAAGATGATCATTGCGGGCAAGGCGGTGCAGGGCTCCGGAACCGCAGTACGCGGCATCGATCCGAGCACCGGTAAGACACTCGAACCCGCGTACAACCACGGCGATCTCACCGATGTCGACGCCGCTGCTTCGGCCGCCTCGGCCGCCTTCGGCGACTACCGCGCCACCACGTCCGAGACCCGCGCACAGTTTCTCGACGCCATCGCCGACAACATTGCGGCCCTCGGTGACACGTTGATCCAGCGAGCCGTCGCCGAATCCGGCCTGCCCGTCGGCCGCATCACCGGCGAAGTCGGACGTACCACCGGTCAGCTCCGGCTGTTCGCATCCGTTCTCCGCGAGGGAAGTTGGAACGGCGCGCGTATCGATCCGGCCCTACCGGACCGCGCGCCACTGCCCCGAGCCGACATCCGCCAGCGCAAGGTTGCGCTCGGACCGGTCGCCGTCTTCGGCGCCAGCAACTTCCCACTCGCGTTCTCCGTCGCGGGTGGCGATACCGCATCGGCGCTCGCCGCAGGCTGCCCCGTCATCGTCAAGGCGCACGATGCACACCCCGGAACTTCGGAACTCGTCGGCCGCGCCATTTCCGACGCCGTTGTCTCCACCGGAATGCCGTCGGGAACCTTCTCGCTGCTCTACGGCTCGGGCCGCACCCTCGGCACCGCACTGGTCACCGATCCACGCGTCAAGGCAGTCGGATTCACCGGATCACGTTCGGGTGGAACCGCTCTCGTCGCAGCTGCCGCCGGACGCCGCGAGCCCATCCCGGTCTACGCGGAGATGAGTTCGATCAACCCGGTGTTCGTTCTCGACAAGGCTCTCGAGACCCGCGGCGCAGATCTCGGACGCGCGTTCGTAGCGTCCTTGACGCTCGGATCGGGCCAGTTCTGCACCAACCCGGGCCTCGTCATTGCGGTCGACGGCGCCGGCCTGGATTCGTTCGTCGACGCAGCCCGAGTCGCAGTGTCCGAGACCGCGCCGACGACGATGCTCACCCCGAACATCGCCTCCAGCTACGCCGAGGGCGTGGACAAGCTCTCGAAGTCCGCTACCGAGGTTGCCCGCGGTACAGAGACAGATGCACCGAATGCGTGCCGTGCAGCGCTTTTCGTCACCGACGCCGACACCTTCCTCACCTCCGAGGTGGAGCAGGAAGAGGTCTTCGGTGCGTCGTCGCTGATCGTCAAGTGCACAGATGCACAACAGGTTCGCGACGTCGCCTCGCTCCTCGAAGGTCAGCTGACCGCAACCATCCACGTCGACGACGACGATCACGCCGAAGCAGGCAAGCTTCTGTCGGTTCTCGAACTCAAAGCTGGGCGCATCCTGTTCGACGGCTGGCCCACTGGCGTCGAGGTCGGCCATGCAATGGTTCACGGCGGACCGTTCCCCGCGACATCCAATTCGGCTACCACCTCCGTAGGCTCTCTCGCGATCGAGCGCTTCCTGCGGCCCGTTGCATACCAGGATGTCCCGACGGCATTGTTGCCCTCCGCAATCGCCGACGGCAATCCGGACAAGATCTGGCGCCGCATCGACGGCCAACTCACCCAAGACTGATTTCTTACATCCTCATTACTAGGAGACACAATGCTCGACGGAGTCCTCTTCTTCCCTGTCACCCCGTTCACCGCCACCGGTGACGTCGATTACGAATTGCTCGCCGCCCACGTCGCCAAGGGTGTGGACGCCGGCCCCGGTGGAGTCTTCATTGCCTGCGGCACCGGTGAATTCCACGCCCTCGAAGCCGAAGAGTTCGGCAAGATCGTGCGCACCGCGGTGGACGTCGTCGCAGGCCGCGTTCCGGTCTACGCAGGCGCAGGCGGATCCGTGGCTCAGGCAAAGGCATTCGCCCGCAGCGCCAAGATCAACGGCGCTGACGGCATCCTCCTGCTCCCGCCGTACCTGGTGACGATGCCGCAGGCCGGTCTTGTTGCCTACACCAAGGCAGTTGCAGACTCGACCGATCTGCCTCTCATCGTCTACAACCGCGGCAACGCGCGCTTCACCGAGGCATCGGCCGTCGAGGTTGCTCAGTTCCCGACGGTCGTCGGATTCAAGGACGGCACAGGCGATCTTGACCAGGTCGGCCGCATCGTTCGTGCAGTCCTCGACGCGCTGGAGCCGTCGGGCAAGCCTTTCCAATTCTTCAACGGATTGCCGACCGCCGAGGTCTCGCAGCAGGCCTACCACGCAATCGGCGTGACGCTGTATTCGTCCGCAACGTTCGCATTCGCGCCCGAACTGGCCCTCGCCTTCTACCAGTCGATCCAGACCGGAAACGAAAAGCTCACTGCTGCACTGCTTCGCGAGTTCTTCCACCCGCTCGTCCGGCTGCGTGACCAGGTTCCCGGGTACGCCGTCGCGCTCATCAAGGCGGGCGTCACGATGGAAGGCATCGAAGCAGGACCGGTCCGTCCTCCGCTGGTCGACATCAGCGCATCACACCTGGACGAGCTCACCCAGATCGTCGCAGCCGGCCGCGCAGTACTCGCGAACGAGCTCGCGGTTCACTGATGGTAGGACCTATCAGGATTGTCGGAGCGCGCATCACGCCTGTTGCATTCGTCGACCCACCGCTGCTCAACACAGTGGGTGTGCATCAGCCGTACGCGCTGCGCGCGATCATCCAGCTCGACACCGAGGCCGGCATCGTCGGCCTCGGTGAGACCTACGCCGACACTGCCCACGTGGCCCGCATGGAAGCTGCCGCGGAGACAATAGTTGGTCTCGATGTGTTCGCACTCAACGAGATTCGCGCAGCGATCGACGCGCAGCTGGCGACGTCGACCATCACCGGTGGTGACGGTGTTGCCGGAATGATCACCACCGCCAGCACGACGGATCGGGTGTTCTCCCCATTCGAGGTGGCGTGCCTCGACGTACAGGGCAAGGCCCTCGGCCGACCCGTCTCGGATCTTCTCGGCGGCAAGGTGCGCGACGCTGTGCCGTTCAGCGCCTACCTGTTCTACAAGTGGGCCGCTCACCCCGGCGCCGAGGCCGACGAGTGGGGCGAAGCGATCGATCCCGACGGCCTGGTGCGTCAGGCTCGAAAAATGATTGCCGAGTACGGATTCGGCGCAATCAAGGTCAAGGGTGGAGTATTTCCTCCCGATGAGGAGATTGCGGGAATCAAGGCTCTGCGCAAGGCCTTTCCGGACCTTCCGTTGCGTTTGGATCCCAACGCAGCCTGGACCGTCGATACTTCCATCAGGGTGGCGTCGGAACTGGACGGCATCGTCGAATATCTGGAGGATCCGACGCCCGGTCTCGATGGCATGGCCCAGGTTGCACGCGAAGCGAAGATGCCTCTGGCAACCAACATGTGCGTCGTCGCGTTCGATCAGCTCAAGCCTGCAGTGGTGAAGGATTCGGTCCAGGTCGTGCTGTCGGATCACCATTACTGGGGTGGCCTGCAGCGTTCCCGTCTACTCGCTGGGGTGTGCGACAACTTCGATCTGGGGTTGTCGATGCACTCCAACAGCCACCTCGGTATTAGTCTCGCAGCGATGGTCCATCTGGCGGCAGCCACACCGAACCTCACCTACGCCTGCGACACCCACTGGCCGTGGAAGAACGAGGATGTCGTCAAGCCAGGGATTTTGAAGATCGTCGACGGAGCCGTCGCGGTTCCCACCGGCCCTGGGCTTGGCGTCGAGATCGACGAGGACGCTCTTGCCTCGCTGCACCAGCAGTATCTCGACTGCGGCATCCGCGACCGAGACGACACCGGATACATGAAGAGCATCGACCCGACCTTCGAGAACACCAGCCCTCGCTGGTAGTCCCAGCACGGCCGCCCGTGGTTTAAGTTGATACTCGACATAGCCACGGACGGCTTGCTGCGATTCAAGGAGTGAATGGATGTTCTCACTCAACCGACTGACATGCTTCATCGCTGTCGCCGAGGAATTGCATTTCGGCCGGGCTGCGGAGCGGCTGCACATGACCCAGCCGCCGCTCAGCCGCCAGATTCAGCAACTAGAGAACGAGGTAGGCGTTCAACTCATCGACCGCACCAGCAGGTCGGTGACGCTGACTGCCGCAGGAGTCGCGTTTCTTCCCGATGCCCGCCGGATTCTCAACCTCGCCGAAGGTGCAGTTCTCACTGTTCGACGCGTACCGACCGGCGACCTGGGAACCGTCGTCGTCGGTTTCACCGGGGCATCCGCCCATGCAGTCCTCCCACAGTTGCTGGAGAAGGCGCGCGTGGAGTTGCCCGATGTCAAAATCGTTCTGCGCGAGATGGTGTCGGCCGTGCAGATGGAGTCACTTGCCATCGGGGACCTCGATCTCGGCCTCGCACGACCGCCTCTGAAGCGTCCCGGAATCGCATCGCGTCCGGTGTTGCACGAAGCTCTCGTCGCCGCGTTGCCGTCCGATCACCCCTTGACCGAGCGTGATCGGTTGACCGTCGACGATTTCGACGATCAACCGATCGTCATGTACTCGCCGGTCGACGCCCGCTACTTCCACGAACTGCTGATCAGCACGTTCACCATCGTTGGCGTCACTCCCCGGTACGTGCAGTACGTGACTCAGGTCCACACAATGTTGGTTCTGGTCCGTTCCGGAATCGGTATGGCCTTGGTGCCGGAGTCGTCGACCACCATGCAACCGAGCGGCGTCGTATTCCGGCCAGTCGATACCACCCCCAAGCGTCCTGTCGAGCTCAATGCCGCCTGGCGCACCGACAACGACAACCCCGCGCTCCACCGCTTCATGTCGGACGTCCTGCCTACCCGCGAGTGGTCTTGATACGGACACTGCGCACCTGACTGCACATTATCGCGGAGAATCGACGGGATCCCGCGAATACGCACCGATAGTGTGCAACCAGAGCCACCGTGCGGCATGGGATGACCACTGAGCCTGCCGAATTTGTAGTTGTGCAGAGGATTCTCGGCGTGTCGTCTGCGCAACTACAAACTTGGCGACACAGAACTCAGCGCGGCAAACCGACAGGAGGTTTGACGGCGACCACGGGGCACTGCGCTTCCAGCAATACCCTTTGAGAGATGCTGCCCAGGAACAGTTTTCCGACGGGCGACCGCCGACGAATTCCGATCACAACGAGGTCAGTACTCTCACCGTACGACAGGTCGATCACGTTGTCGGCCTGTGAGCGCCCCTTCTCGTTGTCGTGGACTTTCACCACAACGCCGGCAGCACCAGCTTCATCTCGCGCGGATTCGATCGCAGCAGCGAATCCCTCCTCGGATGCCGAATCCTCTTCCGCGACGATGATCAGGTCGACCCCGCGTTGCAGAGCTTCGCCGAATGCGAACGGAAGGGCGCCTTTGCCTTCGGTGGTCGGCGAGTAGCCGACGACGACGGTCATCGCGTCACCGGCGTGGTGAGGGTGCCGTCGGCGAGGAACTGGTCGAGGTTCTCGAGAGTCAGCGCCTGCATGGCGGCCCTGGTCTCGATCGTGCCGCTCCCCACGTGGGGTAGCAGAACCACGTTGTCCAAGCCGAGAAGCGTTTCAGGCACTCGGGGTTCATCTGCGAACACGTCGAGGCCTGCGCCTGCGAGTCGTCCGTCTGACAAATACGACACCAACGCCTCCTCGTCTACGACGCTTCCGCGGGCGACGTTGATCAGATAGCCTTGCGGCCCCAATGCGTCCAACACATCACTGTCGACGAGATGCTTGGTTCCCGCGCCTCCCGAAGCAGCGACGATCAGGATGTCGACGCCGCCGGCCAGCGCCTGAGGCGTCGACGCGTAGGTGTACGGAGAACCTTCGATCTCGTTGCGATTGTGATAGCTGATCGGGCAACGGAAACCGCTGAGGCGATCCGCAATTGCCGTTCCGATCCGACCGAGACCGATGATCCCGACGCGCTTGCCGGTGACCTGGCGTGTCAGAGGAGTGTTGCCTTCCGCCACCCACCGGCCTTCGCGCACGTAGCGATCGGAGAAGGAGAGTTGGCGCACCGTGTCCAGGACCAAGCCGACAGCGATGTCCGCAACGCAGTCCGTCAGAACATCTGGGGTGTTGCTGACGCCGATACCTCGCGCACGTGCCGCATCGACATCGGTGGTGTCGTAACCGACTCCGAAGTGGACGATGGCGCCGAGGTTGGGCAAGTGGTCCATCAACTCGGCGTCGACGCCGGTCCGCCCCGACGTGACGGCGGCGGTGATCGACTCACCGTGGAGGGCGAGGAAGGCACCTCGCTCGTCACCGTCAGGAAGAACGAGGGCGTCGTAGTTGCTGGAAAGCGACTCCATCAACGACGGCTTCAGCGGCCCGACTCGGAGCACGCGGCCCGCGCGGACCGAAACCTGTTGTGCCTCAGCCGAAATTTCCGATCCAACCGATGTCATGGTCGTCCAACTCCTCGCTGTCGTCGTGGCTATCCGGCCCAGCTCACAGGCCGCACGCACACAGGCGCGTTTGCATGTACGCTATGCCGCTTCTCGGATACCTGTCCAACACGTAAATAACATGGATTGATACCCAAAGAGCATCATATGCATACTTACTGCACCCTATCTCCAGTGCACATCTCTCGTCCCACCTGGTCAGACGGCTTTCCATGTGACCTGGACCGCTCTCAACGACGCCAAGTGACCCACAAAACTCCCGCTCGAGGCCTTCGCGCCGTGTTGACGGCGATTACCACCGCTCCTACCGTGTGTCTACCGTCACAGATTCGCCACGCAGCCCTTGCCGACGCGATTCACATTCCCTCAACTGGAGGTCACCATGAGCCCTGCACGAGCAGTGCAGCAGGGACGGACCCGTCATACCGCCCTCGGTCGTTCCGCAGGCTCCACTCCCGCGACCATACTCGCTGGCGCACTTGCCTTTTCGATGGTCGCCAGCGGTTGCACGGTGGCGAACTCCAACCGAGGTTCGGCCGCGAGCCCGGACACCCTGCGCATCGTATTGCAGGAAGAGCCGCCGACCCTGGAAGCGTGCGACGTCTCGCTCACGTCGGTCGGCGTCGTCACCCGGTCCAACATCACCGAACCGCTGATGGAGCGAAACCCGTCCACAGGCGACCTGGAGCCGCTGCTGGCGGATTCGTGGGAGCAGACGTCCGACACCGAGTGGACCATCAAGCTGCATCCCAGTGTCACGTTCAGCGACGGAACTCCATTCGAAGCCGCAGACGCCGCGCACTCGATCGAACGGACGGTCAATTCCGACCTCGCATGCAATGTGGAGGGTTACGTCTTCGGCGACGCCGACCTCGATGTCGAGGTGATCGATCCACTCACGCTCACCGTCGCCTCGCCGGAACCCGATCCCATCCTCCCGCTACGTGTGTCCTTCGTCGAGATGGTTCCGAGGACCACGCCACTGACTGAACGCGTCCGCCAGCCCATCGGCACCGGGCCGTACGCCATCGACTATTGGGATGCCGGCCAACGACTATCCCTCGTCCGCAACGAGACCTATTGGGGACCGAAGCCCGACTACGCCCGCGCCGACTATCAGTGGCGCAGCGAGGGCAGTGTCCGTGCCTCGATGGTCACCAATGGCGAAGCGGAGATCGCAGTAGGTCTCGGTCCAGAGGACGGCGCAGGAGACCTCGGCGTCGCGTACCCGAACAACGAAACGACGGCGGTGCGTATCCAGCTCGAGGAACCGCCACTCGACGACATCCGCGTTCGACAGGCCATCAACTACTCGGTCAACCGCGAGGGCATCGTCAAGGCATTGTTCCGCGGCCTCGGAACACCTGCGGAACAACTGATCTCGGAAGGTGTCATCGGTTTCAACGAGAACTTGGAGCCGTGGCCCTACGATCCCGAGAAGGCCCAGCAGCTCATCGACGAAGCCAGGGCGGACGGAGTACCCGTCGACACCGAAATCCGAATGATCGGTCGTACCGGGCAATTCCCTAAGGTCAACGAGACGCTCGAGGTCATCCAGAACGCGCTCTCCGAACTCGGCATGAACGTGTCGATCGAGATGACCGACTCCGCAGGCACTGCCGAGTACCAGGAACGACCGTTCCCGAAGGTCGGGCCGTACCTGCTGATCATCCAGCATGGCAACCAAGCAGGCGACGCTGCCTTCACCGCCGATCAGTACCTGAAGAGCGAAGGTTTCCAGAGTGCAGGCGGTACACCGGAGTTCGACGAGCGTGTCAACGAGGCGGGCACCAAGACCGGGGAAGACCGTCAGGAAGCGTACGCACAACTCTTCGCCGACGAGCCGAACGAGGTCATGCAGATGGCATTCATCGCGCACATGAACGGCGTTCTTGCCAAGGCCGATTCGGTCGATTACACGCCGAACTCTGCGACCGTCGACGAGATGCACCTCAAAGCAATGACTCGCGCCGACACCACCGAAACCGACTGAGGCCATCATGATCACTACACATGCAGGGAGGCGATGAAGACATGTTCCGTTTCCTTCGCCGTCGGATCTACACCAGTCTCGTCCCGCTTCTCGTCGTGCTCATCGGAGTCTTCTTCCTGGCCCGACTGACCGGCGACCCCACCAGCCTGTACTTGCCGGAATCGGCGACGCAGGCGCAGCGCGAAGCCTTCCGGGCCACCAACGGGTTCGACCAGCCGATCCTCACGCAGCTTTTCGACTACTTCAAGGGTGTCGTACATCTCGACTTCGGCGACTCGCTCCGCACAGGCGAAGCCGCATCGACGATGGCGCTTCGCGCATTCCCCGCCACACTGCAGCTCGCGTTCGCAACGATGTTCCTCGCCATCCTCGGCGCAGTGATCATCGGCTGCTGGGCCGCCTACCGCCCCAACTCGCTCGCCGACCGCATCTCGAGCCTGCTGTCGATGACCGCAGCATCGATCCCCGACTTCTGGTTCGCCATCATGGGCGTCTACGTCTTCGCCATCCTGTTCGGCTGGCTGCCCACCTCGGGTGTCGACAGCGGCATGCTCTCCTGGATTCTGCCCATCGCCACACTGCTCATCCGCCCACTCGGGGTTCTGACCCAGGTCGTTCGAGGCGCCATGGTCTCGGCGCTGTCCGCCCCGTACGTCCGACTCGCCAGAAGTAAAGGTGCAGGCGATCTTCGAGTGGTCACTCACCACGCTCTGCGGAACGCAGCTGCGCCTGCGTTGACTGTCGCCGGCGACCTGATGGTCGGCCTCGTCAACGGAGCAGTCGTCGTCGAGGCGATCTTCGGATGGCCAGGCATCGGCAAACTGATGATCGACGCCATCCTGCAGCGCGACTTCGCGGTCCTCCAGGCCGCTGTGCTGCTGACCGCGGTGAGCATCTTCATTCTCAACATCGTCATCGACGCCTGCTACGCACTGCTCGACGCCCGCGTTCGCGACAAGGCGAAGGTCTAGGAGGCCCACCGATCATGTCACTCGACTTCGAAGCACCAAAAACATCCGAGCCCGAGGATGTTCCGCCGGCCGTGGCAGTATCCCGGAAAAGTTCGGCGCCTCTGTGGAAGCTGCTACTGCGTGACCGTGTCGCCACCGTCGCAGCCGGAATCCTCGTCATCGTCTTCCTGACGGCCATCTTCGGTCCGATGATCATCGGCGACGCCGCCACCGACCAGGATCTCGATCGTTCCAATCTGCCTCCGTTCAATCTGGACACCGGCTGGATGAATGTGCTCGGCACCGACCCGCTCGGCCGAAGCATGTTGGCGCGGTTGATCGTCGCGTGCCGGACGACACTGTCGGTTGCGATCCCCGCAGTTGTTCTGTCGGCGATCATCGGGTCCATGATCGGTATGTGGGCCGGCTACCACCGAGGCTGGCGTGAGACCTCGGCAATGCGTGTCGCCGACGTCATCATGAGCTTCCCGTCCCTGCTCATGGCCGTTGTCGTGCTGTACGTCTTCTCCCCGAGCGCCGCCAACATCGTCCTGGTTCTTGCTATCACGCGCATCCCGATCTACCTGCGCACCGCTCGCGCCGAATCGGCCGAACTGCAGAGCCGCCTGTTCGTCGACGCAGCCCGCACGTTCGGAGCGTCGAGCGGAGCGGTCATCAGACGGCACGTCGCACCGATTCTGCTGCCCACGCTGCTGACAGTCGCAACCCTCGACTTCTGCTTCGTCATGCTAGCCGAATCGTCGCTCAGCTTCCTGGGCATCGGCATTCAGCCGCCCGATGTGAGCTGGGGTCTGATGGTCGCCCAGGGCCGCACCTACCTGCAGACCGCATGGTGGCTCTCGTTCTTCCCCGGCCTCGCCATCGTGCTCACCACCGTCTCAGCAACCGTGCTCGCAGCCTGGGCACGCATCGCCACCGACCCAGCCCAGCGTTGGCGTCTCAACGTCCCCCGCTCGAAGAGGTCCCGCCTCCTTCCTGTCCGAAAGGTCGTCTCATGAGTGCACCAGCGCCTGCCAGGGAGAAGAGCCCCGATACCGACCGCATCGCCATGGACGTGCGGAATCTGACAGTCGATCTACGGACACCGTCGGGAGTCATCAGAGCCGTCGATCACGTCAGCTTCAGCGCTCGTCGCGGCGAAACACTCGCTTTGCTCGGCGAATCCGGCTGCGGCAAGTCGATGACGGCACAGGCCGTTGTCGGACTGCTCGAGCCGATCGCCGATATCACCGACGGTTCCGTCGAGCTCGGCGATATCGACCTCGTCACTGCCAAGAACAAGGTACGACGCCACATTGCGGCCACCGAACTGGCCATCGTCTTCCAGGACGCCCTGACGGCACTCAACCCGGTCTACACCGTCGGAACACAGCTGGCCGAGCCGTTCCGCATCCATCGCGGCCTGTCAGCGAAGGAGGCGCGTCAAGAAGCCATCTCGCTGATGACGCGCGTCGGGATTCCTCAGCCGGAGGAACGCGTCGACTCGTACCCGCACCAGTTCTCCGGCGGTATGCGCCAGCGTCTGCTCATCGCAATGGCTGTCGCGCTCAGTCCTTCGGTTCTTCTCGCAGACGAGCCGACGACCGCCCTCGACGTCACCGTTCAAGCACAAATCATGGCACTGCTCAGGGACCTCAGAACAGAACATGACATGGCCGTCGTTCTCATCACCCACGACCTGGCTCTCGTCGCGGAGGAAGCCGACCGCGTTGCCATCATGTACGCGGGCAACGTCGTCGAAACCGGCTTGGTTTCGGAGGTTTTCGGATCACCTCGTCACCCGTACACGAAGGGTCTGCTCGATTCGGTTCCGGTGCATGCCGTCCGAGGCGAGGACCTCAAATCCATCGGCGGCACTCCGCCGGACCTGCACTCCATTCCCGACGGTTGTGTCTACCAGGCCAGATGCCCCCTGGCCCGCGATATCTGCATCACGCAGCGTCCCGCACTCGAAGCTGTAGGTGACGGACGCCTGTCCGCTTGCCATTTCCCGAACGAGGTGTCCTCCAATGTCTGATCAGCTACTCACGGTCCGTGGCTTGAACAAGACCTTCAAGGTCGGCGGCGGCAATCTCCGTGCGCTCGACGCCATCGATCTAGACCTGCGCAAAGGTGAGACACTCGGCCTCGTCGGCGAATCGGGTTGTGGCAAGTCCACTCTTGCACGCACGCTGATGATGTTGGAGCGTCCGGACTCCGGAACCGTCGACTTCGACAGCGTCGACCCGTTCTCGCTCAAAGGCAAGGAGCTGCTCGGTTTTCGACGACGAGTTCAGATGGTGTTCCAGGACCCCTACGGCTCACTCAACTCGCGCATGAACGCTGGCGACATCATCAGCGAACCGTGGCGGAGCCACAAGAGTCTGTACAAGACTCGCCGTGACCGCTCGGCACGCGTACGTGAGTTGCTACATCTGGTCGGCCTTCGCCCGAGCGACGAGCACCGCTTCCCACAGGAATTTTCGGGCGGTCAGCGTCAGCGTCTCGGTATCGCTCGTGCGCTGGCTCTCAACCCCGACGTGATCATCTGCGACGAGCCGGTGTCTGCACTCGACCTGTCAGTGCAAGCGCAGGTCCTCAATCTGCTCAACGACCTGCAGAAGCAGCTGGGCATCTCCTACGTGTTCATCTCTCACGATCTGTCGGTGGTTCGTCACGTCGCCGACCGGGTGGCAGTGATGTACCTCGGCCGGATCGTCGAGTCCGGTGCAACGGACGCGGTCTTCGATCGTCCGAGCCATCCGTACTCGGCGGCGCTGACGTCCGCCGCACCGAAGCTCGACGCTGCCTCACGAGGGGAACGCATCCTGCTGAAGGGCGAGGTGCCGTCACCGCTCAACCCGCCGTCCGGCTGCCGATTCCGAACACGATGCTGGAAAGCCACGGATCTGTGCGCGTCGGATGCGCCTCCCGTTGCTCTCGATCGCGACGAGTCCGACCACATGGCCGAGTGCCACTACCCCCTCGTCTCAGGCAATCTCGGTTTGGTCGCCGCGGGAGCATGAATGCTGCGCCCATCAGCACGACGGGGTTCGTCGTCGTCGCGCTTGCGATCTTCTTCGCGTCCTGTATGCAGGCGACGATCGGGTTCGGCATGGGCATGCTTGCCGCTCCGATCGTTGCAATCGTCGATCCAAGTTTGGTGCCCGGCACCCTGATCATGCTGGCGATCCTTGTAAGCACTCTTGTTCTGGCGAGGGAAGGGGGATCGCTGGATCTGTCCGGCGCGAGTTGGGCTCTGGCCGGAAGGATTCCAGGCACCATTGCAGGTGCGTTGCTCCTGGTACTGCTTCCGGAGCGGGGCCTTGCACTGATGTTGGCCGCCGTAGTGCTGTTCGGCATCGCACTGACGTCGTTCGGGTGGATTCCGTTGCCTCGCAGGCGGAATCTCGTGGTGGCCGGCGCAGCATCCGGGTTGTTGGGCACCGCAACCTCGATCGGTGGGCCTCCGATGGCGCTGATCTGGCAACGCAACACCGGAGCCGAACTGCGTAGCACGATGAGTGCGTTCTTTCTGGTCGGCTCGATCATGTCGCTGGGAGCCCTTGCGGTCGCCGGAGCAATCGACCGACACACCGCGCTGCTGTTCGTTGTCCTGGCACCGGCGACGATTCTCGGGTACATACTTTCCCGGTACGTCAATCGCGTGATGGACAGGAGACGGCTGAGGCTGACGGCCATCACCGTCTCCACCATCGGAGCGGTCGTACTGATCGGGCAGCAGCTGATGGCACTGTAGGTGGCAACTGCTCACCAACGCATAATCGTCGTCGGCGCTACCGGCATCTCCGAAACTCTGGTAGGGGATGAACCACCCACGGCACGAGCTCGCTAGCTCGGCATGTCGACCGTCCGGAACATGAGGTCGACGATGGCACGTTTGGAAACGTCGTCCTGGGGATGCGTCAGCATGCTCTCGATCACGAAGACGATCATTCGCGTCATCGGTTCGGTGTCACCCTCGGGTGTGCCGGAATCACGCAGTGCTGCGGCGATCCACCCCTCCCAGCGGTCATGGAAGTTACTGTGCCACTTGTCGATACATGCTGACATCGACGTCCGCGCATGCACTGTGTCGACCAACCGGTGGTACTTTTCCAATTCGTCCACCACCCAGATGACTCGCTCCGGCAGGAGCGAGGACCCGAGCGCCATGAATCGACTCAGCGCCTCGTCGTGGATGTCGTCGAGTACGCCCACCAGCAGCTCGTCCTTGTCACGGAAGTACCAGTAGATGGTGTTGGTGGTAACTCCCGCCGCCTTTGCGATCCGCCCCATCGACGTGTGCTCATAGCCGTCACCGGTGAACAACGTTGTTGCTGCCTCGACGATCTCGGACCGCTTCTCGGCTCGGTCGACGGGTCGGCGGTTGCGAGGCATCCCGACACTCTATCTAGATCGAAAGTTCAAGATCCTGTTAGTGTCTTCTTGATTCTCGATCAAGATGACGACCGAAGGGCGAGTTCGTGAACTCCGACGACAGTAGCGAGTACACCCGCAGTGACGAGTGGTTCCAATCGAACGGTGTGCGCTGCGCGATCGCGGTGTACCGCCCGACCGGTGCTACCTCCGACACACCGGCGGTCGTCATGGCCCACGGATTTGCCACCCCTCGCGCCATACGCCTATCCGCATATGCGGAGGTCTTCGTCCGAGCCGGCTACGCGGTTCTCGTTTTCGACTACCGCCACTTCGGCGACAGCGACGGGCAACCACGACAGTTGCTCGACATCAAGAAACAGCTCGAGGACTGGCACAACGCCGTCGCCTACGCCAGAACTGTCGACGGCGTGGACGCCAACCGCATTGTCGGTTGGGGCACCTCGTTCGCCGGCGGACACGTACTCACCAGAGCCGGTGCGGGCGAGCATTTCGCGGCCGTCATCGCTCAGATTCCGCACGTGAACGGACTCGCTGCTGTCCGAGTGACCGGACTGCGGCGCACGCTGCGGCTCCTACCCTCGGCAGTGATCGACCAGGCCCGGGCGCTCCTGAAGATGTCACCGCGCTACGTCGAATCAGTGGGCCGTCCAGGAGATGTCGCAGTCATGACCTCACCCGATGCCATGCCCGGGCGCGACCGACTACTCGCCGAGTCCAATCTCAGCTACGGCGACTACCCCGAAACTGTCGCTGCTCGGATACTTCTACGCGTCGGGCTCTACAACCCCGGTCGAACAGCGTCGAAGATTCAGTGCCCGACACTGATTCAGATCATGTCCGACGACGCCGTCACCCCAGCGAAGGTGTCATTGAAGACAGCACAGAAGATCTCCGACGTCACCGTGCACATCCACAAGGGCGGCCATTTCGACCCATATACCCAACCACTCTTCCCGATCGTCGTCGAAGAGCAGTTGGCATTCCTGAAATGGGCAGTGCCGCTGACGCCGTAAACCGTCAGCCGCGCTGCGCGTTTCCGGTCAACGGTACGACGATGCTACTGAGGAATGCTGCGGTGGTCGCGACGACTATGTGACGTTCGGCCGCGTACCCGCTCGCGAACCACGTCATCGCAGTATGGCTGATTCCGCCGACTGCGGCAGCCGCGAGGAGATCGAGGTCTACGTCGCGGCCGGGTGCAAGATCGCGGTCGAATGTGCGGACGTAGTCGAGCATCAGCGAACCGAACTTCTTCATTGCGCTGAGGTACGTCCGTTCGACGCGAGGACTGACCCCGAGCACCTCGATCCAGACCACTCGCGCGAGGTGCGGGTCCTCGACGCACTCGAACAGTGCATCGAGACCCCGTCCGACAATCGCCCCGATATCACTGGTCCCGATATCACCGCCGGAGTCGACGTCCGCCAGTGCGTGGGAAATCGACTCTGTCAGGTGCGCAATGCACTCGCCGTAAACAGCGAGCAGCAGATCTTCGGTCCTGTCGAAATACTGGTAGAAGTGTCGATCGGCGACCTTGGCTTCGCGACACAGACCACGAACCGTTGCCGCTCGATAACCGACACTGCCGAACACCTGCAGTCCGGCATCCAACAGTTGCCTTCGACGCCGCTCGTCGCGATCCTCGGCGCTCTCGCCGCGATACGCCCGTCCGGATGTCTCGGAGTCTGTGGTCATTTCCTGCGACCGTCGAGCTCCGTTGTGAGACGGATGATGTCGGCGTCCCGACCGAGCATCGCATCGGAGATGGGGTTGACGATGCCCCTGAGAAGAGAAAACGGGATCCATCGTCCGGGTACCTGAATACGCGGTGCTCGACGCTCGATCCCCCGCACTACCGCACGTGCGAGCTTATCGGTCGAGATGGGGCGCCGCAGGGGCGTCGGGAATGCCCTGGCGACAAGCGCTGTCGCGATGTCGTCTCCACCGAACGCGACGTCGGCGATTGGCGTCGAGACCCACCCCGGATAGAGAACCCCGGCTGTGGCATCGGTGCCCGCCAATTCGGTTCGCAACGCTCGACCGAGCTGCTCGACAGCAGCTTTCGAGGCTGCGTACGGCGCATTGGCGAGGCCGTTGAGATACGCGTACGTCGACGAGGTCAGCAGGATGTAACCGCCGGATTCGACGACATGTGGCAGTGCAGCTCGCACTGTGTTCCACACCCCGAGGAGGTTGACGCCGATCACTCTCTCGAAGACCCCATCCTCCGCGGAACGAATGGTCGACGCCGTTGCACCACTGGAGATCCCCGCATTCGCCAGTACCACATCAAGTCGACCGAAGGTCCTCAGTGCAGTGGCAACTGCCGCGTCCAATTGCTCTCGCTGCGTTACGTCCGCGTAGGCGATGGCAACTCGGTCGTTCCCCAGCGCCGCAGCAACCCCGTCGAGGTCGGACGAGACGACGTCGACCAGCACGAGAGAGGCCCCGCGGCGATGAAGCGCTGTGGCCACCGCAGCGCCGATCCCTCCGGCCGCACCGGTGATCAGAACGACCTGCCCGGAATGGTCTTTCATGCCGATACCTCTTCCTTCGCGGTCGTGGGTGCCATGTGAATCGTGTGCGCGGCCGGTCGAAACCGCTTGGCCCAACGCCGAAACGTGAAGCTGAATCCCGGAAACATCGCCACGACGTGCCCGGACCGCGACTGGTACCAGCTGTGGCAGCCGCCGTCCTTCCACACCGTGCCCTCCATATCGCGGTGAATCCTGTCGGTGTAGTCCTGTTCCGCAGCGGAGGTGACTTCTACCGCGACAGCACCTGCCGCGCGCACCGCGTCGATGGCTCGCACGATGTACTCCATCTGCGCCTCGATGAGGAAGATCGCGGACGTGTGCCCAATTCCGGTGTTCGGGCCGGTCACGATGAAGAGATTGGGGAATCCCGGAACGGTCGTGCCCAGATAGGCCCGCGGGTAGGGGTTCCAGATGTCCGACAATGCGCGGCCATCGCGTCCGATCACCGGGTAGGAGATGACGCCGTCGGTGGCGTCGTATCCGGTGGACCACACCAGGAGATCGATGTCGACGCGTTCGCCGGAGGTGGTGACGACACCTGTTTCGGTGATCTCGGCAATGCCGTCGTTCTTGTCGTGCAGGGTGACGTTCGGCGCGCCCAACGATGGGTACAGCGTGTCGGACAGAATCACTCGCTTGCAGCCGATGAGGTAGTCGGGAGTGAGCTTCGCTCGCAGGTCCGCGTCCGGCACCTGAGTTGCCAAGTGTTTCAGCGCAGCACGCTGGGCTACTGCCTTCAGAGCGCGTCGTGAATACTTGAAGCCGATGATCCGAGTCTCGAGACTCCAGTAGATCGCGGCGCGCACGAGCCTGCGGATGGGTTCCACGCGCAGCAATCTGCGCTGAAGTGGAGTGAATTCGCGGTCGTTGCGCGGCATCACCCAGTGCGGTGTGCGCTGAAAAACGTGCAGGTGCTTCACGTCAGGCGCGATCGCAGGGATCACCTGCGCTGCGCTTGCCCCACTACCGACGATCGCGACGCGTTGGCCTGCGTGGTCGAAGTCCGTGTCCCAGTCGTTGGTGTGGAACTGAGTGCCCTGGAATCGCTCGCGGCCAGGAAACGGTGGTACGACGGGAGTGCTGAGCGGGCCCGATGCGTTCACCACGAATTTCGCTGCGTAGTCACCGCGCGATGTCGTGATCTTCCAATGGTCTCCGGACCACTCGATTCTCTGAACGTCCGTGTCGGAATGCGTCCGAGCTGGCAGCCCGTTCGACTCGAGTACGTGGTCGGTGTAGCGCTCGAGCTCCTCCCTCTCGGCGAACATCCGCGTCCATTCGAACGGCTCGGACGCTATCGAGTACAGCGGGCTCTGCACGTCCACCGCTGCACCCGGATATCGATTCTGTCGCCAGGTCCCGCCGAGAAACGATCGCCTCTCGAGGATGACCAGATCATCGATGCCTCGATCGAGCAGCGCCTTCGCTGCGCATTGACCACCGAAGCCGCTCCCGATGATCACTACCGAATGTACGTGCATCCCCTGCCCCTCCCGCCAACACGCGACAACCGATGACGCGCGTCATCACATCTAAAGTGATGACGCGTGATTCCGCAATGGCCGGGCGACTCACGGCTGTCGCACGACCGTCTCCTACGGTTCGGGGTCCTCGGGTTCCTGATACAGGTATTCCTGCGGATGGTGATAGTGGTTGACGAGCCCTCTACGATCCGGGTCGACAGCCTCCGGTGGATGCCACTGGGTTCGCCCCGGCTGCGGATGATCAGGGCCCGTGGTGGTCGTCGCCCAGTCGTTCGGCCCGTCGCCGACGAGCGGATGATGCGTATCGCATCCGAACGTCAGCGAATCGACATCGGTATCGCCGCCACGCGCCCAATCGGTCACGTGATGAGCCTGAGACCACACCGCAGGCCGAGTACAACCCGGAAAGCTACACCCGCGATCGCGAGCGGTCAGCACGATCCGCTGATCAGCAGATGCAATACGTTTGGAGCGGCCCAAATACAGGGCCCGTCCGTCGTCGTCGAAGATCGCCAGGTAGTGACGAGCATGCGCGGCCATGCGAATCGCATCCCGAATAGCCACCAGAGACCCAGTGCCGGTCACCGCATGCCCGGACGCGGTTTCGAGTTCCTTCGCCGTCATCGTGATGATCGCAGTGACCGGCAACCCGCGATGCTGCCCAAGCGTGCCGGAGGCAAGCATCTGGCGCAGAATCACCTTGAACGCATCATGATTCCGCTGCCCCTGACTGCGTGCATCCCGGCCCGCTCGACGCCCGTCATCCTCGATAGTCCGGGAACGGGCTTCACTGTCATCGGACTCGCTGCCGCCAGACCCACCACCGCCAGACCCACCACCGCCGGACCCACCACCGCCGGACCCATCGCCGCCGGGACCGCCGAACAAGGTGGGATCGCTGTCTGTTTCATCCCCCGGTCCGGACTCCTCGTCACTGCCACCAGGTTCGTCACTGCCACCGGACTCGTCGCTGCCACCAGGCTCGTCGCTGCCACCAGGCTCGTCGCTGCCACCGGGCTCGTCGCTGCCACCGGGTTCGTCACTGCCACCAGGTTCGTCGACCACAGGCTTCGGCTCGTCGGGGTTGCAGTTGCCGGGCTTGGCCAGTTTGGCCAGGAGCGGCTCGAGATACGCCCGGCACTCCGCGTCGATGACGAAGCTGCCCTTGCTCAGCCCGTCGGAGTCCTGAGGCCCGAGCCGGAAGTAGCACTTGCTCGACGGATCCTTGTCATCGAGCGTCCCGTCCGGATCCAACAGCGCATGCAGACGTGCTGCAGCAACGCGAAGCTGCTCGGGCGTCACCTCTTTCGCAAGATTCCCCAGCAGAATCTCGGACTGGACTTTCGACTCGTGATCGACAGCCGAAGGCAACTTCGTGAAGAACTTGTCGATGACCTTCGCATGCGCAGCATCGATCTCGCCGCTACCATGCGCATCCGCGGTCGTCGGGTATTCCGGATCGAGCTTCTCCCCGGTCATCGCCCGACGCCGCGAAAGCTTCGCAGCAATCTTGATGCGCTTACCCGCCACATATGGATCGACGCGTAGCAAACACCCCAGTCGCGCAGGGTTGCTCCTCTCCGGCAACACCGCCAACCCGTCGCTGTCTATCAATTCGGTCAGCCATGTGTGCGAGGTGCCGTACATCGCCCGCGACAACGTTTCCATTCGAACCATCAACGCACGCCGATCAGCATCGACGAGCAGGCTCGAATCAACGGCTGCAACAGATTTCCACGCGGCTTCCATCGATTCGACTGCACCGCACAGGATCTGATCGGAAATCGCGAGCACACCACGTGCACTCGCGACCCCTACGTCGTCGGCTACACCGGCGACACCCTCCCCCGAAAGCATGCTCCAAGAATACCCCGAAAACCACAATATGTCGAACATCTGTTCGAACACGCGTACATCAGTAGGCTCAGAGGGCGGCTCTCGCATCCTTCAAGGACCTCTACCCCGACTCATGCATCTGACCCGACGCGATCGAAGGCGCATCTCAGCTATCCGGCGCAGGCGGCTACCCGGAAGGCAACGAGTTCTGCGCCTTCACACGCTGAGAAGCTCGAAAACGCCAGTCAGACGCCTTCGGTCAGATCCCGGACCTCCGCGTACCGCTCACGGATTTCCGGATTCGGGTCGGCTTCGAAGGTGCGGGCACGCGCCGACGCCCACTGCGGCGGCTCAGGTGTGCCCGCCAGTGCCCAGGCCGCTTGGCGCGCTGCACCGTCGGCGACGTACTCGCCCGGCTCGGGGACGACGATGGGTACGCCGAGGATCGCCGGGGCGAGTTCGCACAGCGCTGCCGACTGGGCGCCGCCGCCGATGAGCAGGACCCTGCGCGTGTCGACCCCCGCGGTCCGGAGCGCGTCGATGCCGTCGGCCAAGCCGCACAGCAAGCCCTCCAACGCGGCGCGCGCTAGATGGCCTGGCGTCGAATTACCAAGGCGCAGACCGTGAAGTGCACCGGATGCGTCGGGACGATTCGGGGTCCGTTCACCTTCGAAGTACGGAATCAGTACGAGACCTTCGCTCGGAGTCGACAGCGCGAGCCGGGACAGTCCGTCGTGATCGACGCCCAACAACGACGCCGTCGCGTCGAGAACACGCGCAGCATTCAACGTGCACACCAAAGGAAGCTGCCGACCTGTCGCGTCGGCGAACCCTGCAATGATTCCCGACGGGTCGGCCGCGGCGATATCGGTGACGGCCGAGACAACACCGGATGTGCCGACCGAGACGACCACATCGCCGACCTTCGCGGCCAAACCGAGTGCAGCTGCGGCATTGTCACCGGTTCCCGGTCCGATCACAGCGCCGGACGCTGTTTCGCCGATCCGGTCGTACGGCCCCGCAACGCGTGGCAAGCGCGGCCTACGCCCACGCATACCCAGCTCCAGCAGATCCTCGCGGTAGGCGTCGGTCCGGGCCGAGTAGTAGCCGGTGCCGCTGGCGTCGCCGCGGTCGGTAGCCAACGAGTCGAGCCCTGCCGCGCCGCCGAGTTGCCAACTGAGCCAGTCGTGCGGGAGGCAAACCGCCGCGGTGCGATCAGCGTTCTCGGGTTCGTGGTCAGCGAGCCACCGGAGCTTGGCGACGGTGATCGCCGCGACCGGGACGACGCCCACTGCATCTGCCCATGCTTGGCCTCCCCCGAACTCCTCGACGAGATCCGCTCCGGACGACGCAGATCGCGTGTCGTTCCACAGCAATGCCGGCCGAACGACCTCACCGGACTCGTCGAGACAGATCATCCCGTGCTGCTGAGCACCGACGGCAACCGCGTCGACGTCGTCGAGACCACCTGCTTCGTCGAGAGCGGTCTCGAGCGCGGCCTTCCACACCGCTGGACCGATCTCGGTACCGTCGGGATGACGTGCCCGTCCACGCCGCACGACTTCGCCCGAATCAGCATCTCGGACAAACACTTTGCACGACTGGGTGGACGAGTCGATTCCTGCTACGAGAGCCAAGACTTCCATCCTTCACGGTGAGGGGATTTCTTTCACGACCCTACAGTCGTACGCGCTACTCGTTCGGAACTTCGGCTCGGTCGAATCGGATCTCCCCGGCCCGGAATCTCGCCATGACCGAGGGCGTGGACGCGCTATGGACTACGTTCATGCAATGCGTGACTCCGAGGACTCCGACGCCTTTCGCCTGTCCGTGGCGAAAGCAGCCCTCGACCTGTTCGCAGTGAACGGCTACGAGGCCACCTCGGTCGACGACATAGCCGAAGCGTCGGGAATCTCGCGCAGGACGTTCTTTCGTCAGTTTCGCGGTAAGGACGACGTCATCTTCGCCGACCACGAAATCCTGCTGGAGCAGACTGCATCGTTTCTGGAACGCCCGCACAAGGATCCTTGGATAGCCGTCTGCGAAGCAGCCCAACTGGTATTCGAGCGATTTTCCGGCTGGAAGGAACAGTCTCGGCTGCGGTATCAGGTCGTGCACGAGAACCCGGCGCTGCGCGACCGCGAAATCGTCACGGTCTTTCGGTACGACCGGTTGTTCGTCGACTACCTTCGCCAAGCCCTACCCACGCACTCCCACCTGGAGATTCTGCAGTTCTCGGCGTCGGTCACGGCGACGCACAACTACATACTGAGGCGAATGATTCGGGACGGCGTCCCGACCAGTGCGAGCGACCTTCAAGAGGCACTCGGCAAGGTCCGAGCCGGATTCGACACCGGATCCGAGCAGGTCGTCGTCGCTGTCTTCCCCCGCGGCACCTCGCGTACGGCGATCGCCGACGCCCTCGCCGAACACTGGGACTAGCCGAGACCGAGGATGCTGGCACTCGGTGCCACCTATCCTTGTCTTCAACGCGCCACCTCGGTACCATCAAGAAATCTGTGGCACTCAGTGCCGCGCAGCCCATAGCCCGAGGAGAGTGGCAGCATGGCCGGAAATCCGGATTTCGATCTCTTTCGCCTGCCGGAAGAGCACGATGAACTACGCGCGGCCATTCGCGCGCTCGCCGAGAAGGAGATCGCTCCGTACGCCAAGGCGGTCGACGAGGACGCACGCTTCCCCGACGAGGCACTGTCTGCACTCAACAGTTCCGGTTTCAACGCCATCCACGTTCCCGAGGCATACGACGGCCAAGGTGCCGACTCGGTAGCCACCTGCATCGTCATCGAGGAAGTTGCCCGCGTCTGCGGCTCGTCCTCGCTGATTCCTGCCGTCAACAAGCTCGGCACGATGGGCCTGATCCTCAAGGGCTCCGAAGAGCTCAAGCAGCAGGTTCTGCCGTCCCTCGCGGGCGGCGCGATGGCGTCGTACGCGCTGTCCGAGCGTGAAGCCGGCTCCGACGCGGCCGGCATGCGTACCCGCGCCAAGGCCGAGGGTGACGACTGGATCCTCAACGGTTCGAAGTGTTGGATCACCAACGGCGGCAAGTCCGACTGGTACACCGTCATGGCCGTCACCGACCCTGACAAGGGCGCAAACGGTATCTCCTCGTTCATCGTCCACAAAGACGACGAAGGATTCGTCGTCGGGCCGAAGGAGAAGAAGCTCGGAATCAAGGGTTCGCCCACCGCCGAGCTGTACTTCGAGAACTGCAAGATCCCCGGCGACCGCATCATCGGAGAGCCCGGCACCGGATTCAAGACGGCGCTCGAGACCCTCGATCACACCCGCCCCACCATCGGTGCTCAGGCTGTCGGTCTCGCCCAAGGTGCCCTCGATGCGGCGATCGAATACACGAAGGACCGCAAGCAGTTCGGGCAGTCGATCAGCAGCTTCCAGGCCGTGCAATTCATGCTCGCCGACATGGCGATGAAGGTCGAAGCCGCGCGTCTGATGGTATACACCTCGGCCGCTCGTGCCGAGCGCGGTGAGAAGAACCTCGGGTTCATCTCCGCGGCAGCGAAGTGCTTTGCCTCCGACGTGGCCATGGAGGTCACCACCGACGCCGTGCAGCTCTTCGGCGGCGCGGGCTACACCACCGACTTCCCGGTCGAACGCATGATGCGCGACGCCAAGATCACCCAGATCTACGAGGGCACCAACCAGATTCAGCGTGTCGTCATGTCGCGGGCGCTGCTCAAATGAACGACATCAACCTCGTAGGCGTCATCGGTGGCGGCACCATGGGAGCAGGCATCGCCGAGATGTGCGCCCGCTCCGGTAGTTCCGTGCTGATTCTCGAAACCAGCCAGGCCACGGCCGACGCCGCCGAAGCGCGCCTCGACAAGTCGTTCGCCCGCGCCGTCAAGTCCGGCCGCATCGAATCCGATGCAGCCGAGAAGGCGCGCGCTGCAATCTCGTTGACTCTCGACATCAACGATTTCGCAGACCGCGACCTCGTGATCGAAGCGGCACCGGAGATCGAATCGCTCAAGCTGGACCTGTTCGGCAAGCTCGATTCCATCGTCAAGCCCGAAGGAATCCTGGCCACGAACACCTCGTCTATCCCGGTCATCAAGATGGCCAATGCGACGAAGCGTCCCGACAAGGTCGTCGGGGTCCACTTCTTCAACCCCGTGCCGGTGTTGCCGTTGGTGGAGATCGTCGTCAGCTTGCTCACCAGCGAAGAGACCGTAGCTGCGGTAACCGACTATGCAGGAAACACTCTCGGCAAGAAGACGATTCGTGCCGGGGATCGCGCCGGATTCATCGTCAACGCGTTGCTCATTCCGTACATGGTCTCGGCCATCCGCATGCTCGAGTCCGGCTTTGCGAGCGCCGAGGACATCGACGAGGGCATGGTCAACGGGTGTGCGCACCCGATGGGGCCGTTGCGTCTCACCGACACCGTCGGGCTCGACGTCACCCTGGCTGTCGCAGAATCCCTGTACGCAGAGTTCCGCGAGCCGCACTACGCCCCGCCGCCGCTCCTGCAGCGGATGGTCGATGCTGGCATGCTCGGCCGCAAGAGCGGCAAGGGTTTCTACACGTACTGACCCGTAATTTCAGACAAGAATGGGCTACAGCTGAACTGCTGTAGCCCATTCTCTGCATTCAGGGCGAGCCCTATCAATCCTTCGGGCCACCAGCGGCGTAAACGACCTGGCCCGAGATGAAGCCCGCACCCTCGCTGACGAAGAAGGACGCGAGATGCGCTATGTCATCCGGATTTCCGACGCGATTGACCGGAATCTGCGACGCTGCAGCTGCTTTGAAGTCCTCGAACGGCACCCCGACACGCTCCGCAGTGGCGGCAGTCATCTCGGTCTCGATGAACCCCGGGGCGATCGCATTGGCGGTCACGCCGAACTTGCCGAGTTCGATGGCGAGGGTCTTCGTGAATCCCTGCATGCCGGCCTTGGCTGCCGAGTAGTTCGCCTGCCCGCGATTACCGAGTGCCGACGTGCTCGACAGGTTGACAATCCGACCCCACTTGGCGTCGATCATGTGCTTCTGGACCGCGCGGGTCATCAGGAACGATCCGCGCAGGTGCACGCCGAGCACGGAATCCCAATCCTGGACGGTCATCTTGAACAGCAGGTTGTCGCGCGTGATCCCCGCGTTGTTGATCAGCACGGTCGGCGCACCGAATTCGGACGCGATACGGTCAACCGCCGTCTGCACCGATTCCTCGTCGGCCACGTTGGCCCCGATTGCGACGGCCTGACCACCGGCCGACTTGATGGCGTCGACGGTATCGGCACACGCGGCTTCGTCGAGGTCGACGACGGCGACTCCGAATCCGTCCTTGGCCAGTCGCTTGGCCACGGCGGCGCCGATTCCTCGTGCGCTTCCGGTCACTACGGCGGTCTTCACTGCATCACTCACGTGTGTCTCCTGAAGTTACGAAATACGGGAACCTTGTGATCTGTTCTACCAACACCGAGTTACCGCTCAGTAAGCGGCCACTGCACCGTCGAGTGCTTTCTGCATTCCGTCCGCCACGGTGCGGACGATATGGAGCGGCTTGTCCGGTAATCCGGTGATCGGTTGGTCGATGTAGACGCTCGCAGACTTCAACTTCTGCGCAGGCCCGTAACTCAAGCCCATGCAGATCAGAACCGGCTCGACGCCTAGCTTGCGAATCCGCGCGGCGATGTGGCCGATGCCGCTGCCGACATGTTGAATCTGCGTCGGGTCGACCAGGTTGCACGTACCTTCCGGGAACACTGCAAGATCGTCCCCACGCCGGACGCGTTCCGCGCTGACATCCATCATCCTGTTTCCCGCTGCGCTGACCGCGCGCATGCCGTGATTCTTGCCCCGAAATACCGGGATGCCGCCCATCATGTCGATTCGCTTGCGCTGCTTCGGTTCCTGGAACAGTTCGTCCTTGGCCAACACCCGCGTCCTACCGATCGCCGGACGCAAGGGACTTGCCCAGGCTGCTGCGGCGACGGTATACGGGTCTGTCTCGGAGACGTGATTGACAGCGATGATCAGTCGGGTGTCGTCGTAGACCAGCCTGCGTATTTCCTCGCGTGCACCTTCGGAATAGCTCACCCGCGGCTTGAACCGACGGGCAAGGGCCGCATAGGCCAGCCTCGCGACCTGAC
Organism: Rhodococcus sovatensis; assembly: GCF_037327425.1. Classification (NCBI taxonomy): domain Bacteria; kingdom Bacillati; phylum Actinomycetota; class Actinomycetes; order Mycobacteriales; family Nocardiaceae; genus Rhodococcus; species Rhodococcus sovatensis. Next base: position 5,141,704 of record NZ_CP147846.1, on the reverse strand, counting down.
GGTTCTGCTGGTGACGCAGGTAGAAGTCGTAAACGGTCTCGTCGTTCTCCAGAATTACCGCGGGTCGATCCATGAGTCGAGCTTAGCTACCCGAAGATCGGAAACCGTCGCTTCCTGGCCAGATCGTCCATCCCGCTTTGAATCTGTCGCCGAACTTCCTGGTATTTGGCTTCGACGTAGTCCTCGTCCTCACAGCGCGACGGATCGTGGTCGACGGCCACGTGCGGCATGAATCGCGTGCGGATCTTGGCAGGCAGCGGTATCTGAGGCAGTGCGGCGGGCGAGATGATCCACGGCAGCGACAGCGCGATCGGGAACACTTTCAATCGTGCGATTCGATCCAGCCTCAGCACCCGCGCAAGCGTGTCGCCCCGGACGAGCACCGGCATCGCATCGGCACCACCGACGGTCGCGACCGGCACGATCGGAACACCCATCCGGATAGCGAGTTTGACGAATCCCATCCTGCCGCCGAGCGTCGCGACGTCGCGTTCGCTCCACGGCCGTAGGGAGTCGACCTCACCTCCCGGCCAGACGATGACGTCCCGGCCCTCGGCCAGCGCCGTCGACATCGAATCCGGAGCAGCGGGCAACACCCCCATCGACCGGAACACCTTCCCGATGATCGGAAAAGCCATCAACGCGTCGTGTGCCGTTCCGTGCAGCGTGCGCGAGGAGCCGAAACGACGCCACCACTGCGCACCGACGGTCCATGCGTCCCATACGAACGGCGCGCCGGAATGGACTCCGACTACGAGGACCGGTGGTTCCGGAATGTTCTCCCACCCGTCGATCTCCATGCGGAACCACCGGTCCGTGACAACACTCCAGAATCGGGCCTGCTTGTCCATCGCAGCAGTGTTCTGGTCGTCGAGACTCCAGTCACCGGCGCGCTCGGCAACAAATCCCCCCAATCCCCCATCTTGCTGCTCGCGACGATGCTTCATCTTCACTCTGGCAGCTGCGGCCAGTCGCAGAGCTTGCTCCTGGAGTTCAGCGTTCCCGTGATCTGCATCACTCATACAGGGCACGGTACCCGCGCAGTCAACGCCTCGAGATCGACGTGTTGGAACCCCGCGGGACGCGGTATATGTCCGATAGGGTCGAAATCTCCTGCAATGAACGAGGTACCCATGGATCCGATCGAACCGGCATACGGAACGACGGCACTGCTCTTGATCGCTGCAGCAGCGGTTGCCGTACTGCTGTTCCTCATCATGAAGGTCAAACTGCACGCGTTCGTCTCACTCGTGCTGGTCAGTGCCGTCACCGCTGTTGTAGCCGGCATCCCGTTGGCGGAGGTGCCGGACGCGCTGATGTCGAGCTTCAGCTCGACCCTCGGATCGGTGGCGCTGCTGGTGGCCCTAGGAGTGATGGTCGGGCGACTGCTCGAGATCACCGGTGGCGCACAAGTATTGGCCGACACCCTGATCAACCGGTTCGGCGCCAAGCGAGCACCGTTGGCACTCGGCGTCGCCGCTCTGATCTTCGGTTTCCCCATCTTCTTCGACGCAGGCCTCGTGGTCTTTCTTCCCATCATCTACACCGTCGCCCGCCGCTTCGGCGGGTCGATCCTGCTCTATGCACTGCCGACCGCGGGTGCATTCGCCGCCATGCACGCGATCGTTCCGCCGCACCCCGGTCCAGTGGCAGCAACGGAACTGCTGGGCGGCGACATCGGTACCGTTCTACTCGTCGGTGTCCCCGTGGCGATCGTGTCGTGGTTCGTCGGCTCCTACCTCGTGGGTACTGCGTTGGGTCGCCGATTCGACGTCGCAACAGTCGACCTGCTCGCCGGACCCCAGAACACCGGACCTCAGAAGACCGGGACCAACAAGACCGGGTCCGCAGGCACCGGTGACAGCGCAGACAGTAGTGACAGCGACACCCGAGACGACTCGTCCGGACAGTTCGGGTCCTCGCCGAGCTTCTCCACCGTTCTGTTGATTCTGTTGACACCGCTGGTCTTGATCTCGTTGAACACCGTCGTCAACACCTTGTCGAGTGCAGGTGTGATCGACGGCGACACAACGTGGGCATCTGCATTCGTGCTCCTCGGTCAGACGCCGATCGCATTGCTGATCACACTGCTGCTCGCGCTGTTCCTGCTGGCACCGGGTCGCTTCCCTATCGGCGATGCTGCCAAGTTCATGGACCAGGCACTCGGACCCATCTGCTCCATCATCCTCATCACCGGTGCCGGCGGAATGTTCGGCGGCGTGCTGCGAGCCAGCGGCATCGGCCAGTCGCTGACCTCGTCGTTGTCGGGATTGGGTCTGCCCATCCTCCTGCAGGCATTCCTCATTGCCACTGCGTTGCGAGTCGCCCAGGGATCGGCGACGGTCGCGTTGACCACCACTGCCGGACTCATCGCAGTGCAGGTAGGCGAGCAGGACCTCAGCAATTTCAAGATCGCGCTTCTCGTCTTCGCGCTTGCAGCCGGTGCCACTGTGCTCTCGCACGTCAACGATTCCGGCTTCTGGCTCGTCAGTCGCTTCTTCGGTATGGACGAGAAGACGACGCTCAAGACGTGGACCGTGATGGAGACGACGCTCGGTCTCGCGGTATTCGCGGTGGCATCGATACTCTGGGTCATTTTCTAGCGACGGGTGATTTTCTAGCTGCCGGCGTCAGCACCCCGCGGCAGGTAGCGGGTCAGCGGAAACGACCGACCGACGACGTGGCGCATCTCGGCCACTCCGCCCGCGATCGCGCCGGCCGCACGGGCTTGCACCAGTACGTTTCCGAGCGCCGAACCTTCCACCGGTCCAGCGACGACCGGTAGGCCGGTCGCGTCGGCGGTCAGCTGGCACAGGAGTTCGTTCTGCGATCCTCCTCCGACGATATGCACCGTCTCGATGTCGATTCCGGCCAACTCACCGGCGGTGCGAACCGATCGGGCATATGCCGCCGCGAGGCTGTCCATGATGCAGCGGACGGTCTCGGCAGGAGTGGACGGAACGGGAACACCTGCGGCCCTGCACTCCTCGGCGATTCTCGACGGCATGTCGCCCGGTGGCAGAAACACCGGAAGATCCGGATCGACTACGGCCCCCACGCCACCGAGGCTCTCGGCTTCGGCCAGCAGGTCGCCAAGCGAATACGTGACGCCATCACGTTCCCATTGACGTAGGGACTCCTGGACGAGCCACAAGCCCATGACATTGCGCAGCAGGCGAACAGTCCCGTCGACGCCGGCTTCGTTGGTGAACCCGGCGTCCCTGGCTGCGGCCGAGATCACCGGCCCTGGTGCCTCGACTCCGACGAGAGACCACGTGCCGGACGCGATATAGGCGAAGCTCGACGATTCCGCCGGAACTGCGACGATCGCCGACGCCGTGTCGTGGGTCCCGACGGCAACGACGTCCGCACGAGATCCGACGAGCGCTGCCACATCCGGTCTCAGCGAACCGATTCGCTCACCTGGAACGAGCAGCGTCGGCAGCATATCGGGCTTCAACCCGACTTCGGCGACGAGCTCCCGATCCCATTGCCGCGTAGTCGGATCCAACATCCCACTCGTGGATGCGTTGGTGACTTCACCTGCTGCGATACCGGTGAGCCAGTACGCCAGCAGGTCGGGAATCATGAGCATCCGGTGTGCCGACGCGAGTCGATCGGTCGATTCGGTCAGCAACTGGTACACGGTGTTGAACGGAAGCTGCGCGATGCCGTTCCGTAGGAACAGGTCGGCATGCTCACCGTCGTTGCGTGCATCGCGGTAGTGGAAGGGGATTCCGAGCATCGAGCCGTCTGCAGCCAGCAGTGCGTAGTCCACTGCCCAGGTGTCGATTCCGATCGACGTCAGGGTCTCACCTTCGAGGCCGTCGACGAGAGTGCGCAACCCGTCGAGAACCCCCTGATACAGATCGACGATGTTCCAGTGCAGCGAACCGTTCAGTCGCACGGGCCGGTTCTCGAACCGTGCGACTTCGTCCAACCTGACTTGACCGTTCTCGACCCGACCGAGCATGACCCGTCCACTCGACGCGCCGAGATCGACGGCCGCGAACACGCCCATCAGCGCAGGAATGCGGCTGCGACGCCTGCATCCACCGGAATGTGCAGGCCAGTGGTGTGGGTCAGTTCCCCGCCGGTCAACGCGAACACCGCATTGGCTACATGTTCCGGGAGCACCTCGCGCTTGAGAAGCGTTCGTTGTGCATAGTATTCGCCCAACTTCTCCTCTTCGACGCCGTACACCGCGGCACGCTTTGCGCCCCAGCCGCCCGCGAAGATCCCTGACCCGCGAACGACCCCGTCGGGATTGATACCGTTGACGCGGATGCCGTGCTCGCCGAGTTCTGCTGCCAACAGCCGAACTTGATGTGCCTGATCTGCTTTCGTCGCCGAGTACGCGATGTTGTTAGGACCGGCGAATACCGAGTTCTTCGACGAGATGTAGACGATGTCCCCGCCGAGACCCTGCGCCATCATGATTCGGGCCGCCTCGCGCGAGACGAGGAACGACCCGCGGGCCATGACGTCGTGCTGCAGATCCCAGTCCTTCACCGTCGTCTCGAGCAGTGGCTTCGAGATGGACAGGCCCGCATTGTTGACCACCAGATCGATACCGCCGAAGGCGAGCACAGCCGCCGCAACTCCGTCGGCGATCTGTCCTTCGTCGGTGACATCCGCTGCGATACCCACCGCCACATCGGAGTTGCCGATCTCGGCTGCCGCGGCAATCGCCTTGTCGGCGTCGAGATCGGCGATGACGACGCACGCACCCTCGGCGGCCAGACGCGTCGCAATCGCCTTTCCGATTCCCGACGCCGCCCCGGTCACCAGTGCGATTCTCGTGGCCAGCGGTTTCGGCTTCGGCATCCGGGCAAGCTTGGCTTCTTCGAGAGCCCAGTACTCGATCCGGAACTTCTCGCGCTCGTCGATCGGCGAGTAGGTGGAGATGGCCTCGGCGCCCCGCATGACGTTGATGGCGTTGAGGTAGAACTCCGCTGCGACGCGGGCGGTCTGCTTGTTGGTACCGAACGAGAACATCCCGACGCCCGGAACGAGGACTATCGCCGGGTCTGCGCCCCGCATGGCAGGGCTCTCGGCGTCGGCGTGTTCGTCGTAGTAGCGGGCATAGTCGTCGCGGTAGGCCTGATGCAGTTCCTTCAGTCGCACCGAGACCTCGTCGTCCGACGCGGCGGGAGGCAGGTCGAGCACCATCGGACGAACCTTGGTACGCAGGAAGTGGTCCGGGCAGGACGTGCCGAGTGCTGCGAGGCGTGGATGCTCCTCCGCGGCGAGGAATTCGAGGACGGCGGCGCTGTCGTCGAAGTGGCCCACCTGTGGCCGATCGGTCGATGCAAGACCTCGGATCAGTGGGAACAGCGACGCGGCCTTCGCGCGGCGCTCCTCCGCAGGCAACGCTTCGAATCCGGCGATGACACCACCGAACGGTGCGGTCCGCCCATTGTCGAGGATGAACTTCTCTGCGGTACGAATGATCTCCAGCGATCGCTGCTCGGATTCCTCGCTCGTCTCACCCCAAGCCGTGATGCCATGACCGCCCAGTATGCAGCCGATTGCCTGTGGGTTCTGCGCCGCGATGGACGCTATGTCGAGACCGAGCTGGAACCCTGGACGACGCCACGGCACCCACACGACACGATCGCCGAAGCACTTCCGCGTCAGTTCTTCACCGTCCGCGGCGGTTGCGAAGGCAATCCCGGAATCGGGATGTAGGTGGTCGACATGATTCGCTTCCACGAGACCATGCATGGCGGTGTCGATCGACGGTGCAGCGCCGCCCTTTCCGTGCAGGCAGTAGTCGAACGCCGCGACCATGTCGTCCTCGCGTTCGACGCCAGGGTAGACATCCTTCAGCGCCAGTACCCGGTCGAGCCGCAACGCAGCGAGACCGGACGGTCGAAGCGTGCCGAGATCTCCGCCGGATCCCTTGACCCACAGCAGGTCCACGCTCTCACCGGTGACGGGGTCAGTGGCGGTTCCCTTGGCAGAAGTGTTGCCACCTGCGTAGTTGGTGTTGCGTGCATCCGCGCCGAGTCGATTGGAGCGAGATATCAGATCGTCGATGGTAGTCACTTGTCGTTCTCCTCTGACTTCAGACATGGGCGTACGAATTGCCGATCAAATCTGCTGCGGCTGTGATGGCTCGACCATCAGGCTCCCCAACTCGCTTGGTTTCCGCCGATCCGCTCGGATTCGATGCGCTCGGCGTAACCCGATCGCGCATAGGCCGCAACCGGATCACGATCGATGCCCTTGGACTCCCGCAGATCACCGAGCAGTCCACGGACGTCGGTGTTGTACGCATCCATCAATACCGCGTGTGCGCCCAGGACGTCCCCGCCCAGTTGGGCCTCGTCGAGGGCTACGGCGTCGACCAGCAGGGCCTTGGCCGTCGCTTCCTGGACGTTCATGATCGAACGAATCTGACCGGGAATCTTCGGCTCGATGTTGTGGCACTGATCGAGCATGAAGTTGATCCCCGACTCCGGCAGATGCGCCCCAGCGGAGACGATCTCGTGCATGATGCGGAACAGCTGGAACGGATCGGCCGCACCGACGATGAGGTCGTCGTCGGCGTAGTTGCGCGAGTTGAAGTCGAACGCACCGAGCTTGTTCTGACGAATGAGCTGGGTGACGATGAACTCGATGTTGGTGCCGGGAGCATGATGGCCGGTGTCGAGGACGACCTGAGCTTTGTCGCCCAGGGCCAGACAGTGCAGGAGCGAGGTTCCCCAGTCGGGAATATCGGTGGTGTAGAAGTACGGCTCGAAGAACTTGTACTCGATGAGCAGCCGATGATCGTCGTCGAGGCCTGCGTAGATCTCCTGCAGCGACTCTGCCAGACGATCTTGCCGTGCGCGGATGGAATCCTGGCCGGCGTAGTTGGTGCCGTCGGGCAGCCAGAGCTTGAGCACCTTCGAGCCGGTCGCCCGCATTACATCGATGCATTCGAGATGGTGTGCAACCGCTTTCGCGCGGATCCTCGGGTCGGAGTTGGTCAGCGAGCCGAGTTTGTAATCGTCGTCCTGGAAGACGTTGGAGTTCACCGCACCGAGCGCGACTCCGCTGTCGGCGGCGAATGCAGCCAATTTGCCGAAGTCGTCGACGTAGTCCCACGGAATGTGCAGCGACACCCGCGGAGCTGCGCCCGTCACTCGGTTGACCTCGGCCGCATCGGCGACCTTCTCGAACGGCGTTCTCGGCACACCTGGCGTACTGAAGACTTTGAATCGAGTGCCGGAGTTGCCGTATGCCCAGCTCGGCACCTCGATGCCGAAGTCGGCGAGCGCCGAGATGTCCTGTAGTGCAGCGGTGGTCATGATTCGATACCCATCTGACTCTCGAGGTGAAATAGTTCGGACAGCAGCACGAAGCCTTCGTCCGGGGTGGCAGAGCCGAGATCTGTGAAGAACGGCGCCATCTCGGCCTGCCACCGCGCGTTGACTTCGGTACTGCTCATCGCCTTTTGCGACGCTCCGAGATCAGGACTTTCGACGTATCCGACGATCAGCCCGTCGTCGCGGATATGCAGCGAATAGTTGTTCCAGCCGTTGGCTTTCAATGCCTCGAGCATCTCGGGCCATACCGCGGTATGGCGCTCGGTGTACTCGGGGACGGATTCAGGCCTCAGTTGGAGCGTGAAGCAATACCTGTTCATGATCTTCGGTGGCCAGTTTCGATCAGAAGTCGTACTGGTCGATGTTGGCAGCGTCGAACACGGTGGGCGGTCCGAGCACCAGTTCCCCGTCGGCGCCGATCGTGTACTCGCCGAGCTCACCTGCCGTGAACGTTTCGCCTTCGGCTCCGGTGATCTGGCCCGAGGCCAGTGCCGCACCCGCGTACGCAGCGAGGTATCCGATGTCGGTGGGATCCCACAGCGCGAACTGCTTCACGGTGCCGTCCTTGACGTACTCGCGCATCTGATTGGGAGTTCCGAGACCGGTGAGGACGATGTTGTCCTTGTAACTCGACGACGAGATGTACCGTGCTGCGGCTGCGATACCGACCGTCGTCGGGGACACGATGGCCTTCAGGTCCGGGTAGGTCTGCAGGAGCCCCTGGGTTTCCTGGAACGACTTCTGGTCGTCGTCGTTTCCGTAGACCGTGGTGACGAGTTCGATGTTTGCGTACTCGGGGTTCGAGGCGAGCTGTTCCTTCAGCACCTCGATCCAGGCGTTCTGATTGGTGGCGTTGGGGGTTGCCGACAGGATCGCGATCTTGCCGCTGCCACCGATCTGATCGCTGGTCATCTTCGCGAGCGCCTCGCCGACGCCCTCTGTGGTGGCCTGGTTGATGAACAGGTCCCGGCAGTCCTTCGATGCGTCGGAATCGAACGTCACGACCTTGATGCCCGCATCGCGTGCCTGATTCAGCGACGGGCACACGGCATTCGGATCGTTCGCGGCGATACCGATGACGTCCTGGTTCTGCTGGATGAGGGTATTGATATAGGACACCTGCGAAGATGCGCTTGCATCGTTCGGTCCGACGAGCTTGTACTCACCACCGAATTCGCCCACTGCGGTCTCACCGCCCGCGACCTCGATGTCGGAGTAGGGATTGTTGAGCTGCTTGGGCAAGAATGCGACCTTCAGTCCCTCGGTGATCGGGGCGTCGGGGTTGGCGGTGCCGGTGGCTCGGCTGCCGCTGTCGGAGGAATCCGAGGCCGAATCCTGAGTGGTGCCAACGCATGCGGTCAACACGAGGGACAAGGCTGCGACGCCTGCCAGTGGCGCGAGGCGCCGGGAGAAGCGGGACATGAGGGTCCTTTCGAGGGAGGGAAATCCTAGAGAGCGCGAATGGCTTTGCGACGTTGGGAGGAGGTTCGGACAATTTTCAGTACGTTGGGCAGAAGAACGGCGACGATGAGCAGTACGCCGGTGACGACGGTGAGCGCCTCGTTCGAGATGTCCTCGAGCCGGAGGGCATTCTGCAGGGTGGCAAGGAGAACCACGGCGGCGAGAACTCCGAGCAATCGACCTTTGCCGCCGAAGATGGAGACGCCACCGAGCAGTACCGCGGCAACGACGGATAGTTCGAGGCCGGATCCGTTGTCGGCGCGTGCACTCGAATACCGCAGACTCCACAGGACTCCGGCGAGCGCTGCGACGGCGCCGGCGACCACGTACAGCCAGAACTTGATTCGGTTTCCGTCGATTCCGGCGAACTTCGCTGCTGTCGCACTCGCTCCGGTCGCATAGATGTTGCGCCCCAACGCTGTCGATTGCAAGATCACCCCGAAGACGACCGCGAGGATCACCAACGGAATTGCGAGATTGGGTATCGGGGTGTCACCGACGGTTCCAGTGACCCACGAGGTATAGGCACGAGGGAAGTTCGACACCGCCTGATCACCCAGCAGTACGAATGCCAATCCACGGAACAACGCAAGCGTCCCGATCGTCACTGCGAGAGAGGGTAGTCCGAGCCCAGCGACGAGGAATCCGTTGAGCGCTCCGAGCAGTGCACCGAGCAGGATGCACATCGGGACGATCATCTCGATCGTGAACCCGTTGTTCCACATCCAGCCCATGGCCGCTCCACTGAGCCCGAGCGTACTTGCCACCGACAGATCGATTTCACCGGTCACGATGATCAGGGTCATCGGTAGTGCGATCAGGAAGATCGGCGCCAGGTCGAGGACCAGGAAGGTGAAGTTGGTACTGCTGCCGAAATCGGGGTTGGTGATGGAGGCTCCGATCAAGACCAGAACCGTGAGCGTGATGATCGCGGTGTCCCAGTTCGCGAGGAGCTCGCGCCACCGGCTCCCGGACTGCGGCGCCGGGGCTGTAGGACCGGCCGGTGCCGTGGCGAGATCACTCGACATGAGCGCTCCTCTTTCGAAGTTGCTGCGCAGCACGGACGGCCGCGATTCGGTCCGCCGCGATGGCGATGAGTATGAGCGCACCGACAATGGCCTGCTGCCAGAACTGGTCGATCTGCAGGACCGGGAGTGCGCTGTTGATCGTCGTCAGGAGCAGCGCGCCGAGGGCGGCGCCCCAGATGGTTCCGATGCCGCCGACCACCGCGACTCCGCCGACGACGCACGCGGCGATGACGTTGAGTTCGTATCCGGTTCCCGCGGCTGCGTCGACGGTTCCGAATCGTGCGGCGAACATGACTCCTGCGATACCTGCCATCGCCCCCGAGAACGCGAATGCCGCGAGCGTCCTCCTGCCCACCGCGATTCCGGCGAGTTCGGCGGCCTGTCCGTTGGATCCGATGGCGTAGAGGTCGCGTCCGCTGCGGTAGCGGCCGAGGTAGGTCCCGGTGACCGCGATGGCGACGAGAGCGATCAGTACCAGAACAGGGATGCCCACAATGCTTGCGGTACCGAGGTCGAGGAACGATCCGGGCATCTCGTCGGCGGTGATCTGTTCTCCACCTGCCCAGAAATAAGCGACACCGCGGAAGATGTACATCGTTCCCAGGGTCACGACCAGTGCAGGTACGCCGCCGAATCGGACCAATACTGCGTTGACCACGCCGCATACGGCTCCGACGGCGACACCTGCGAAGATCCCGACGACGATCGGTAGGTCAGGCGAACTGTGCATGACCGAACCCGCGGCGAATGCAGACAGTCCGAGAATCGATCCGACCGACAGGTCGATGTTCTTGGTGATCATCACGACGGTCTGGCCGACTACGAGGACCGCGACGATCGATGCAGCAAGTAGCAGGTCCCTGATGCTTTGTGAGGACAGGAATCCGGAGTTCTTCGCTGTGGTGACTGCTACGAGCACGATCAAGGCAGCGAGTATCCCGAGCGAGCGCATCCGCAGCACTTTCTCGACGAGTGACGTGCCGTCCTTCTGCACCGGCTTCAGCGGGTCCGCAGGCGCGCTCACGTCCGTGGTGATGCTCATGCTGCAGCACCCGGCCCTGTGGCCGTTGATCCCATCGCGGCGTACATGACGGATTCCTCGGTGGCGTCGGCTCGGTCGATCTCCGCGGCGATACGGCCCTCGCGCATGACCAGCACACGGTCTGCCATTCCGAGGACCTCGGGCAGCTCGGAGGAGATCATCACGATTGCGACGCCGTCCTGTGCGAGTTGGGAAATGATCCTGTGCACTTCGGCTTTCGTCCCTACGTCGATTCCTCGTGTCGGCTCGTCCACAACGAGGACCGTTGGATCGGTGGCCAGCCACTTGGCGAGGACCACCTTCTGCTGGTTTCCACCGGACAGAGTCCCCACAGGATCGGTGATGCGAGCGAACTTCGTCTGCAGCTTCTTGGTCCACTCGTACGCGGAACGTCGTTCCCGACCACCGACGAGAAATCCGAAGCGCGCCAACGCCGCCGATCGAGTCAGGGTCGCGTTGCGTTCTATGGACATCTCTGGAATGAGGCCCTGCTGACGTCGGTCCTCGGGCACCAGTGCGATCCCGGCACGCATCGCAGCTTTCGGATTCCCGGGTTTCAGTGTTCTTCCTCTGACGCGCACTTCACCCGAATCGCGGGGGTCGACGCCGAATACTGCTTGCATGACCTCGGAGCGGCCCGCCCCGACGAGCCCCGCGAGTGCCACGATCTCCCCAGCTCGGACGGAGAAGCTGACGTCGGTGAACACTCCCGCCCGGCTCAACCCGTCGACCTCGAGCACTACCGCGCCCGGCTCGACATCCAGCTTCGGGAACAGCGCGCCGAGCTCGCGGCCCACCATGGCTTTGACGAGATCGTCGACGGTCAGTCCGGCGAGCTCGGAAGTCGAGATGTGTTTGCCGTCGCGCATCACGGTCACTCGCTGGCACAGTGCGAATATCTCTTCGAAGCGGTGCGAGATGAACAGCACTGCCGCTCCGTCCGCGCACAGTGAACGCGCGACCTTGAACAGTCTCTCGACCTCGTTGCCGGACAGCGCCGCCGTCGGCTCGTCCATGACGATGACCGACGCCTGCGTCGACAGCGCTTTGGCGATTTCGACCAGTTGCTGATCTGCGATCGAGAGTCCACTTGCCAGTCGATCGGGATTCATCGGTACCCCGAGCCGTGCGAACAGCGCTTCTGCCGCAGCATTCATCGCGGACCGGTCGATCATCCCGCCGCGACCCTTCGGTTGCGCTCCGATGTAGATGTTCTCGGCTATCGAGAGATCGGGAAACAGTGTGGGCTCCTGGTAGATCACCGCGATGCCCTTCGACTTCGCTTCGGCCGGAGAACCGAGGGTCACGTCCGCACCGCCCACGACAAGGGTGCCGGTGTCCGGGGTGTGGACGCCCGCGAGCATCTTGACGATGGTCGATTTGCCCGCACCGTTCTCGCCGACCAGTGCATGGGCCTCTCCCGCGAACAGCGGGAACGACACACCTGCGACCGCGGACACGGCACCGAAGGTCTTTCTCACGTTCCGAACCTCGAGCAAGGGGGTTGGCATCGTGCCACCACCGCCGGGCGTCGTCGAGACGCTCATGAAAGGACCTCCCGGTCGGATCGAACCGTCTCGATTGAAACGGTTCATTTCGTTCCTAAAAGCTAGAAGTGACGGTGGACACAAGTCAACCCCGTGACACGGATCACTCCCTGACGTTACTGAATCGTTACAAGCGCCCATCCAACGTCTCGATGGCATCCAGCACGATCGACGTAAGGTTTCTCCACTGAGTCCGTCGTCGATTGGACGCAGATGTTGCGCACCGAGCGATGAACCGATTCAATGGATAGGAACTTCGTCACTGCGTGGTGCATATCCGATCCTGGGGAGGGCTGATCCGTATGGCAGCGAGCATGCGTGAGGTCGCGGCCCTCGCCGGTGTGTCCATGGGCACGATCAGCAATGTCCTCAACCGTCCTGACATGGTGTCCGAGACCACTCGCGAGCGCGTCGAGGCAGCGATCGCCCAGCTCGGATTCGTCCGGAACGATGCCGCGCGTCAACTCCGGGCAGGCCAGTCCCGCATGCTTGCCGTCGTCGTGCTCGATGCACGAAACCCGTTCTTTCTCGACGTCGCGGCCGGAGCAGAGTCGGTAGCCGACGCCAACGACCTGCTGATGGTGCTCGTCGGCAGCGGTGAGTCCGAGGATCGAGAGAATCGCCAGTTGCGGCTTCTGATGGAGCAGCGCGTGCAAGGCATCCTGCTCAGTCCCGTCGGGGAGAACATTCCGATGCTCGACAAGCTCGATCGTCAGGGAACGCCTGTGGTGCTTCTCGACCGGGGATCACGCACTCCGGGCAGGTCCTCGGTCGCGGTCGACGACGTGCACGGTGGGCATCTCGCGACGCGACATCTGATGGACCTCGGCCATCGGGATCTCGTATTCGTCGGCGGGCCGCCGAGTATCCGGCAGGTGCGAGATCGGCGGGCCGGCGCGCTCGATGCCGTCGCAGACTCGGCCAGCACCCGAATGTCGACCATCTGGGCGGAATCGCTCAGTATCGAGGCGGGCGCGAAGGCCGCCGGGCGAATACTCGATATGACCGACAATCCTCCGACCGGCGCAGTGTGCGCGAACGACTTGCTCGCGCTGGGCGTTCTGCAAGAATACATTCAACGCGGATTGCGGGTTCCCGACGACCTGGCCATCGTCGGGTACGACGATATCGACTACGCAGCAGGCGCGGCCGTCCCCTTGACCTCGGTGTCGCAGCCCCGAGCCGAACTGGGCCACGCCGCCGCGGAGCTACTGATGGAGCAAGTGAACAATCAGGGTGAGAACACTTTTCGGCAACTGACGTTCACCCCGTCGCTCGTCGTGCGGGGGTCCACCGATCACGGCTGGAGAGGCGCCAGGGCGTAGAACCCTTCGATGTGCTCACGGACCAGGATTGCAGCTCGTCCGCCGTCGCCCCTGCGAACCGCATCGACTATCCCCCGGTGCTCACATCGCAGATTGACCGCGACGGATTCCCAATCATTGAGTGCTGGAACAGCTTCCATCACATAGCCGTGAATGGCCTCTCTGAGGGAGGTCATCATCGCCTCGACCAGTACGTTGCCCGCCAGGCTTGCGAGCCGAACATGCAATTCGGCGTCGAGACGATGGAACTGCTCGGGAGGCAGCTCCAGGTCGTCCATCCGATCCAGCAGTGACTCGACAGCGGAGAGATCGGGATCCCGGCCTGCCGCCTCCCGAAGTGCCCAGGATTCGAGGAGCACCCTGGTTTGGACCACATCGGGAATCGATAGGAACCGGGTCGCCATGTGCAGGCGGAGGGCCGATCCGATCGACGTCGCCGGATCGGCCATCACGTACGCACCCGCGTCGGGCCCCGACCCCACTGCGGTACGTACGACTCCCATTGCCTCGAGCACCCTGATGGCTTCTCGGATGGACGAGCGCCCGACACCCAGCTCCTCCGCCAACGCCCGCTCCGACGGAAGGCGGTCGCCGACGCCGATCTTGCCTGCGGCCAGATCCTGCTCGATCCGCCCCAGAACCACCTCGTGCGCTCGCATCGACTCAGCGTAGAGCAGACCGCGTCACCGGCGCATCGCTCTGATTCCCACGGCGAGACCCACCACCGCGACGCTGACCGCGGCCACGATCCCGTGCAGTACGGTCATGCTCGCGAATTCACCTGCAAACAATGCTCGTTCGGCGCTCACCACGTAGCCGAGCGGATTGATGTCGACGAGAAACTGCATCCATCCGGGCGCACCATCGAGCGGAAGCATGGTGCCGGACAGGATCAGCAGCGGGAACATCAAAGTCTGCTGCACTGCCCAGAACACCCAATCCTGCGCTCGAACCGCAAGCGCGAGCGAGTACGACAGCGCACCCAGCCCGATCCCGAAGATCCCCAGCAGGACGATCCCAACTACAGCGCCCAACGGATCGACCGACAGCCCGAGCGGCAATGCGACGAGAACGATCAGCACAGCCTGCGCAGCGAGCGGCACCATCTCCTTCACCGCACGCCCGATCAGCAGCGAGGACCGAGGAAGCGGAGTGACCAACATTCGCTCGTGAGAACCGTCGTGCAACTCGGTCAACAGGTTGGACCCGGTCATGGACGTTCCGAAGATCGCGATCATGGCCAGCACGCCAGGGACGAACCAGTCCCATACGTTCCCGTCACCGAGTCCCGGGACAGTGCCGAGCAGCGGCCCGAACAATGCGAGCAAGATCAGGGGTTGAGTGAGGCTGAAGACGACAGTGAACGGGTCGCGGACCATGGGCCGCAGTTCGCGCACCATTACTATGGAACTTCCGGTCAGTGTATTCATGTCTGCTCCTTAAACGGTTGCGGTTTCACGAAGGCTGGTTTCACGAAGGCTGCGGCCGGTGAGGCCGAGGAACACGTCGTCCAGGGTCGGACGGGACAGGTCAGCTGATTCGACTACGAATCCGTGAGATTCACTGCGCCTCAATAGTTCCGGAAGTGCACGATCCCCACGCACGACCCGAATGTTCAGTCGTTCTCCCGACGTCGTGATGTCGCGGACTCCGTCTGCACTGCCGAGGATGGACGCCAATCCGATCGCGGCGTCGGCCGAAGCAACCGACAGCGTCACCAGATCGCCGGCAAGATTCGCTTTCAGCGCGTCGGCTGTGTCGTCGGCGATGATGGTTCCCGTGTCGATGACGATGACGCGCTCCGCCATCGAATCGGCCTCGTCGAGATAGTGCGTCGTCAGCACGATCGTGGTGCCCATCTCCTGCCGTAGCCGAAGTATGTGCTCCCACAGGTTGGCTCGGCTCTGCGGATCCATGCCCGTCGACGGTTCGTCGAGAAAAAGCAAGGGTGGACGGTGAACGAGTCCGATCGCGATGTCGAGGCGACGACGCTGCCCGCCGGACAGTGTCGAGACCGTCCGCTTCGCCAGATCCCCGAGGTCGAGCGCCGACAGTAATTCGTCCGCGCGGACACCCGCTCTGTGCGCGGACAGTCCGTAGCACCGGCCTTGCGTGAGCAATTCGTCCCGAACTCGCTGGTTGTGCCCACCTCCGTTGCCCTGCCCGACGTACCCCAGGCTGCGTCGGACGGCGTCGCGATCCTCGGTGATGCTGTGCCCCGCGATGCGGGCCGATCCCGACGTCGGCGCCAGCAGGGTCGTGAGCATGCGTAGCGTCGTCGACTTGCCCGCACCGTTGGGGCCGAGCAGCGCGACCAGCTCCCCCTCCGCCACCGACAGATCGATGCCTCGCACCGCGTCGACCTTCGTCTTTCCTCGTGTGAAGCTCTTGGTCAAACCTGTCGTCTCGATCATCACTGCGCCACCCCTTGGTTCGTGGATTCGGTACGAACGCTGACGCTAAGAGCTATTGCGGTCGGTTCCGGTCCGCAATTCCAACTCCGACGGACGCGTGTGAATCTTTCTCAGACGGGTAACTCGAGGAGGGAGAAACACGAAGGGACGCGAAACATGGCAGATCAGAATAATTCTGGGGATCAGAAGCCCACGCCAGGACCACGGTGGATCAAGAATGTGCAAACGCGAGGCGCCGTCATCATGCTGATGTCTGCGATTGTCGCGGCAGGGCTGTTCATCACTGCTCTCGCCGGCGGGTTCGAAGGCTGGGTTGCGATCGCCGCAGTAGCAGTGGTCATCTTGTTCGTGGGCGGGTTCTTCTCACTCCGTGCAGGCACACGCCGAGCGGTGGAACACGAGCCCATCATCTACCATCCCGATTCGACCGATATCCCGGTGGAGATCGATCCCGACACCGGAGAACGCTTGCCGCACAGAGAGTGACGACGTGACAGGTCCTTCGACACCGGCGGAGCCCGAGAGAATGCTTCGTGTCGCGATAGATCAGGCTCGTCTCGGTGCGCGCGAGGGCGGGATACCCATCGGAGCGGCGTTGTTCGCGGCCGACGGAACTGTGCTCGGGGCAGGCCGCAACAGACGCATCCAACACGACGACCCATCGGTACACGGGGAGACGGACGCGTTTCGAGCGGCAGGTCGGCAGCGTGACTACCGCTCGACCACGATGGTGACAACGCTGTCGCCGTGCTGGTATTGCAGCGGGCTGGTACGCCAATTCGGTATCGGCGCGGTGATCGTGGGCGAGAACGTCACGTTCGACGGGGGCCACGAATGGTTGCGTGAGCACGGGGTCGAGGTGACGGTACTCCGAAATCAGGAGTGCATCGATCTGATGGCCGACTTCATCGAGCGTGAACCACTCGTATGGAACGAGGATATCGGTCGCTGAATTTATTGTCTTAACATTCGTACATGGTGTCGTGTACTCTTCAACCACCAGAGTGACACAGCACACATGACGGCCGCACACCGGACCCGTCCCGAACGTAGAAGGACACACCCATGTCCGCGTCCAACGCGCCCGAACTCACCCCGGCACTCGCCAGGCGGCTCCATCGACATCACGTCGTCATCATCGGTTCCGGGTTCGGTGGACTGTTCGCAGCGAAACAACTACGGAAAGCCAACGTCGACGTCACTCTGATCGCCAAGACCACCCACCACCTCTTTCAACCCCTGCTGTACCAGGTGGCAACCGGCATCCTCTCCGAAGGTGAGATCGCACCGTCGACCCGGATGATCCTCAAGGATCAGCCCAACGCGTCCGTCATTCTCGGCGAGGTCAACGGCATCGATCTCGACAACAGAACTGTCACCTCACAGTTTCTCGAACGCGTCACCGAAACCAGCTACGACAGCCTCATCGTCGCCGCGGGATCCGGCCAGTCGTACTTCGGCAACGACCACTTCGCCGAATACGCACCGGGAATGAAGACCATCGACGACGCCCTCGAGCTGCGCGGCCGCATCATCGGCGCCTTCGACCAGGCCGAACTCGCCACGGATCCAGCCGAAATCGAACGCCTGCTCACCTTCGTCGTCGTCGGCGCGGGACCCACCGGTGTCGAAATGGCCGGACAGATCGCCGAACTCGCCAACACGACCCTGAACGGCACCTTCCGCCACATCGACAGCCGCAGCGCCCACGTCATTCTGCTCGACGCCGCACCCAAAGTGCTGCCGCCGTTCGCCGACTCCCTCGGACAGGCCGCAGCCAAGCGGCTCACCAAGATGGGCGTCGACATCCAGCTCGGCGCGATGGTCACCGACCTCGACGCCAACGGTCTGACCGTCAAAGATTCCGACGGAACTGTTCGACGTATTTCCTCGCGCACCAAAGTCTGGTCTGCAGGTGTCGCGGCCAGCCCACTCGGGAAGACCCTCGCCGAACAGTCGGGCGCCCCGATCGACCGCGCCGGACGTGTGCTCGTCGAGAAGGACCTGTCGTTGCCAGGGCACCCGGAGGTGTTCGTCGTCGGCGACATGATGGCGCTGGACAAGCTCCCCGGCGTCGCACAGGTTGCCATCCAGGGTGGACGCTACGCAGCGCGCGTCATCTCCGACGGCGTCGAAGCGGTTCGCTCGGGCAAGGATGCGCCCGAGCGCAAGGACTTCAAGTACTTCGACAAGGGATCGATGGCGACGGTGTCTCGGTTCTCGGCCGTTGCTCAGGTCGGACCGATCAAGGTCACCGGTTTCATTGCCTGGGTCATGTGGCTACTCGTGCACCTGCTCTACATCGTCGGATTCCGCAGCCGCCTCACCACCGTCATCTCCTGGCTGACGGCGTTCTTCTCCAAGAGCCGCGGGCAGCTCGCGATCACCGAGCAGCAGGTCGACGCGCGTCGGGCGATGTTCTACTTCACCGCAGGTGAACCGGTCACTGCACCGGAACCAGAATCCGCCACGCGCCCATTGCAAGCGAGCCGACCGTAACCAGCAGGAACAGGCCGACCCACACGATTCCGGGGAGGAACGTCAGGCGAGCCAACTGATCGGCGTCGGAGTCCCGTGCCCGCCCCGAACTGCGCGATCGTTGCAGTTCGAGGACCGGACGGGGTCCGGCGATCAGCAGGAAGAACGTCAGGAAATAAGCAACGGCAACCTGCTGCTCTCCGGTTCCCCACCAGGACACGACGAACAGCGCGGCACCGACGGTGACCAACGACGCGAACCCGTAGATGTTCCGAATCATCAACAGCATCAGAGCGATCGAGATGATTCCGATCCAGAGCACCGCGGATGCACGTTGAGTGCCGAGCACGAACGCCGCACCGAGTCCGAGCAGCGACGGCCCGATATAGCCCGCAAACGTCATCGCGATGACACCGAGACCTGTCGGCTTGCCCTTGGAGATCGCCACCCCTGATGTGTCGGAATGCAGCCGCAGGCCCATAAGCTGCCTGCCGGTGATCAGCGCAACGAAGAGGTGAGCGCCTTCGTGGGCGATCGTCACGACGTTGCGGGCGATCCTCCACGTCTGCGGAATCAGCACGATCGCGAGCGCCACCAGCGCTGCAGCTTGGACGATCCATACGGGCGGATCAGGACTTACCGCGGAGATGCGGTCCCAGAATTCGGTCACCACACATTATGGCGGCTCCGCCGCCAGTGGCACGATTGAGTGCACTGGAATGCACTTAACCGCGCCACTGATATGGGAACAACTTTGTCAAGAGGGCAGGGTGAGACGCCGCCGGGGAGCGACCCCGACGGCGTCTCTGCGCTTCGTCGGTGAGTCTGTGGTGGTGAGCGTGTCGTATCTCGACGCGCGGTCAGACTGATATACGCGGGTTGGGTACCGCAGGACGGGTGTTCGGCAGGATCGTATCCGCGTATCTGGCATCGAGCGTCGACCGTGCAGGTCTGCTCACAGGGGCGTCGCGGGTCGATCCACGCGCTGTCACCACCGGTGTCTCTGGCCGGCGAAGCGGGTTCAGGAGGGTCTCAGCAGTCCATCACTGCCAGTGACCAGCACCAGCCGGCCATCTCTCGTGCGATGGCGACGTTGGCTACTACGGGCCGTTTGCGGCGTTCGGTGAATCGGACCCACCGATTGTGCAGGCGATGGTTGCCGGCATTGCCGCGAGCTCGTGCTGCGGCCGGGGCCAGGTCCCACCGTTTGGTCATGGTGGCGCCGAGCGTGTAGTGCGGGCGGTGTTGCCAGGCGGACTCGATGAGCAACCTGCGTATGTGTGTGTTGCCGGTCTTGGTGATCGACCCCTGCGCCCGCGATCCGCCAGAGGAGTGTTCACTCGGTACCAGTCCGACGAACGATCCAATTGTGTTGCCAGTGAAGCGGTTCCAGTCTCCGATTTCCACTGCCAAGGAGAATCCGGTCAGCGTCGCCACCCCGCGTAAGCATCCGAGTCGATGCACGATGGGTGTGAATTCGCTGTCGGCGGCCATCGCCTCGATTGCTGCATCCAACCTGTCACGGCGCGCGGTCATGGTCAGTACGTGGTCGTAGTCGGCGTCGAATGCCAATCGCGTCGCGGGCATAGTCAATGCTCGGCGCGCGTCCCCCCGCAGCCATCGGTCGTGGCCCTGGGTCCAGGCGTTGCCAGCGCAGTAGACGATGCCATGACGCAGAAGTAGTTTGGACAACCGGTGCCGCGAGCGCATCAGGTCACCTCGGCAGTCCTCGCGGGCACGCACGAGATCACGCGCCGCTTCCTGTTCGACGGTCGGGATCGAGATCGAGGTGATCTCGTCCAGACGCAGAAGTTTCGCCAGGTGCAGTGCGTCGCGGGCGTCGGTTTTGATGCGGTCACCTGCAGGTCGCTGCAATTTCGACGGCGCTGCGACTTCGCAGCGGATGCCCGCTTCCGTCAGCGCCCTGTAGAGCCCGAACCCGGTCGGGCCTGCTTCGTACGCGACCGCAGTCGGGCCGGGTAACGAGGCTATCCAGGATCGGATGTGTTCGTAATCCGGGGTCAACGTGGATCTGAAAATTTCGCCGCTCACGCCGTCGATCGCTGCTGCCGCGACCGAACGTGCGTGCACATCGAGACCAACACTCGTACGCTCAGTAATCACCGGGGCCTCCCACCACTGTTGGATAGACCGAGCAGGGCCAATTCCTACTCGGTAACCCACGAACATGGGTGAGAGGGGCCCCGGCCCGCATCCCCCGAAGCTGATGAAATCTCCGGGGCACCCTCATACCGTCTGGGGCGGGACGCCCAGCACTAGATAGGACGCAGGAGCGATCTGCGCCGCGGCGGGAGTGGGTCGGGCGTCTTGTCCGCCAACAACATCAATGCCCGGCGGATCTCGAGGCGCGTCTGCGACGGTTCGATCACCGCATCGATGTATCCACGCTCGGCCGCGGTGTAGGGCGTCGCGACGAACTCGTTGTAAAAGTCGATGAAACCCTGGCGGACGCGAGGCCCGTCCTCTCCTGCCGCTTCGATTTCTCGACGACGCAGCAGACCGACCGCTCCCTCTGCCCCCATGACCGCGATCCTCGCCGTCGGCCATGCGAAGTTGAGATCGGCTCCGAGATTCTTCGAGCCCATCACGGCATAGCCACCGCCGTACGCCTTTCGGATCACGACGGTCACCTTCGGTACGGTCGATTCGATCACGGCGGCAAGCAATTTCGCGCCGCGGTAGATCACCCCTGCGCGCTCCTGTTCCAGCCCTGGCAGATAACCGGGGATATCGACGAGAAACACGACCGGGATGGCGTACGCGTCGCAGATGTAGATGAACCTCGCTGCCTTCTCCGAACTCGCGATGTCCAGTGCGCCGGAAAGATATGTCGGTTGGTTCGCCACGACGCCGACCGTTCGTCCGTCGACACGCGTGAACGCGGTGATGACGTTGGGGGCGTACAACGCACCGATCTCGTGGAATTCTCCGTCATCGAACACTCTCATCATGACGTCGTGCATGTCGTACGCAGTGTTGTCCGAATCGGGCAGGAACGAGTCGAGACTCAGATCCGATTCGGTCACAGTGGGTTCGAGCCCGGGATTGACCAGTGGCGCGCTCTCGTAGCAATTACTGGGCAGGTAGCCGAGAAGAGTCTTGACCCAGGCGAATGCTTCCGGTTCCGAATCGGCAACGTGATGAACCGTCCCATAGCTGGCTTGCTTCTTGGCGCCACCGAGGTCCTCGGCCGAAATCTCCTCTCCGGTAACCGCTTTCAACACGTCCGGTCCGGTGACGAACATGTAGGCCTGATCCTGCACCGCGACGACGAAGTCGGTACAGGCAGGTGAATATGCTGCTCCCCCTGCGCATTTGCCCAGCATGATCGAAATTTGCGGCGCCAGCCCGGACAGCAGCCGTTGCCGTCTGCCGATCTCCGAGTAGAACGCCAACGATGTCACCGCATCCTGGACTCGTGCGCCTCCCGAGTCGTTGATCCCGATGATCGGGCAGGCCGTCTTCGCGGCGAGTTCCATCATTGCAACGACTTTGCGGCCGAACATCTCCCCGAGCGATCCGCCGAACACCGTGTTGTCGTGCGAGTACACCACCACGGGCCGGCCCTCGACGGTGCCGCGGCCGGTGACGACGCCATCACCGTACGGGTTGGCGCTACTCCCGGGCGCACGCATCAGCGCTCCGTATTCGACGAAGCTACCTGGGTCCAGGAGTGCGTCGATCCGATCTCGCGGACTCGGCAGCCCAGCTGCTGTTCGCTTGGCGATCGCCCGCTCGCTGCCTGGATTGCGCGCTTCCTCGAGCTTCGCGGTCAGGCCGACGAGCTTTTCCGTTGTCGTACTCAGAACGAACTCCGTTGTTCAGGTTGACTTGTCGGTGGGCGCTTCACACCAGTGGCACGGTTGAGTGCATTGGGGTGCACTTAACCGTGCCACTGGGGGCGGAGCCCCCACTCACGCAGACTGCGAGGCCAGACGCTGCGTTTTGGCGGCCTCACGAGCGAGGGAGCGGTCACGCATTTCCTCGAACTTGGTGGCCTGCTTCTCCAGATCCTCCAAGAAGGCGGCAAGTTCCTCGCGCTTGTTCTCGCCGCGACCGGTGAAGTCCTCACGCTCGAAGACTCGCCACTTGCGCAGAACGGGCCACACAACCTCTTCGAGGTGTTGGCGCAGGTCGTAGATGCCGTGCTTGGCCATCAACACGCCGTTGCGGCGGAAGTTCGGCATGCCTGCGCCGGGCATCTGGAAGTTCATGACGATGTCGGACACCGCGTTCAATGTCTGATCGGGAGCGATGTCCATCGCTGCGCTGCAGATATTGCGGTAGAAGATCATGTGCAGGTTCTCGTCCGCCGCGATGCGCTGGAGCATGCGGTCGGCGATCGGGTCGTCGCACACCTTGCCGGTGTTGCGGTGCGACACGCGCGTCGCGAGTTCCTGGAACGTCACGTACGACACCGAGTGCAGCAGTCCGGTATGTGATCCGGCGGGCGACGCGAAACCATTGGTCATGTGGATCATGCGAGCTTGTTCGAGCGCAACGGGATCGACGCCGCGGGTCACGACGAGGTAGTCACGCATGACGATGCCGTGGCGGTTTTCTTCGGCGGTCCACCGACCGACCCACGTCCCCCAGGCACCATCTTGTGAGAAGTTCTCGGCGATCTCACGGTGGTACGAGGGGAGGTTGTCCTCGGTGAGCAGGTTGGTGATCATCGCAGCTTTGGCGACCTCGGAGAGCTTGCTCTGCTCGGGGTCGTAGTCGACGCCTCCCAGCTCGGCGAAGTTGCGGCCCTCGTCCCACGGCACGTAGTCGTGCGGGTGCCATTCCTTCGCCATCGACATATGCCGGTTGACATTGTCTTCCGCCACCGGAACGAGCTCCTGCAGCAGTTCCAACTGCGAAAGTTCCCTGACCATGGACATGCCTCCTCGAGTCGAATACCTACGAGAGCGTAGGTCCGCTCGACCGGCCCGAAAGACAATCCGGGAACATTCTGTTAGAAGTAGCAACCCCAGCGCGCCCGATCTTGGGGAGGCTCACATGCACTACACCTTCGGCGCCCCGAGCAGCGGCACGACAGCCTCGCTCGTGTATGCCAGGAAGGTCAACGACTCCTGGAAATACAATTCGACGGTCGTGGCGTCGTGCGACAGGTATCCGATCGACAGGTCCTGGCCGAGGTGAAGTTCGTAGTCCCCACCGCGGGTAGTGAGCAGGAACGCACCGTCGATTGCGGGAGCCCAGATGATCTCACCGTCGAGCAGACGACGCAGGTGCTCACGGATCGGGTAACCGTGATCGGACGTTTCGTTGATGGCAGTGAAGGCCTCCGCGCTGAGCAGCAACGAGTACGGGCCGTTGACGCCTGCCAGCCGCAACGACGTGATGGCTTGGCTGATGATCTCGGGGTAGTCCCGCGGATCCGACGGAAGCTTCAACTCCGGGTTCGACGCACTCTCGCGCAGCCCAGTGATCCCCGCTGCCGCATAGCCTTCGAACACCGCACGGTCCTCCGCGAACGCAATCTGTGTGGCCGCGTCCTTGACCGGCTGCCAGTCCGAATCGCTCGCACCGCGTTCGACGTCGTCGATCGCAGACCTGCTGACGGTGAACGGGACTCGGAGTTCCACCACCGGTTGCGATTGCCTCGCATGCGCGATGACGCCGTCGGCGATCGGGGCGATCGAACTCTGGTGCCCGGTTCCGACCGCCGCGAGAGTGAGACCGGACGGCCCCTTCACATCCACGACTCGGCGCCCTGCGACGTTGCGCTTGAACGTGCGCGTTGCCTCCTCTTCTATCTCGGCCCAGGCCGCAGCCGAAATCGGGGCAAGCTCGCGATGCAGATTACTCATTGGACCGACACTCCCTTGGTGGTGGACTCGTTGTCGAAGGTGCTCTTCATACTTCCGATGCCGAGCGAGCCGTCGGATGCTCCCACATCGACGGAGGTGACGATCTCCGTTGCGGGCTTCGCCGGCGGATCCTCGAGGAAATCCAGTGTGGGAACGAAGAACAGCGTGCCAGTGACGGCAGTGGAGAAGTCGAGGATCCTGTCGTAGTTTCCCTCGGGTTTGCCGAGAAACATGTTGCGCAGCATCTCTTCGGTGACGGCCGGAGTTGCCGAATATCCGATGAAGTAGGTACCGAACTCTTTGGTCCCGACGGCTCCGAACGGCATGTTGTTACGCAGAATCTGGAGCTGTACACCGTTGTCGTCTTCGATGACGTTGAGCGCGGTGTGCGAATTGGGTGGTTTGACGTCGTCGTCCATCTCGATATCGGTCAGCTTGGTTCGACCGATGACGTTCTCCTGGTCCTCCGTACTCAGAGAATTCCAAGAACCCATGTCGTGCACGTACTTCTGCACGATGACGTAGCTGCTACCGATGAAGCCGGGATCCGAGTCACCCACCGTCACCGCGACTTCGGCGTCCTCACCCGTCGGGTTCTCGGTGCCGTCCACGAAACCCATCAGATCGCGCATCTCGAAGAACTTGAAGCCGTGCACCTCGTCGACGACGGTCACCGCACCGTCGAGCTTGTTCATGATCTGAGTCGCCATCTCGAACACCAGATCCTGTTGCTGAGCTCGCAAGTGGAACAGCAGATCCCCAGGTGTCGAGGGTGCGCTGTGGGCAGCGCCCTCCAGCGGCGCGAACGGGTGCAACTCGGCGGGGCGCGGACCCTCGTACAGCCGATCCCACGCGTCGGATCCTATTCCGACGACACACGTCAACTTTCCGTCGGGAACTCGGAATCCGACGGACCGCTGAAGACCGGCGATATCGGCGAGAACTTCGCGAACCGCGTCCTCACCACCGACATCGACGGTCACGACGAGAAAGATCGCCGCCGTCGTCAACGGCGAAAGCACAGGTTGCGGGGTCACGGGAACGATTTTCGCACAGCTGGTTCCGATAGTCATGGCCCGATGCACGACCGTCGACTACCCGCTCTTCTGCTCCGCTCCCAATACCACCGGATGGCCGCGACCCGTCGAGCCCAACTCCGATCCCAAACCCTGAGGATCCGGAGCACTCGCGAGGCTCACATCGAGGCTTCCGGTCCATTCCCTCGCCACCTGTGCGTCGAGGGCTTCCAACCGCGCGACGAGCGGCGGATGCTGGTCCGGCGGGCAGGCATCGACCAGCGTCACCAGCAGCGACCGGAGCCGACGCTGAACCTGCGTGGATCCCCTGCTGAAGTGTCGGATCTCGTCGGTGGAGACCGCGACGTAGTCGGCCCACGTGCGCCGAGTTCCGCGAATACGAGTCGGGGCCAGGTCGTCGGACTCATGGTGAACCCGGGGAGCGAGCGTCATCAACAAATCCTCGAGGTGGTCCATGGCCTGCACCGCGCGGCCGGGATCGTTGATCGCGGGAGAGAGTGCCTTCAACGCGATGTCGACGATCGCCTGCAGAGCGGCCGCCGGACTCACCGTTGGGCTGTGCGTGTCGCCGAATACCAGGGCACCGACCAGTCGGTGTGGCCGCACGCGCAACTGCGGCCCCTGGACCTCGAACAGAACCGAATCCTGGGCAACGAACTCACCTATGGTCGGCATGAGCTGCACCGTCACGCCCCACTTGGTTGCCATACGCTCGATGCCGGCCACATCGACGGCCAACAGAATCCGGCCGTCCGAGGACAGTTGCTCGAGGCGAACCGTCGTCGTCGCTCCGAGTGGGCCGGTGGATTCCGACGGGGGCACGGTCTCCGACGGGGGCACGGTATCGGGCGTTCTCTCGGCTTCCGGCGATGTCACGGCTTCCGGCGATGTCACGACTTCCGGCGATCTTTCGGTCTCCGGCGACACGGCCGGATACATCCGGAAAATCGAGGTCCGCCCCTGCGCGGCGATCCAGCGAAGTAGCCGCGAGGAATTGAGAATCATCCCGACGCGTGCCACCAAACCGATGAACAGGAACGCGCTGACGAAGGCCAACAGAATTGCAATGGACGTCGACAACACCGGTGACGCCCGCTGACCCGACAGGGCAAGATCCGAGGCGATCACGACGGCAAAGACGAACGTGGACAGAAACATCCCGATCGACCACCGCATGATCGCTTCCTCCTGCAGCATCGGCACCACCCGCACCGAAATCTGCGACGCCCCGAACTGCATGGCAAGCGTGATTGCAGTGAACACCAAACCGGTGAGGGTGATCATGCCGCCTGCTATGACCGCCAGAAGCGTCGCGGTGGCACCGATGTCGAGGTCCGAATCGATCTCCAGCGCGCCCGTGGGCTCGGCGACCTCGGCGTCGATCGCGACGAAGGTGTAGGCCAGCACCATCGACAACGACACCAGCACAACCGGCAGACGCCACACCGGAGTACGACGCAGACGTCGGCGGGTTCTACGCCACTGAATCGAGGACACCAAACGGTTCGGCAACTTCGCCGACGCCGGCGCAGCCTTGGGTATCTCGGGCATCTCCGGCACTTCGACGGGTACTCCGAATCTGCCCGACAGTGCCTCCTGGACAACGATCTTCGCGCGCACCACTGGTTCACGTAGTCGCTTCTCGCGAATCCATGCCTTCGCCTGTTTCGACGGCTTGTCCGCGTACCGCCACCGTGCCCACGGCGAGTTCGGTCGTCCGATCCGCCACGCTCCCACGATCAGCAACGGAACGAAGAACAGCCCGACGAGACCGGTCCAGAGCTTGCCCTTGAGCAAGGTGATCGCCGCCAGCATCAATTGGAATGCCAGACCGCCGAGGACAAGCGCGAGCGTCCCGAGCGATCGGTCCTCCTGGTATGCGTCGAAATCGCCCGCGAACCCGATGGGATGGACACCGAGCAGATACAGCCCGGTGATCGCCACGGCGACGAACACCGCATCGATCGAGGATCGGCCCTCTTCGGCCCAGTACACATCGCGCAGATGCAGGATCAGGGCGAACTCGTCGAGCATCAGCGCGCTGCCGATACCGAACACACTCGCCAAGACGCAGTTGGCAATGGGGGTCTCGTAGTTGGCTATCGCGACGAGGGCGAATCCGGAGATCAGCACCATCACCAGACCGAACATGACGTGGTGGATGTGCATACCGCCGGGCGTCACGTTGCCCGGCCACCAGGACACCTCGGCTCGAATCATCCGCACGCTGAACCTGATGAACAGGAACGCGAGCAGGAACGAAACGAGCAGAAAGAACAACGGCAGACGACCGTTGTCGACGACCGTCTCGGTGAACCACCTACCCATCGCAGGCCTCCTGCCCAGGCTCCGCTCCTCGAATCCGGAGCGAGGTCAGCCTAGCGCCGGGCAGTACCGAGGGTGGTGGAACAGCCGCGAGTCAGACAGCGCCGGTCTAGAACACCCAGCCGCGCAGGGCAAGGAACCGCAGTGCTCCGGTAGCAGCACTGACCGCGACGACCGCGACGATCTGGACAAGGGAGGACGCGCCGGGGAAAAGAAGGTGAACCGCCGCGAGCGCTGCCGTACCGAGCGCGAGTCCGACGAGTGCCAGACCGCCGGCTTCCCATTGAGTCTGGAACCAGCCGACGCGCTGCGCTGCATGAAAGGTATGACGCCTGTGCAGTTCGTTTGCCAGGACAGTGCTGGCGGCGATGCCGATGAGGTTGGCTGTGAACGAGCCGAGCGTCGCAAGAGCTACGAACAGACCCGCGTACAGGGCATTGCTGGAAGCACCGACGATAACGAAGCGCGCGAACTGCGCAGTGACAGACTCACCGAGGATCCGGGCCTTGATTCGCGGGCCACAGACACGGGGACCACACGTATAGGCCCGCGAGGGCGTATCCACCGAACTGCTCACGATGTCTCCAGTTGCCTGTCCGGGAAGACGAAAATCTCCCGTGACGCTCATACAACCGCACCATCGAGGATTTCAGTCCCCGATTATGACCGATATCTCTACGAAGTGCTGTTCTTCTCGGCCTTCTCTGCCTTCTGGCGAGAGCGGCGAGTGAGATCGAAGTTGAACAGATCGGGCTTGACCGACGCCA